>CAZDZX010000016.1:3749-9259 GCA_964510005.1 uncultured Pirellulaceae bacterium
CTCCGAACATCAGTCGAGAGAACTCAGAACTCAATACTTGCGAGGATTCACTCGAGCCTGAACTCGACCCGGCAACCCTTGAATTCGCAGGAATCCTTCGGCGTCGTCTTGGTTATAAGAACCGCCGCCTTCCATTGTGGCGATGTCTTCGTCGTACAAACTGTGAGGGCTGGTGCGATTTGAAACCGCCATATTGCCTTTGTACAACTCCAACGTCACGCTACCGGTCACGGTTTTCTGTGCCTCTGTGTTGAACGCCAGTAGAGCGTCGAATTTGGGACAGAACCAGAAACCGTAGTAAACCATCTCCGCAACCTCGGGCGCCAAACGGTCTCGCAGGTGCATCAAATCGCGGTCCATGGCCAGTTGTTCGATGTAACGATGGGCTTCGTACAGCACCGTCATGCCTGGCGATTCGTAGACCCCACGGCTTTTCATACCGACAAATCGGTTTTCAACCATATCGATCCGGCCAACGCCATTGCGACCGCCGATGTCGTTCAATTTTTCGACGACGCCCAAGGCCGAAAGTTTCTCGCCGTTGACCGACACGGGAACTCCAGACTCGAAATCAATCGTGACCGTTTCGGATTTGTCAGGGGCTTCCTGAGGAGAAACTCCCATTCCGAAGTCGACCAAATCAACTCCATTGACATCCAATCGCTCCAACTCGCCAGCTTCGTAACTGATGTGCAGACAGTTTTCGTCGCTACTGTAAGGCTTCGCTTTGGAGGCCTTAACCGGAATGTTTTTGTCTTCGCAGTACTTAATCAGTTCAGCGCGACCGGGAAACTGATCACGGAACTTTTTGATCCGCCATGGGGCGATCATTGTAATACCGGACTCAAGGGCCTCGGCGGCCAACTGGAATCGACACTGGTCATTCCCCTTTCCGGTTGCACCGTGAGCGTAGGCTGTGGCGCCGACTTCTTTGGCGACTTGGAGCATGACTTTTGAAATCAGCGGTCGGGCGATCGAGGTGCCCAATAGGTAGGGGCCTTCGTATTTGGCCTGCCACTGCATAACCGGAAACGCGTAGTCGCGACAGAGCTCTTCTCGCACGTCCACGATTCGAGCCGATTTGGCACCCGCGTTGTTGGCTTTATCCAGCACCTGCTGACGGTCTTCGCCGGGTTGCCCAAGATCTACATAAACGGCATGGACTTCGTACCCTTCGTCCATCAACCAACCCAAAATCACTGATGTGTCGAGCCCGCCCGAATAAGCTAAAACGCAACTGTTCATTATCGCTTCCGCAAAAATTTAACTGTAGGATAAAGCCAAATTGTACCGTTAAATCATCTCTCGCATCAGGCCCGGACATCCACATGAAGCGACATCAGTTTGAGCAGCACGCAAGGCATTTTCGCAGTGGAACAATCAGCCTGAATCAGCTGATCGACATGGTCTATGGTTCCGGTAAGGAAATCGCAGTGATCCCCCCATCGGAGGCGCCTGTCGCGGTCCAAGTCGCCGGCGAAAGCTACCCCTTTCCCAAGCTAAAAAGACGGCCCACCGATGCCCACAAAGGAGACTTTGGCAGTATTTTGTTGGTCGGAGGCTGCCGCGGCATGGCCGGTGCGATTTCGCTGGCCGCGATGGCTGCCATGCGAAGTGGCAGCGGGCGGGTCACCGTGGCGGTGCCGGAATCGATTGCCGATGTCGTGGCCGGATTCGATCCCTGCTACATGACGCTTCCTTGTCCCGACAGCAGCGGGCATTTTTCGATCGGCGTGCGCAACGAAATCTCCGAAACGATGGAGAACAACGATGTGGTCGCCATCGGGCCCGGGATGGGGCGCGAGGTCGATCGACTGGTCCTAGAGGCGTTGCTGGAAACCGATAAACCGTTGGTGATTGATGCCGATGGTTTGTTTCTGATCGGCAAGCACTCGATGCGAATCGAAGACAGAAAATCGCCCACTATCCTCACGCCCCATGAAGGCGAATTTTCAGCACTGGTCGGCGGCACGTTTACGTCTCGAACCGAAACCGAAGCGGCTGCCATCGAATTTGCTAAAAACAAATCTGTCACAATGGTCCTCAAAGGACACGGCACGCTGGTCACCGATGGAACACAGACCTATCGAAACCAAACTGGTAATCCGGGAATGGCAACGGGAGGAAGCGGGGACGTACTGACCGGGGTGATTGCTTCCCTGCTGGGGCAGGGATATGGCCCGATGGATGCCGCGGTGTTGGGCGTCTGCTTACACGGTAAAGCCGGCGACCTCGCTGCCGAAAGCCTTGGCGTGGCTTCCATGGTGGCAACAGATATTCTTGACGCGCTGGCCGATGCATTTAAGCCGGACGAATTCAAAGGCTCCCCAACCACGCCGCTTGGCGAGTTTCGGATTGGATTCTGAAAGGGCAGGGCGGTATCTCAATTTGCCCCGCGGTTAGTCTCGCGGAGGCATCAAGGCGAAATGTATCGCAGCAGATTGCGGAATGGCTGGCCGTCGACATAGGCCGTCGGCTGACCGATCAGTCCTTGCCCCAGATAACTTCCTTGAGGCAGATTCCGGAAGTTCAACAAGGGTGGGTAGTAACCGGATCCGGTCAGGAACGGAGTCCACCAACTGCCACCGGTTTGGTTAAATTGAGGCACACCGATGTTCGGCTGAAATCCAAAGCCGGTTTGAGCTTGCCCAAATCCACTTTGGTTTTGCCCAAAGGCCAGCGCCTGTGAATTGGGTTGAAACGGAGCGGATTGGAAACCGGCAGAGAAGTTCTGTGCTGTGCCGGAACCTTGCCCGAATCCCGGGAACTGAAGCTGATTCGGAGGCGCCCCCACGTTGCAATTGCATTGAGCCACACGGCAACAAGGATTCAAGTTGTTATTGAAGTTGTTGAAATTATTGGGGTTCAGCGAAGGCGCCTGATTGGCGGCTTGGCGAAAAGCGACTCGAGCTTCGGGGCCATTGTTTGGCGTGGCAAAACCGTTTTGGTTCTGACTTTGGTTTTGATTTTGATTCGTGTTGGTCTGCTCAGATCTTGGGGCATTTTCGAATCGATAGCGTGTCTGTTGCCCGACGGTTTCGCTGATGACGCGAGCGCCTTTTTGGGTTTTCTTGGACGTTGAGCGGACGAACTCTTGGCGCTGATCGCCTCCGACTTGAGCCAGTGCATCTGCAGTCAATGCAAACGAAAACGACGCACACAGGCAGGCCAAAATGATTCTCGACATGATGATGGACTCGTATAAAGGGCCGATATTTAGAGTGGACCTATAGCAGGAGTTCCGGTGGAAAGTACAGACGTTTTCCGTCAATCGCTAGCAAATCCGACTCCTGCAAGGGATAGCTGGCGCGATCTGAATGGCATTTAAGCCCGAGAGGCTGTGAAAAATTGCAGCTGGACTGGCGAGTGATCCGCCGTGGCTTTTAGCCCAGAGGGCGGCACACCCATTGCCGTTGGCGTAAGCCAACGGTTTCGTGAAAGTCATCCCCCAATCCCAGCGGGCGACACATCAAGCGAACCGGATTTGCGAGCCGCTCTCGTGGCCTTTTGTGTCGGCCGCTGGCCTAAGTTTCGCGAGCAGACGATCCGGTGGCTTGCGCCACCGGCAGCGGTTATGTCGGCCGCTGGCCTAGAGGAAGTGCCATCGGGCTAGTGCCCAAACCCCTAGTGAGCACAAGGTTTCAACTTTGCTTGAGCACTACGCTTTTTTCAGTTTCAGGATTCGAAACCCGATCATCGCGACGAAAATCGACATCAACGGACTGAGCAAATTAAAGAAACACCAAGGCAGATAGGTCAATGTGGTGATTCCCAAAACGGTGGCTTGGGCAGCACCACAGGTATTCCACGGCACCAGCACCGAGGTTACCGTTCCACTGTCTTCAAGCGTTCGGGAAAGATTCTCCGGCGCCAAACCGCGGTTTTCGTAGCTCTCGCGAAACATCCGCCCGGGCACCACAATCGCCAGATATTGATCCGATGCCGTCACGTTCAGGAACAGGCAACTTCCACAGGTCGTGGCGATCAAAGCCCACGTCGACTGGGCCATATCGACCAGCGGTTGGGTGATTCGATGCAACAGCCCAGTGGCCTCCATCACGCCGCCAAAGCACATCGCACAAATAATCAACCAAACCGTATTCAACATCCCAGCCATGCCCTTGGTCGACATCAGCTTTGCCGCGTCTTCATTGCCACTGGCGATTTCCACTTTCGAGGTAAAGGCCTGCACGACTGCTATGTAGCACTCTTGAAATTGACCCGCGCTGCTACCGATCGATTCGCTCATTGAACCTTCACCGAACACTCCCGCCGCTATTTGTTGGACGCTGGTTCTGAGCGTACTGCTTCCCCCAGCACCGACTTCATTGATAATGTCGTGTTCCACGGAAATACCGCTTTGGAAAATAAGGGCAAATATCGCTCCGAGTACCGAGCCGAAAAACAACGCCACCACCGCATCGACTTTGCAAGCCACCAAGACCAAGGTCCCCAGCGGCACCAACATCAACCACGGCGTGATATAAAATTTCTCCGAAATCGCAACGGCCAGCTCGTTGGCTTGTTCGGTCGACCCAGTGGTCTCTCGCATCAAACCGATCACCAGAAACGCGATCAACGTAATCACGATACTGGGCACGGTCGTCCACAGCATGTAGCGGATATGGCTGAACAGTTCCGATCCGGCCATCGCACTGGCGAGGTTCGTGGTGTCCGAAAGCGGAGACATTTTATCGCCAAAGTAGGCTCCCGAGATGACCGCACCGGCCACCATGCCGCCAGACAATCCCAGCGCGTCACCAATCCCCAGCAGGGCCACACCGACCGTAGCGATGGTCGACCATGAACTACCGGTGATCATCGAAACGATGGCGCAAATCACCACAGAGGCAACCAAAAAATACTCGGCGTTGAGAATCTGTAGTCCATAACAGACCATGGCGGGAACCACACCGCTGATCAGCCACGTCCCGGCCAGCGCTCCAATCATCAGCAGGATCAGGATTGCATTGAGGGCTGAACCGATACTGTTTTTTACACCAGTGAGCATTCTTTCAAATGGGACTTTTAATATCCAACCGATTACCCCGGCGACCACCGCAGCGACGACCAGTGCCAACTGATTAGGCCCATAGCTGGCGTCTTCGGTAAAGATAAACACGTTGATGATCAACAAGGTTACCAACGTCATGACTGGCAACAGCGCGGCGGCCAAAGGCAATGGAACGGCGGATTCAACCTGCGAGCTCGCCAAACCGGAATTAGAATCAGCCATGAATTTCTCGTTCAGTATCCAAAACAAGTAAAGCGTTTTGCGGCGAGTGCCACCTTATGTTGCCCCACAGGATACCTTGCCGACATGTTGTTCTGCAACGAGAGAGGTATGTTCGCTGGGGACTCCAACCCAAAAAAACAGCATCGCAGGCACCTGTTCGCGTAGAGATTTGACGGCGGACAAGGCCTCCAATTAGACTTGGAGCAATGCCGAAGGGTTGGCGGTGTCTCAAACCTTTTGAAATCCCCCTCTTAGAGCGAAAGCAATGAACTTT
>CAZDZX010000016.1:9359-26004 GCA_964510005.1 uncultured Pirellulaceae bacterium
GCGCGTCCAAATTCGTTAGATTCGTGTCATTCGTGGTTGTCCCCCATCAGAAACGGGACTTAGGTCGACGACCTAACGAGACGAAGACGGTTTGGGTGCAAACAGTTCTTCCTAAATGGCCGGGAGCGACTGGTCGGGATCGGCGGTCTGCTCACTCGTATTAGGTCTACCCTCAAAACCACCACAGCAAACAACAACGGTCGAAGTCGCACCGACGATGGAAGTTACGCCTTGAAACATAAAGGCGAAGCCGGTGTGCCCGTTGGAGCTTTTAAGATCGCAGTCACGGCCTACGTGAAAGAGATGACCGACAAAGAGATGTCGGAGTTCCTATCCGCTTCTGGGAAAGAACAGAAGCGAATTGAGGCCAAGCGAAATGAAAAGATGACGCTGGTCCCTGAGAATTATCACAACACAAGGACGAGCGGCTTAAGCTACGAAGTCGTCGAAGGGAAGCAGACGCATGACATCGATATCGTCGTGCCCGAGTCGTAGTGGCCCAGACAATCGCGTTCATTTTGAGCCACGAGAACTCAATCGTGAACCCAGTTAGCGTCGAACCTATTTTCCGACGTCGCGAGTCTCGGATGGACCCAATCGACTGGCTTTTTGGTTCTCTCGTTTGATGGCGTCATAGACTTCTTGGCGATGCACAGGAATCTCCTGCGGTGCATCAATTCCCAAGCGCACTTTGTCCCCTCGAATGTCGACGATCGTAATCCGAACATCGTCACCGATCATGATGCTTTCGTCTCTATGCCGCGACAAGACCAGCATGGCTGGCTCCTTTTGTCAAAGTAAAATTTGGCTGTTCCTCTCAATCAAACCACTGTTTGATTGCAACCTAGTTGCGGAACAATCCTTTGCCGCTTGATGCTCCTGTGCTCTGCTCGCAAAACGCACGAACAAGTTACTCGCTAGCAGGAGCTGTTGGTTTTCATCGACTTCGCCGCTGGCAAATCCTTGCAAAATCACTCGAACTCCAGTTGCACGGAAAAACATGGTTTTTCCGAACGGGTAAACTGGAACGATTGACTGTCTTCGAAGTTCAACAGAGTGCAACAGGCACGAAAAAAGCCGACCCGTTGCCCCGGTCGGCTTTCGTTGTCTGATTTCCGAATGTCGGAATTAAGCGGACTTTCGCATTTCCGAAGGAAGATTGGCCAGCTCAAACTGCATCGGCTGCGGATCGACAGTGACCACCTGACAGCCAATTCTTCGGTCAAGGTTGATCACCAAAGGAGCTCGCAAGTTCAAAGTCAAGGATTGATCATCCCGACTGACGACGCCAAGCACGTAAGCTTGCTCGACAGTACTCAACTGTAGCGCTTCGACATCGGTGGGCTCTAGCCGTACTTGGTAGTCGCTGACAAACCTGCGAGGCGAAACCACGGGCAGAGCAATGTCTGCGTGCTGCATGCTCTGCAACCACGCGACTGCTGAATTGCCAGCATCTGCCAGCAATACCCAGTGACGACAATCTTCAAAACCGATCAATCCGTTCCGGAAGAACAGAATGTCGTCGGGTTCAATTTCAATTGTCGCGAATCGAGTCGTATGAATTCTCATGGCATCTTGCCCTTGCGTCAGCTTAAACGCATTTTTCAGGTAATCTCTTGAAAACGGTGTAATCGGTGGGAGGAAGACAAGTCTTTTAAGCCTCCGGATATCGTTTCGATCGACAGAGATTGACAGAAAGTTAACCAAAAATACCGATCCGGTAGCTTTTTCCAATTATGTGCCCTACTTTCAGGATCACCATATGCGAAAACTTGGGGATTTCTCTATACTCGGGGTTGAGTAATATTGTGCCTATCTAGGGAAGCCCCCTCTTTTGGGCAGGCCCTTCGATCGATTGAGCTGTCTCATGACACTTTCTCTGAAAAACCCCATTGCGCTCCTAGTCGCTGTCATTGCCATACTGGCGAGCAGCTTCTTTTTGCCGGTTACAAATTGTCACGCGCTGGACGACGGTCAGTCCGCCGACTCGTTGGAAGTGGACATCGAGACATTGATTGCGCAACTCGATTCCCGAATTTATAAAGAGAGAGAAAAGGCCACCGAAGCGCTTGGCAAAGCCGACGCGACTGTCATCGCAAGACTAACCCGCCACTTCTTTGATGGATCCTCGGAAGCTGAATGGAGAATCAACCGCATTCTCGAGAATATCTGCAAATCCGAAGACGATGCGATTTTTCTCAAATCGGCCGCGGTTATCCAAGTCCTGTTTAACAGTCGTGAAAGTCGTCAGCGGCTGGAAAAAATACTGGTTCAGCGAACCCTCAATCACCGCGAGCGAGCAGCCCAATCACTCCGAGAAGCAGGATTCCGTATCGCGCTTCCCGAACAACCGCAAGCCTTCGCTGCGATCGGTCCAGGGATCCTTCTTGGCGGCGACGGACGAATCGTGGTTAGTCATACTGGCGCTCCTGTGCCGTCTACAAATGTCCAGCCCATCAAATCGACTTGGCAGGATCCACTGGAAAACAAAGTGCAAACGGTCGCCAAAATCGACGAAATCATCTCCAACTCAACAGAGCAAAATCGGAAACTCCTGCGAGGCCTGCTTTCCAACAGTCGAGAGCTTCAACCATCGGATGTGGTGTTCCCGGAGTCGAAAAAACAGATCAGTGCGAAATCGATGGATCTGTTGGTAAAAATTTCGCCGATTGGAACCGTGACATTCAACGGTCAGCGAATCACCGCAGAATTGCTTGAAAGCACATCTGACACAACGACCACATCAGTGAACTTCATTGGTTGCACCTTTGCCAGCGAGAAAAAACCTTCTCTCCCTCCCAACCTTCGCTTCGTTTCATTCAAGAAGAAATTCCCGGAAAAATCTTTTTTCATCTCCCAACAAAACCAGTTTCACCTTCATCTCGACGAAGTCGAATTGGACAAGCCGCAGATCAAAATGATTGAGGATTTTGAGGTCAACAGTCTGAGCCTGCGAGAATGTCAATTCAGCGCCGCGAACCTGCAAACCGTTTTGCTGTCTCCTCAATTGTCCAGCGTCGATTTTTCCCTTTGCCGAATCGACATCGAAGCGATTCGGCAGGCGAAACAACTTCGCCCGGGGACACTCGAGGTCACGGCCTCGCCTGAAGCGATTATGGGAGTCTCGGCGAATCCAGGCCAACCGACCTCCTGCATCATCAGTCAAGTCGTCCCGGAATCGGGTGCGGCCAAGGGCGGTGTGAAACCGCTAGACATCGTGACAAGTGTCAATGGGCAGTCCGTGGCGGATTTCGACGAGCTAAGACTCCTCATTTCCGCAGGTAAAGCTGGAGACAAGGTTGAAATTCAAGTTATCCGAAACGGCAAGACAGTCGACTTGAGTGTTGAACTCGGAAAGCTATGATGTGGCGGTACGCGGCTGTGGCGGAATTGGCAGACGCATTGGACTTAAAATCCAATGTCCTTTGGGCGTGCGGGTTCGAGTCCCGCCAGCCGTACTAAATAATCATCTCAAGAGCATGCGACACCGACCTTATCCCCCTAAATCGGAAGGTGAGATTGTCGTGCCTGAACCTGTCTTACACTACGAGACTGACACCCAATCACCAGCGCAGGCCAATTTGAAGCCAATCTAGTGGTCCGGTCAAAACACGTGCTGGCTTGAATGCTGCCGTCTCGCTCGCCGCAATAGTGTCTTGATCAAGACCCTGCCTTTTTCTAGTGTTCAAAACGGTAAGTATTTGAAACAAATCCGTAAGAATATGCAGGACATTAACATGCTTCGAGTTGCATTGCTGTTCTGCATTCTTTTTGTCAGTGGATGCAATCTTGGACTTGAGTATCCAATTAACGCATTCACCTATTCCGGAATGCGGCAGGCCATTGAGACCGACATTCCCGTGGGAACAACCGCTGATGAAGCTGCTCGGCTTATGGACGAATCGGGATTCTCAGTAAAGCGACGGTCTCTGCCTGAGAATCATTCGGAATTGCTCTGCTATCGTTCCAAGGTGAGGACTGACCTTCTTCCTGAACAATGGCGGGTCCAAATTACGATTGACGAAAACGACAAAGTCATCGCAACCCGAATCGGGGCAATCGGTCCTTCATAACAATGGGACAGCGACTATTCACTCTTCCGTTGTTTTCTCAATTTTCGATTTCGAGCTTCGGCTTCCTTGGCCTTGTCAAAATCTGGATTGGCTTCCAATTGGGTCGGGGCACCGATCTCTTGCTGCCACGCGGTCAGAATGCGAGACAACTCCTCCCGCTTTGCCGTCTCGACATCACTCAGATCTTTCGCCTCGCCGATATCAGACTTCAAATTGTAAAGTTCGAAATCGCCTGATTCGAAATACTGATGCAGCTTCCAATCGCCCACACGAATGATGCTGCAGGGACGCGATCGGAACAGAACATCTCGCTGCTCAAGCCAATCGGATGAATACGATTGGAGATAGGCCGGAAAATGCCAGAACAACGCTCGCGGGCTAAGCGGTTTACCTGAAATCAACAAATCGACAAGGCTCACGCCATCGGCTGATTGTTTGGCCGGCAGGGCAGCGTCTGCAAAACCGCAGATCGTCGGGTAGATATCAACACCGGTCACGGGCTGCGTAATGGTTTGCTTGGCCGGTATCTTCTTGGGCCAGTTCACGAACATGGGGACGCGAATACCGCCTTCGTAGTACGTCCCTTTGTAACCTTTCAGCGGAGCCATATCGGTCGCCGGCCCGTAGCCCCCGTTGTCGGAGGTAAACACGATGATCGTATTTTCGCGAAGCTTTAATTTATCAAGCGTGGCAACGATCGATTGAAGGCCATCGTCAACGGCTTGGATCATGGTGGCCATCGCGACATGGCTGTGAAGTTCACCGGCAGGCTTCTGCTCGTATTTTGGTTTAAGCTCTTTTTTTGCATCCAGCGGCGTGTGCACCGCAAAATGAGTCAGGTAAACACACCACGGACGTTCCTGATTTTTCTCGATAAAGCGTATCGCTTCGTGACTCAATCGATCCGTTAGGTATTCATCATCCGCCGCGTCCTCAAGTCCCGCCACCGAGCGGTGGGGAGGGTAGTAACCTTGCGGAGGCGAGCCCGCCTGGGAGCCGCCAATGTTGACATCGAAACCGTACTCGCAGGGATCCTTGCTGAGGTGCCATTTGCCGATACTGGCCGTGGCGTATCCGGCTGCTTGCAATTGGTGAGCCCATGTTTTGATTTTTGGATCCAGAGTGTCGGTGCCCGGCACGTGCAACAACCGGCGGTGCTCCGCTCTGCCTCTGTCCTGCGTCCCCACGTTGAAAATTTGATGACGTGGCGTGTATTGTCCTGACATCAAACTGGCTCTTGCCGGCGCGCAATTCGCAGCACAGGAATAAGCGTTCGTGAATACCGCACCGGCAGATGCCAAAGCGTCAATCGTCGGTGTCTCGTAGAAATCCGATCCCATATAGCCAACGTCTTTCCAACCCATATCGTCGATATAGACAAACAAGATATTCGGCGACTGTGCCGATGCAGCGATGGGAAGCTGCAACAGGAAAAATAGGACAAGCGACAACAGTCTTTTCATGGAATCGCCGAGCGGAGGTGGTAAAGAATCAGCGATTCGATTCTAAATCGGCAGCCGGCCGGCGTCTATAATCCAATTGCATGACGACGAGTATTTGAATTTTTATCGAGTAGGGCAACTCTCGACGTCGCTGATGTCGCAAGACTTCAGAATTTACAGTGAAACGCCATTGCGAAAAAAACAGGCTGTTGCAGCTATTGAATCGCTCCTCTCTGTGGGGCGCTCAAAGCGGTGGTGTCTTGAAGACCTTGGGAGAGCTTGGAAAAGTTAATATGGCCACTCTCAGCCACCACTTGCTTGCCATCGGGGTCGGTAACCGTGCCAAACTTCGGCCCTTAACGTTGACGACCGTCCCTCAAACAATTGACTCGGAAGGACTCTGAACAGCTACCTGTGATGGAACTTCGGAATTTTCTGGAACTTCTTCGGTTTCCGTTTCTTCGGCGATACCCTTCTGACGCCTGATCTTCCAAGAACTGACGGTACTGACCACAAGACAGCCAATCATCAGCTGCACCAATGGAAGGTCGCTGTACACCACCACGGTTCCCAACGCGTGGGAAGCGCGGTCATACAGAGTTTCCGTCAGCTCGGTCCCACGCACCGCCAACACCCCGACCCAACCGATCAAAGCCAGCAGCAAAGTCAAAGCGGCACTATTGGCCAACATACACAGCTTTTTGCCACCCAAGAAATAACCAATCAAACCGGCAACCGGCAGGAGCAAAATAAACCAAATCAGATGCATTGAAACTAATGCACTCGTAGAAACGCCTCAGTAGCCATCACGGCACATATTGAATGTGCCCATATTCACATCACGAAGAGCAATAGAACCTTGAAACAATCCGAACCAAGCCATCAGTCCGGTAACCTGTAACAAAAGTCTTTTCAGCATCTCTTATTTTCTCGCAATAAAGGCTGGCACCTGGCAGAGAAAGAGTTTCACAGGTGCTATTGCGTATTGACGCTGGCAACAATGGACACCTTACCCATTTCATTCATCAAATTGACTTCGTTCATCAATTTGTCGATTTATGAACGAATTGAGGCGGCTTCAAGACTCGCCTAGCCAAGAATCGGCGCATCATCAGAACAATTTTTTTCATGCCCCACAGGTCCCCTTGCGACATGAGTAGGTTGTGCCAGTTACGCCGCGGACGTATCGCCGTGCATTCCGGCTGAAGTCGGCACTACAAACAGGCGCGAACTACTCATCCGACTCATATTCAGACATCGGTGGACACGAGCAAACCAAATTGCGGTCGCCAAATACATTGTCCACACGATTAACCGACGGCCAGAACTTCGCCAGTCGAGTCGCCTTGGTCGGGAACACAGCCTTGCTGATCGAGTAAGCCCGATCCCACTGCTCGTCCGCAATATCAAACGCCGTATGAGGGGCATGCCGCAGCACACTGTCTTCGGCCGACACGACTCCCTGTTCGACTTCCCGAATTTCATCGCGAATAGAAATCATCGCCTCACAGAAACGATCCAACTCTTCCAGCGACTCACTTTCGGTAGGCTCGATCATAATCGTACCCGCCACAGGCCAGCTCATCGTCGGAGCATGGAACCCGTAATCCATCAGACGCTTCGCGATATCGACTTCGGAAATTCCAGTCAACTCATTGAGCGGACGAATGTCAATAATGCACTCATGAGCAACGCGGCCGTTTTTGCCACGGTACAACACTTCGTAGTGACCTTCCAATTTCGTCGCGATGTAGTTCGCATTCAAAATCGCCACTTCCGTTGATTTCTTCAACCCTTCACGACCCATCATCTGAATGAACATCCATGAGATCGGAAGAATCGATGCCGAACCAAACTCGGCGGCTGAAACTGCAAACTTCCCATCCGCAGCATCGTCTTCTGTTCCGTCAACGCTTACATGCCCCGGCAGAAACGGCGCCAGATGTGATTTCACACCGATGGGTCCCATGCCGGGTCCACCGCCACCGTGAGGAATGCAGAATGTCTTGTGCAAATTCAAATGCGAAACATCCGAACCAATTTTTCCAGGAGCGACCAACCCAACGAGGGCATTCATGTTGGCACCATCCATATAGACCTGCCCGCCGTGGTCGTGAATCAACTCGCAAGCTGACCGTACCGTTTCCTCAAACACGCCGTGGGTGCTGGGGTAAGTGATCATTAAACTGGATAGATTCTCGCGGTGCTCTTCAACTTTTTCCTTGAGATCAACCAGATCAATGTTGCCATTGTCGTCCGTTTTCACAACCACGACTTTCAGTCCCATCATCGTGGCACTGGCCGGATTGGTCCCGTGAGCTGAACTTGGGATCAGGCATACATCGCGATGACTTTCGCCGATCGAAGCGTGGTAGCGACGGATCGCCAACAGTCCCGCGTACTCGCCTTGGGCTCCAGAATTGGGCTGCATCGACATCGCGTCGTAGCCCGTGATCTCCAACAACCACTCTTCCAATTGAGCGATCATGCCTTCGTAGCCGATCGTCTGGCTACGGGGAGCAAACGGGTGCACGGCCGAAAACGGCCCCCACGAAACCGGGATCATCTCCGCGGTGGCGTTGAGCTTCATGGTGCAGGAACCCAACGGAATCATGCCGTGAGCCAGCGAGTAGTCACGATTCTCAAGCCGCTTGAGATAACGCAACATCTCCGTTTCACTATCGAAACGATTGAAAATTTCGTGTGTCAAAAATTCGGTTTCACGAAGCAAATCGGCTGGAATCGCGTCCACAAAGGGCTCCGCAATCTCCAGATCAAAGTCCTCGTCGTGAGACTGCCCAACGAACAGATCAAGGATATCGAATACGTCTTCAAAAGCCGTCGTTTCGTCCAAGCTGATGCTGACAAATCCTTCACCGAAGAACAGATTGATACCGGCTTGCTCGCAGCGATCCCACAGTTCACCCTCGTCGTCAATTGCGACTCGGACCGTATCGAAGAACGTTCGATTGATGACCTCCAAACCGGCCTCTTCCAGACCACTGGCCAACAGCTGAGTCAAAAAATGAACTCGAGCCGCGATCATGCTCAGACCTTCGGGCCCGTGCCAGATCGCATAAAACGCTGACATGTTGGCCAACAATGCTTGAGCCGTACAAATGTTAGACGTGGCTTTGTCGCGGCGGATGTGTTGCTCTCGCGTCTGCATCGCCATCCGCAGCGCACGATTTCCTCGCGTGTCTTTGGAAACACCAATCACGCGTCCGGGAATCGATCGCTTGAATTTGTCACGGGTAGCAAAGAAGGCTGCATGAGGACCGCCGAATCCCATCGGGACTCCAAATCGCTGCGAACTGCCGACCACCACGTCGGCTCCCATTTCGCCGGGCGATTTGATCAACGTCAACGCCAGCAGATCCGAAGCGACCACAACCAACTTATTGTTTTCGTGGGCGGCTGCGATCAGATCGCTCAAATCATCCACACTGCCACTGGCCGCGGGGTACTGAAAAAATGCCCCAAAGCACTCACAATCGTTCAGTTCGTGGGCTTCTCCCATGACCAGTTCGATGTCCATAAATCGGGCGCGAGTTTTAAGCACGTCCAACGTTTGCGAAAAAATATCGCGACTGACAAAGAAACGATTCGATTTGTTTTTCTTGTTGGATCGACGACACAAGGCCATGCCTTCGGCCGCAGCCGTCCCTTCGTCCAACAACGACGCGTTGGCAAACTCCATGCCCGTCAGATCAATGATCATCTGCTGAAACGCCAGCAATGACTCCAATCGCCCTTGGGCAATCTCTGCTTGATAGGGCGTGTAGGCCGTGTACCAGCCGGGATTTTCGAGCACATTACGCAGGATCACGTTGGGAACGATCGTGCCGTAGTAACCCTGCCCAATGAAGGAGCGGTCAACCGAAATTTCGGCCGCATATTCGGCCAGCAAATCCAGAGCTTCGTGCTCAGTCGTCGTGTTGGGCAAACATGACATCTTGGGATCGAACGATTCATCGTTTTCCAACAGCAAGTCTGCTGGAATCGTCGACCGGATCAAATCTTCCAGCGACTCCGCTCCAACGACTTGCAGCATGGACTGCAGATCTTCGGACCGAGGGCCGATATGACGACGGACAAAATCTCCGTTCTGGAAAAGATCATCAATCGAAACTTGTACGCTCTGTACCGAATCCGTTTGCTCAGCTGTCGCCATTTTTATTGCTCGTTCACAGTGGTTGTAGGGCAGGTCTCAATTGCGAATCGACTTGCCCCGTCGTTTCAGTTTCAAAATGGATGGAACCCTTCCTTACCCTTCACACATCTTTTCGTAAGCCGCATGATCCATCAGCTTGCCAAGCGATTCTTCGCTGGAAAGTTTGACCTTGATGATCCAGCCTTGCGACCACGGATCTTCATTGAGAACTTCAAGGTTGTCTGGCAAACTCGAATTCACAGCAATGATCTCGCCATCGACGGGACTGAACATATCGCTGGTCGCTTTAACCGATTCGACTTCGCCAAACGACTCACCGAAAGTCACGGTATCGCCGACCTCCGGCAGATCCATGTAAACAAGGTCCGTCAACGCTTCGACGGCATGAGCAGAGATACCCACAGTGGCAACTCGGTCTCCACCTTCGTCAGCGACGTTGGCCCACTCGTGCGATTCAGCAAAAAGATATTTCTCAGGTGTCACAATAAAACTCCATTCAGGGATCAACTGTTTCGTTTGTAGAAAGGCATCTTCACGACGACACCTTGATGGATTTTTCCGCGGATATCGAACTGAACTTGCGTGCCCGGTTCGCTAAACTTTCGATCGATGTAACCCATGCTGATCGATTTCTGGACGGTCGGACCAAACGTTCCGCTGGTCACTTCGCCGACGACGTTGCCATCAACGACGACAGGAACGTTTTCTCTGGCCGCTCGTTTTCCTTCCAGTTCGAATCCAACACGAATCCGCAGTGAGTCATCTTTTTTCGCGGCCAGAATCGGAGCCTTTCCAACGAACTCGCGATCTTTTGCATTGATGGCAAAATTCAGGCTGGTTTGACCGGCATTGAATTGCTCGGAAAGCTCATGACCGTAGAGCGGCATCGCAGCTTCTAGACGCAACGTGTCTCTGGCCGCCAAACCACAAGCCCCGCCGCCAGCGGTTTTGGCAAGCTCCATTAGCCGCTCCCAAATCTCGACCGCGGAATCGGCAGGCACAATCAACTCGCAGCCATCTTCGCCGGTGTATCCCGTTCGCGAGACAATGATATCCGTTGAACCGTACTTCGCTGCGGCACCTTCGTAGTAACCCAGCGTGTCAGGATCCAGTGTGATCAATTGGGCGACTTGAGCGTTCGCCTTGGGACCTTGGACCGCGATCATGGCCGTCGACTGCGTGCGGTCATCCACACGAACCGAACTGTCCAAACGAGCTTCGAGCCACTGCACGATCTTGTCCCGATTGCTGGCGTTGACCACCATCATGTGGAACGGACCGTCAGCATTTTCCAGATGGTAGACCAACACATCGTCCAGAATCCCGCCACCTTCATTGGTCAACAACGAGTAACGAATTTTTCCGGCAGCCACACCTGCGACTCGCCGCGTGGTCAAACCGTCCAGAGCCGCAGCGACGTCGGCGCCTTGGAACCACAACCGGCCCATGTGAGAAACGTCAAACAAGCCAACCGCGTTTCGCGTAAAGTTGTGCTCGTCGACAATACTGGAGTACTGGATTGGCATCGACCACCCCGCGAACTCGACCATTCTTCCGCTATTTTCGCTATGCCAACCATGCAACGGTGTGGTAAGAGCCTGTTCAATTGAACTCATTATCGACCTCAGGACACGCGAACATCCGCTGTCGCGCTTTCTACGAAAAAGCACTCAGGAGATGATTTGGTCGCTCCCGATCAACGGGCCCAACCAGCGGTATGAATGTAAAAGAACTGTCAGTAGTTTATCTACGAATCCGACCTCAGGCAACAGCCTGAATGTCTGGAAATTCAAACGCTGGGGTCGCCAAAGGGACACTTTACCCCAGCGTGATTCAGAGACCATAAACGCTGCCGATTACAACGATTGTCCAGCCCTTTGAGGGACCGCAAGGCGACATAGACTCCGGCACTTCCAGCCTGTGTGCGAAATCACAGCGTGGCAGCCTATGGCCACCGACGAATGTTTCGGTTTACGAATCGGCGTCGAAAATTCGAACCTGAGCCCAATTGGCTTTGTTCCGCTCGATGAACGTCAAATGGTCCGGGAGCGTTTGATAAGCATCGTGAGTTGCTCGATTTTCGAAGATCACGATCAGAGCGACATGGAAATCTTGATCGTTGACTTCCCGGTCCAGATCAGCGATCCGAGGCCCAGCGTGCAGGCTGACGATTCCCTCCGCTGACGACAAATATTGATAACAATCATCAATCAGGCTTTTTATGTTGTCCTGAGATGGATCTGCCAACGTGAAGAATACTGAGTGAGTTAGATGGCCTTTTGACATGGGAGCTTTCAGTGCCTCAACAAGCAACATATTTTCGAAATGCGGTTCACCGCCGATCCTCTGAAATATATGAAGTGCTTTCGCATTTGAGAAGCGCTTGGTTGCCCGCCATCTGCATTCTGGCCGTTCTGCTGCTTCCCAGTCATGCCTTGGGACAAAATGGCTCGCCAGTCAGTTTCAAAAAACAGAAAGTCGCGAACGGAAGCCACGAACTTCATAAACTGGACATCCACCAACCCGCGCTGTCATCGATGCCAGCGACCGCAGTCACAGCCAGATCAATGAGCGGTTTGGTTGAGAAACGACGACCCAATCACCGTTGCCGCTGAAAATACTACACCAGCGCAGCCTTCACGGCCCCCAATAGACCCACCAACCCAACAAACGCAGCCACCAGTTGTGCCCCAAAAGGAGAATTCCAGATCAGCAGACAGATCAAACCGCTGGTGACCGAAAGGATGACCGCTGCCAACAACGAGCAACCGAAAATCCGCCAGCGATTGGGCTTCCCTTTAGCACTGGCCACCATCGTATCAGAGACAGGCAACCCTTTTTCATCCAACACCTTCCTGTTGAACATTGCCGCAAAAACAGCGGCAAGAAGTGTTGCAATCAACTCGCCCAGCAACTGCACAGGAAGCGCAATTAAATCGACAACAATCACCAACAGTTCAACCAACGGTGGTTCTCCAGTTGCTACCGACGCAGGACTGAAATTTCGATCAAAACAGGAAAGGGGTGATCAAAAGATTCCACCCCTCGACCCTAACTCCAGCTTACATCAACCAGTCTGGCAAATCGCCGGCTTTGGGAAGGTTCAACACGCGAGCTGAGTCGATCGAACTGTTTTCAGTGACCTTGGTCAGTGCGGCTTCGGTAGGCTCGGAATCCAGATTCAACAAACCAATGGCTTTACCACCGACTTCGTGCCCTTGGCGTCCGACAGCCATCTGAGCCACGTTGACTTTCTCTTCAGCCAAAACCGTGCCGACGTAGCCGATGATTCCAGGCGTGTCCTGATGATGGAACACCAACAAAGTGCCATCCATAAAGGCTTCAGTGCGATACTCTCCCAAGCGGATCAGTCGTGGCATCTCCTTACCGAAGACCGTCCCGCTGGCCGAGAAGTTTCGACTCTCTCCGGAGACTTTCGCCACAATTTTGCTGCTAAAGGTTCCCGGCTGTGGGTTTTCAGATCGCGTCAACTCAATGCCTCGCTCACGGCAGAGCAGTTCGGCGTTAATGATGTTGGCGTCTTCGGTATAGTTCCCGATCAAACCGGCACAAAAAGCAGACACCAGAATTCGCGTGTCTTTCTCTGCGATCTCGCCGTGGAACTCAAGCTCGCACTTGTCGACCGCACCGCCGTGCCACTGTCCCAACAACATCCCCAAACGCCACGCCACATCGGCATAGCTTTTGACTGATTTCAGAGCCGCTGGATCGACCGTTGTATTAACGGCCGATTGAATTTCACCGGTCGTCAAATACGTGATCAACAAATCAACCGCTTCCACGGCCACGCCAATCTGAGCTTCCTCCGTGCTGGCCCCTAGGTGCGGGGTGCACAACACGTTGTCCATCTGGAACAGCGGGCTGTCGGTGCAGGGCTCATCCGGATAAACATCCAGAGAAACGCCGCCCAAATGACCCGACTCAAGGCCTGCAATCAGAGCCGCTTCGTCGTAGATGCCGCCGCGAGCACAGTTCACCAACCGAGCCCCTTTCTTCATCATCTTCACCTGATCGGTGCTGATCAGATTTTCTGTTTCGGGAGTCAGCGGAGTGTGGACGGTCAAGTAATCGATTTCAGGAAGCATCGCTTCAACGGTATCGACTTTGCGAACACCGATGGCTTCGGCACGCTCTTTCGTCAAAAACGGATCAAAGCCAACGATCTCCATGCCAAACGCTGCCGCACGCGAGGCGACTTCTTGGCCGATACGCCCCAGTCCCACGATACCCAGTTTTTTTCCGTAGACTTCGGAGCCTTTGAATTTCTTGCGATCCCACTTGCCGGCCTTCAGTGAAGCGTGGGCTGGAGCAAGTTTCCGAGATAGTCCCATCAGCAGAGCCATCGTGTGTTCGGCGGTACTGATTGTGTTTCCAGCAGGCGTGTTCATCACCACGATGCCCAACCGAGCGGCGGCGACTTTGTCGATATTGTCAGTTCCCACTCCGGCGCGAACGATGGCTTTGAGGCGGTTGTTGCCTTCCAGTGAATCGGCCATGATTTTGACGCCGCTGCGACAGACCGCACCATCGTATTCGGTCAAAGCCTGCTGGAGTTCAGCACCTTTGAGCCCGGTTCGAATGTCATACTCGACCCCCGAAGCTGCATCGAGCTTGTCGAGACCTTCTTGAGCCAAGTCGTCGAGAACGATCACTTTAAAAGTGTCGCCAGAAGCTTTCGCGGGAGCAGATTCAGTTGCAACAGACATTCGATTTTCCTGAGTGGAATTCAAACTGCCCTCAAAATTGAGGGATCATGTAAAGCCGGAAGGATTTTACCAACCCGCCTCCGGCATGCGAGTTGGAATATGTAGTCAAGGACAAAGAAAGATCCGAGTCTCTTACTTGGCAAAGTCTTTCATGAAGTTTGCAAGGGCTTCCACGCCTTCAACCGGCATCGCATTGTAAAGCGATGCACGAATTCCACCGACACTGCGGTGCCCCTTGAGCGTGGTCAGACCCGCGGCGGTGGCTTTGGCAATAAAGTCGGCGTCCTGCTCGGGCGTCGGCAATCGGAACACGACGTTCATAATGGAGCGGTCTTTCACATCGGCGTGACCGGTGTAGAAACCATTACTGCCATCAACGATGTCGTAGATCATATTCGATTTGGCAATGTTTTGCTGTTCCATCGCATCCAGCCCACCGATTTCCTCTTCCAACCATTTGCAAACCAGCCCAGTGACATAAATTGCAAACGTAGGCGGTGTGTTGAAACGAGATCCGCCGCCCGCATGTTTGGCGTAGCTCAAGTAACTTGGAAGATCACCACTTCGCTCGATCAGATCTTTGCGAACGATCACCAGCGTCACACCAGCAACGCCGGCATTTTTCTGAGCACAAGCGTAGATCATGCCGTACTTTGAAATGTCGACGGGGCGACACATCACGTCGGACGATTGATCGACAACGATCGGCACACCTGCAGTATCGGGGAGCTCATGGTACTGAAGCCCCTGAATGGTCTCATTGGAAGTCAGGTGCACATAAGCCCCCGAATCGGTCAGATTCAATTCCGTTTGCGCTGGCACTTTGTTGAAGTTGGATTCGGATCCATCAAACGCGACGTTCAAGTTGCCGTAGTGTTTGACTTCGCCGGAGCTTTTCTTGCCCCATGAACCGGTCACGATGTAGTCCGCGGTTTGACCCGGATCGGTGATCAGGTTGGCGGGGATCATAGCGTTTTGAAGTGCCGCGCCGCCTTGCAGGAAGAGGACTTCGTAGTCATCGGGGATATTCATAACGCGTCGCAATCGTGCGTCGGCGTCTTCGATGATGGTGTCGAAGTCCTTGCTGCGGTGACTGATTTCCAGCACGCTGCTACCCACACCGGGCAGAGAAACCATCTCTTGTTGAATCTGTTCCAACACGGGAAGTGGCAGAACTGCGGGACCGGCAGAGAAATTGAAAACGCGTGAGGTTTTGGTGGTCATGGGCTTAGGAAGTTTCGCTGGCTAACATGAGATTAATGATGGCGGATTTGAGACCGCCATCAGGGCCTCAAGTTTAAAGCCAAAACCAGATTTTAAAAGATATTGAAGCGATAATTACATGACTAACACCGGATCGCTGCCAGAGAATTCGGTGTAAAGCACATCGATTAACAATCGGAGCGCAAATGTCCCCCGTTTGGGCTTGCGTGGATTTTGCGATACATAATCCTATTCGCATGTCCAACATTCGTACTTTCATCGGCGTTTTTGCTTCACAGCGAATCAACTCCAACATTTCCCGACTGGTCGACCGTTTTGCCGCAGTCAATAAAAAGCAGGTTAACTGGGTTCCGGAAGAGAATCTCCACCTGACCCTGAATTTCGTCGGCGATATCCCCGACCGCGATATCCCGGAATTCTGCCGGGATGCAAAAGGTGTCATTAGTTCGTTCGAGCCCTTTGATTTGACGCTGGGCGGGTTGGGAGCTTTTCCCTCGCTGGAGGGGCCTCGCACGATTTGGGTTGGGGCAGAGCAGGGCGGTGAAGCGATGGCCGAAATGTCACAGGAGATCACCAAATTTCTCCGCGATTGGAGCTTGGGCAAATCCCGCTTCGAGTTCGAACCGCACATGACCATCGGCCGAGTCAAAAAGGGAGCCAAGTGTCCAGACGAGTTGGCCCAACTGCTGCATCGGTTTCGCAATCACGATGCAGGATCTTGCCACATCGACAAAGCGGTGATCTGCTCCAGCATCTTTGAAGGCGGACGTCCGCAGTACGCACCGATGGCCACAATCCCTCTCGATGGCGACGATCAGTAGCAGAACCGATTAACGAAAAGCAGTGCTTGAGACGTGCCAAGGGGCACCATGTTTCATGTTAGGGGCGCCATGCCTCACGCGACGAGGGTGCCCTGCTTCGCGCGACGAGGGTGCCATGCTTCGCGCGACAGGGGGCCATGCTTCGCGATAGGGGCATCATGATTCGCGCGATAGGGGTGCCATG
>CAZDZX010000017.1:0-25716 GCA_964510005.1 uncultured Pirellulaceae bacterium
GTTGAACCCTGGCTGGCCGGAGTTTGAATCGTTGAGATTGGATTTGAAGTTGACGATCCTTGGCCAACGGAGTTTTTGGCAGCGGATCCAGAGCCCTGATGACTGCTGGCACGCTCTGTTTCAAGTTCCATCAGTTGGCTGCGAAGCTCGACAATTTTTGCTTCTCTTTCAGCATGCGCTTTTGCCAGCTTTTTGTTGTGCTTTTCGATCGCGGCTTGTTGCTTAGCAAGTTGCTTGGCCTGCATCTCTGCCAGCTTTTTGTTGTGTCTTTCGATTTCAGCCTGTTGCTTGGCAATCATCTCGGCTCGTTCGGCCTGCATCTCTGCCATTTTTTGATTGTGTTGATCGATAGCAGCTTGTTGTGCGCTGGCGATCGATTTAGATTCTTTGACTTGGTCAATTTTTCCGTTTTCCTGAGCCAGTGCAGGAATTGAACAGGCGAACAGGGTAAGGACAGCGAATAGGTGTTTCATTTTTGACTCCACGTAGTAGGGTTAATCTTGCTCTGGCTTTCACAATAGTTTGGCCAGCGGAACCACAAAGCAAATTCTGGACCAGCGGGCAGAAACGCGGAATATTCAGGCATTTGGTGGCTTTTTCAGAAAAATGGGCCACATGATGTTCCCCAAAATCAACCTGATCCTTCGGCAGGCGTTGATTTTTGGCAGCAACTCACGGTGCTCGCTTGCGGCAGTCTTTAAGCACCAGTGCTCTATATGGAAAAGAGAGAGGCGGACGGAGCCCGAACCACCATTCACCTGCCAAGGAAGCTGAAGCTGTACCGGTTAGCGAATCGCTGTCGGTCAGGTTGTGTCTTTGTCTGCCAACGCTTTTAGGAGTCGTTCCGAATGCCCATGCTGAAACTCTAAATCCGATGAATGGGGTTGTTCTCGACGATATTGATAATCGGAAAGCAACTATTGGTTCCGTTGTTACGGAAATGATGGCAATCTGTAGTCCTACCTTTCAGCAAAGGCTGATGACAATGAAACGTCGTAATCCCTGGCTCGCAATTCTGGCAACTCTGGTCCTCGTTATGCCCGGATGCGCGCTCAAGCCCGAAAAGCAGTCCTCACGATTCGGACACGTGCCCCACAGCAAGCAATCGCCCGGACGGGATTGCAACTGTCATTCGTGCCAGCAATCGGCGCAAGCTAAAGCGGCGCATGCCGAAATAGGGCAACCCGAATTCGTGGAAGCTCGGTGTCCTGTGGATCACATTTCGGGAAGCGGCTGTAGCGCCTGCGAGACGCAAGACCAATCCCTCAACCTGTTTCCGTTCAGGGATCAGCCTGTGGACCGAGGGTACTACCAACCTTCAGGCTCAGGTTCAGCCAACAAATTGGCTGCTCCGCAGCGTTCGGCACCTACGAATCCGCCGGAGACTTTACCGCAGATTCCTGCTTTGAAAGCACCCGTCGCCGCTCCAGCTAAGAGTTCTCAACTTCCCACTCGACTGACAGCCCCCACCCCCAATCCACCGGCTCCAGCACCGGGCAAGATCATCGAATCACCCGGAACGGGAGCTCCATCGAGTGCCCCGCCGCTGCCATCATTGGATTCGCCTTCTGAAGGTTTGGGAGCAACGTTGCCTAAGGCCGGCAAAGGTTTTGTTCCCATCAAGCCATTCTCAAACACAAAGTCTCCGATTGAAACCACCACCCCGGTTCAGAACAAAGATTTTCGTGCGGGTCGCCTGAAGCGTCCGACGTTTGGTAGTACCACCGATGCGATGGCCACGAACTTTACAGGTCCTCACACGAAACCAACATTGACCAATGTCGTCAAGAACTCAAAGAATCTCGCCGCGGTGACAGAGCTCGATCCCGAGTTCGTCAAAAAGATTGGCCACGACTTGAAACTTGGAAAACAATTTCAGGCGTCGCCACCGGTGGTGACTGTCAAGCCGGTCGCCCCAACACCGAAGCTTCCAGTGTTTGGCCCAGAACCTGCCCCGCAAGCGGCAGCAACGCCTTCTACTCCACAGTTCCCAACACCTCCCGTACCGACTCCACTGGTTCCAACGGATCCAGTTTCGCCAGCGGTGACGAAAAAGATTACCGGGAAGCTTGTCCGCCCGATTGAAGAGCCCAACCGATCACCACGAAAAATCGAAGACGGTGTTGAGCGGCTAAAGCTGTCGGCGAAACCGGTTCACATTGTCAAGGCATCGCGTCCTGTTGAAGATGTAACGCGAGCGGTTCGCTCACAAATTCCTTCGATTCCGGCCAGCATCAAAGGCACTCCGCTGAACAGCCTGCGACCGCAACGGATGCGACAAGCGTCTGTGCCAGTACCGGCACGGGCTCCCCAACCCCTCGCAGTTGCTGAAGGCAAGACAATTTCGGAGGCTCCGTTGCAAGTGCAAGCTCAGCCAATGCCAGAGATTCGCAGAAAATCGATTCGACTCAAAGCCATCCCGCCAACGTCTTACGCTCCGGGAGTGAAGGCAAAGATTCGGATTCAGGATTTGCAGAAGGGACGCGTTCCAGCAGTCGCTCCGAAAACCGACGCGATTGAAATCCAACCGCTCGACCAAGACCTGAAAGATCGGTTCACAGCCATGTCTCAATCCCAGTTCAAGCTGCAGGGGGTTGTGAATCAGCAACAGCAGAAGGTCGAAGAGAAAACAAAACTCGCGATCGAAACGTGGCATGAGCTTTCGGCTCGAACTGCGGCCGAGCAAATTTCGAGTGAGAACTCTCCTCCATGGAGAAGGTAGAGCAGTTGCATCAACGATGCTGTATGGCCTGTGGCGACTCTAGCCGGACAGACGCTGCTTCATGATTTCCAGATGGTGGACGACATGTCCTCCCAGGATAAAGAACGCCGCTCGCGCCGAAAGCGATTTTCCTGAAGCCATGGCCTGCCTCGAAAGCTGCTCTTCGGAGCAACGGCTGACAAGCTTCAGGTTTGAAAGCCGTAGGGCCGCGAACTCTTCCAGCAAGTCTTTCATCGCAACCGCAGAGTAGTCAAAGTTGTCGACGTAATCGTTCTGCTCGAAGCCCGGATTGGGCGTCGGGTCGCCGGCGGCGATTCTCAGCAGGCGATTCGAGAAAATTCTTTCGGTGTCCAGCAGATGCCCGACGACTTGTTTCAGGTTCCACGTGTAGGGCGTGTGGAGCTGTGAGGCTTCTTCGTGGCTGAGCTCACCCAGCAGTTCCTCAAGTTTTCTGGGCTGGGCTGCGAATTCGGCCAGCAAATCATCGGCTTGAAAAAGCTCGATATAGGCGTCGAAGTACTCGTGGTATTCGTTGGTAGCGGGGCGCAGCATCGGGAAACTCGCAAGACGATTTGGTGGTAAACGCGAAAGTCGGATTGTGAGCTGGGACCCGGCAATGTCAACCGTCTGGTGGTTATCGAAATCTCAGGGCTTATCATGGATTTATGTTTGCACTCTCAAATGAAGCCCCCCTCATGAATCGACTTGTCTTTTGGGCGTTGGTGTCGGCGTTGGCCGGATTTCTGTTTGGTTTCGATGCTGCGGTTATCTCGGGCGCCGAACAGAAGATCGAACAGCTATGGAAGTTGACCAAGGGGCAACATGGGCTGGCGGTTAGTGCGGCGTTATGGGGAACCGTTTTTGGATCGCTGTTTGGTGGAGTTCCCACCGATTTTTTCGGACGCAAAAAAACGCTGATCTTTATTGGGTTGATGTTTCTAGGGTCGGCGATTTGGTCAGCGCTGGCGGGTGACTATGTTTCTTTCGTGATTGCTCGCGTGATCGGAGGCGTCGGAGTCGGGATCTCAACCGTTTGCGCCCCGCTCTACATTTCCGAAATTGCACCTTCGCGGCGACGAGGTCTGCTGGCGGGGCTGTTTCAATTCAATATTGTTTTCGGAGTTTTGATCGCCTTTGTATCTAACGCCATTATTTCACGGACGGAAATTTTGGGAGAACAGCAGTGGCGATGGATGTTGGGAATCGAAGCGATCCCTGCATTGATTTACAGCCTGATGTGTTTTTTGATCCCGGAGAGTCCGCGTTGGTTGATTGCCCAGCGAGGAGACCGCGAAGGAGGCCTGAAAATTTTTCAGATGATCAATCCGGAGATGGACATGGAAAGTCTGGACTCGATGGTGGATCAAATCGCTGGGGAATCAAAGCCAGCCAAAGGGGCTGGAAATCAGCGGCGGTTTTTTTCCGCCAACATGAAGATCCCGATCTTGCTTGTGTTTTTGATCGCCTTCTTCAATCAGCTTTCGGGGATCAATGCGATTTTGTATTACGCGCCCCGGATTTTTGAGAAGACAGGATTGGAGGAGCAGTCTGCATTGCTTCAGACCATTGGCATTGGAGTGACCAATCTGATTTTTACGTTCGTGGGTTTGGGGTTGATTGACAGACTGGGACGTAAGACGCTGCTGCTGATCGGATCGGTTGGCTATATCGCTTCGCTGGGACTGTGTGCGTGGGCATTTCAGTCAGAGAACTTTGGTTGGGTTCCCGTTTTTCTGTTTGCCTTCATTGCGGCTCACGCGATCGGCCAAGGGGCCGTGATCTGGGTGTTTATCGCAGAGATTTTCCCCAATCAGTTTCGCGCGACGGGCCAAGCATTGGGTTGCTTTGTTCACTGGATCTTTGCGGCAACGCTGACGCTGGTTTTTCCTTCGATCGTGGAAAACCTCCCAGCAGAGTACGTCTTTGGATTCTTCGCTTTCATGATGGTGCTCCAATTGTTCTGGGTGCTGCTGATGGTGCCCGAAACCAAGGGCGTGCCCCTAGAGGAGATCCAGCAGAACTTGGGCGTCAAATAACTGACGGCTGACAACTGATAACTGAAGCGTTTCGTATCTGCTGAAAACGTCTAGTATCTGTAGTCGGCGCCGTCGCGACTGCGCTGGCAATCGGCGTCGATGGCTTTGAGTTTTTCAGAGAGTTGTTGGAAGACTTCCGGTTGGGTTTGTGACAGATCTTTTTCCTCGTAGGGATCGTCGGCAAGATCGAACAGGCTGATCGTTTTCGTTTTCTTTTTGGCAGCCTCTTGCACGATTTTGTAGTCACCATGGATCAGCGAGAGTCCATCGACGTTTTCATACAGACGGCGGAAACCAAAAAACAAATCCTTGCCGCGTTCGGTTGCGGTACCCTTGATCACCGGCATCAAATCAATCCCATCCATGGGTCGCTTTTTATTTCCCTTGTGTTGGTATCCGACAATTTCCGCGATGGTGGGAAAGAAATCGACGGTGCTGCAACGAACCGAAGTTTGTGAATTGGGCTCGATCACACCGGGCCAGCGAGCCATCGCCGGAACCAGAATGCCACCTTCGTACATTTTGTGTTTGTGTCCGCGGAAGGGGCCTGGCGAGGCGACCTCTTTTTTGGCCAAGCCATCGGAGGGGCCGTTGTCGCTGCAAAAGAAGATCAAGGTGTTTTCATCGATCTCCAATTCCTTGAGTTTGGCTTGCAGTCGACCGATTTGATCGTCCATGGCCGTGATGCAGCCATAGTAGTTCTGTTTGAGCTCTCCAAACTGAGCGTAAGCTTTTTTGTATTCGGGTCCCGCAACGACTGGTTCGTGAGGCGTGTGAAACCAAACGGTGGCGAAAAATTGTTGCTTGTGGTTCTTTTCGATGAAGGGGATCACGCGATCCATGATGACGCGACTGTCATCGCCGGCCAGATTTTCAGTGGCCAGTTCTCCGTTGTGCATGTAGGGGAATCCGCCCTTCCAGGGTTTGCCGGGTAAGTTCGATTTACTTTTCCAGCCCGCCGGCGTGACGCAGGGATCCCAGGTCGGCACGGCGCTGGTGGTGGCAAAGACTTCCTCGAAGCCGTGTTGGGATGGCGGCGAGTAATGTCCTCGAGTGCCCTTTTCGTCCGGTTTGACCCAGCCAATGTGCCACTTGCCGAAAAAGCCGGTGGCATAGCCCTTGCGTTTAAGAACTTCGGGGATGGTGACTTCTCCGACGCGCAATCCGGAAGTATGCGCCGCGAGGATGCCGTAGCGAAACGGGAACCGACCCGTCAGACAGCTACCTCGCGTGGGCGAGCACAGCGGAGCGGCGGCGTAGAAGCGATCAAAGCGAACGCCTTCCGCGGCCATCTGATCAAGGTGGGGCGTTTTGATGTCGCTGTTTCCATTGAACCCGACATCGCCCCAGCCTTGGTCATCGCTCATCAGCATGATGATGTTAGGACCGGGATCTTCCGGCGGCATGAGGGTTCCGGCCAAAAGCATCAACAAGAGCGCGGCGATTTTCATGGTGCTAAAAAATGCGGGTAGATAGAGCGGGCGAAATGGAGCACATCGGAGGCATTATAGCAGCGACGGAAACGAATTCGCCCGCGAACAGGGCCGATTTGAGCCAGCGTTAGGCGGCTCACTGCCAGTCCGCCTGTTCCCACCGGCGTGTCGCTCGTATCATGACTTCCGAGTTTTCAGGCCCACAGCGGACTGGGCTATGCTCTTTGTTCAAATCAGGACTTCCGTTTGAAAACCCTCATCGTCATTCCGGCTCGGCTCCAATCCACCCGCTTGCCGCGAAAAATGTTGTTGGCTGAAACGGGCAAGCCCTTGATTCAGCACACTCACGAATCTGCATCAACCAGTCAAAAGATGACCCGCCTGATCGTGGCGACGGACGATCCTGAAATCCGCGACACGGTGACAGGATTTGACGGTGAGGTTGAGATGACCGATGCGGGGCACCGCAGTGGCACCGATCGGGTCGCCGAAGTCGCCTCGCGCCATCCAGAATTCGAGATCGTGGTCAACGTTCAGGGCGACGAGCCATTGATTCCTGCGGCCGCGATCGATCTGGCGATCTCCATTTTGGAAGAAAACCCCGACGCCATGATGGCGACCCTCGCAACGCCGATCCGGACTCAAGAGCTGCTCGATGATCCGGCTTGCGTGAAAGTCGTGTTGGATTCCCGCGGTCGGGCACTGTACTTCAGCCGCAGCCCGATTCCTTATCCCCGGAATTTTGAGCCGGATCAGTGGAATACGGAGACTCCTCCCTTTCTGCAGCACATTGGGCTCTACGCGTATCGCCGGGAGTTTTTACTGAAGATTCCTCAGCTGCCGAGTTGTGATTCTGAAAAAATTGAATCACTGGAGCAACTTAGAGTTTTGCACGGGGGGTACCCCATCATCGTCGGTGTTGTCGATCAAGCAATTCCGGGAATCGACACCTTAGAGGACTATCAACAGTTTGTCAGTTTCATGAAGAGCGATTAGAATTCGCGGAAGCAATTCAATCATGATAACGGCAGAAATTTAGGACGATGACAAAGCATATTTTCGTGACCGGTGGGGTGGTCAGTTCGCTGGGTAAGGGATTAACCAGCGCATCGATCGGCATGTTGCTCGAACGCAGTGGGCTCAAAGTCCGCATGCAGAAACTCGATCCTTACATCAATGTCGACCCTGGCACCATGAGCCCGTATCAACACGGCGAAGTCTACGTGTTGGACGATGGCAGCGAGACGGATCTGGATTTGGGGCACTACGAGCGGTTTACCAATGGTCCGCTGACCCGTCAGTCCAATTACACCACCGGCCAGATCTATCTGAGTGTGATCGAAAAGGAGCGTCGCGGTGAGTTTTTGGGCAAGACAGTCCAAGTGATCCCTCACATCACCAACGAAATCAAAAGCTGCATCGCCAAATTGGGCGAAGAAGACAGCAACGGCGAAACGGCCGATGTCGTGATTACGGAAATTGGGGGCACCGTCGGTGACATCGAAAGCCAGCCTTTCATTGAGGCCATCCGCCAATTTTCACTAGATCACGGTAAAGAGAACTGCCTGTACATTCACTTGACATTGGTTCCCTATCTAAAAGCCGCCGGTGAACTCAAAACCAAACCGACTCAGCATTCGGTAGGCCTGCTGCGTCAGATAGGTGTCCAGCCGGATATTTTGATTTGCCGCACCGAGCGGGAGTTGCCCGCCGAAGAGCGCGAAAAGATTGCTTTGTTCTGTAATGTCCCCTTTGAATCTGTCATCGAAGAACGCGACAAGGACTTTTCGATTTACGAAGTACCCTTAAGCATGGGCGATCACGGGCTGCACGAATTGTGTCTGAAAAAGCTAGGGCTGAAATCGAAAGCCCCTGATGTGGATGACTGGCGAGACATTTTGCATCGTTTGCGCAATCCGAAAACCGAAATCAGCATTGCAGTTGTTGGTAAATATGCCGAACACAGAGACGCCTACAAATCGATCTACGAAGCAATCGATCATGCCGGCATCGAGCATCAGGCTCAGATTCGGATCGGACGGATCCAGTCGGAGGATGTCGAGCGCGAAGGCCCAGAGCGAATCTTGGCCGGCTATCATGGGATTCTTGTTCCGGGCGGTTTCGGTGAGCGTGGTGTGGAAGGCAAAGTTGAGGCCATCCGTTGGGCGCGTGAACGGAAGGTCCCGTTTTTGGGGATCTGTCTAGGAATGCAGTGTGCGGTGATCGAGTTTGCCCGCAATGTTGCGGGGTTGGAAAACGCGAATTCCAGTGAATTCGACAAGGATTCCAACCATCCCGTCATTTGCCTTTTGGATGAACAGCGCAATATTACCGACAAAGGCGGGACGATGCGCTTGGGTAGTCAGCAATCTGCTGTCCGCGATAAAACCACGTCGTTGGCGTGCTATCAGAACAAGTCAATTGACGAGCGTCATCGTCATCGCTACGAATTCAATAATCAGTACCGCCAACAACTCGAAGCCAACGGATTGGTGATTGCTGCCACCAGCAAAGAAGACTCTCTGGTTGAAATTGTGGAAGTCACGGATCATCCGTGGTTTGTTGCGGTTCAGTTTCATCCCGAGTTCAAATCCAAGCCAACATCGTCACATCCTTTGTTTGCCGGTTTTGTGGAAGCAGCCGTTAGTAAAAAAGTGGATGGTACTGCTGCTGGCAAGACTCCGGGAAAACCTAAATCCTCTAACATGACTCAGGAAAATGTCTGAAACCGAAAAGCCTAAAATTATTGTTGACGAAGACTGGAAGTCTCAGGTCGAAAAGGAGCGGGAGGAGCTTCGACAAACCGAGCAGGAAAACGCGAACAGCGGCGAGGGCGACGGCGATGATCTCGGTCCAATTCCGCCGGCTAGTTTGCCGGTTTTGATTGCGACTTTAGGCGCTCAGGCGATGAGTATGATGGGGTTGATGCCTGGGCCAGACGGGAAAATAGACCCGAATCAGATCAACATGCCCGTTGCCAAGCACATGATTGATATGATTGCCATGTTGGAAGAAAAAACAAAAGGCAACATTACTGAAGAAGAGTCCGGCATGCTGAACGAAAATCTTCACCAGTTGCGAATGGCTTATGTGGCGGTTAACCAGGAATTGAACTCGGGCTCGGCCAGTCCTGCCGGCTCCGAGAGTGCCCCTCCAAGTTCAATTGAACTTCCTTGACCCTGATCCGTTTTCCCAAACACTGTTGGCATCATGAGTAAGGAAAGTTCTTCACGAAAAAAGAAAAGCAGGAGCAAAAGTCAGTCTGCTTCCAAGCAGGAGGCTGCGTCGGCGTATAAGACAAATGACCCGGAAAGCGATGCAAATCTGAATTTTTCGGCAATGATTGCTGGGATGGTTTCTTCATTCGTTTTGTTTTTTGGTGTGCTAGGACTGGGTGCCGAAGCCCCTCCGCTGCCTGAAACCAATCCAACTGTCATTTCGAGGGAAAGGTTACGGAATGAAGTAAAGCGAAAAGATTCGATTCGTGAAAATATGAATCTGCTGGCCGATCTAAAAGGGACGCGTACGAACAGTATCGACGCCCAAATGAGCTTGATCGAAAAGCGCATTAAAGTGTCGAAAAGGATTGTCGAATTGAAACCCACCGACGAGGGCGATCGCCAAGTGGGAGTCTCTGGCTATATCGTCAGCCACCTTCAGCTGTTGGGGCTCGATTTCCAATTCGAATTGGGCATTCCCCAAGTCCTTGAAAAATTGAAGCAAGCCTATGAGCCCTATCTGGAAGATCCCAACCCAAAAATCGCTGTCGATGCACAGATCGCAGAACTGACTTACCTGTCTGTTAAAAAGATCCGCGGTGAAGAGAAGGAGAGCATTGATGGAATTGTCGAACAATTCAGTCGACTGATGAACAGCTATCCCGACGATAAATTTGTTACGTCGAAGATCGAACTTCATCTGCAGATGTTGATCAAGCACGATCAGGATTATGGAAGGCGAGTTTTTGAGGCGATTCGAGAGAAGGTTCTCGAATCTAGCGATTCGATGGCGGGCCGATTTCAGGGCGTATCCGATTTCGCCCTGCTGATTGAAAAAGACTTCGAAAATCATTTCGAGGACCGGAATGCGAGACGTGAACGAGGTCGATTGCAACTGATTGAGACCTGCGAAACGCTGCTTGCCAGCCCGGGAATCGGGATCGCGATCGTCGAAAAAGTAGCAATCGTGGCCAACTGGTTGGAACAGACGAGGCGCTATGAGGAAGCCCTCAGGATCTACGATGCGCTGCAAGCTTCGGTGGATCAGGGCAACTTGGTCGAGGATGTTCGCCAGCGCGCCACAAAACTTTCCAATTCTGGGAAAAAGCGTTGCGGTTTGGAGGGGACGATTGTCTCCTTCCGGGGCGCCGACTGGTTGGGTCAACCGCTCAATGAAGACGATTTAAAGGAGCGTGTAGTGGCGGTGGTGTTCTGGTCCAAATCGCATCCCGCTTCGTTGCGATTTCTCGATCAACTGAGTGCCAGTTCGCGGATTCTGGGTAACAAGCCATTGGTGATTCTGGCGGTTTGCCGGGATGAGTATATCGATTCTAGCTTGCCAATCTTTGAGAAAAAGTCGTCGTTGATCCGGATCGTTAAATACCTTGATGCCGATGGCAATCCCAATTCGATCCATGAGCTCTGTCCCGTCGATTTTTGGCCTCATTTGATGTTGATCGGATTTGGCGCTGAAGTCAGAAACGCCAATTTTGAACCCGATGTAAATAAATTGCGGGACGAAATCCTCCGGCTGGTTGTCGAAGAGAATTGATCCCTTCTCATGCAGTTTTCGAAGCGACGTCCTGAGGCGCGGTTTGGCTGGTTGAGAAAACTACAGCTGATGTTAAAACCTGCATATGCAAGCTTACCTGAGTCTTCTTCAGCAACTACTTGACCATGGGGTTGAGAAAATGGACCGCACCGGGACCGGAACCCGGAGCGTGTTTGGTCATCAGATGCGATTTGATCTGGCCGATGGTTTCCCCTTAGTCACCACCAAAAAGCTTCACCTTCGCAGCATCGTTCACGAGCTGTTGTGGTTCCTTAAAGGTGAAACCAACATCGCCTATCTCAAAGAGAATAAAGTCCGCATTTGGGATGAGTGGGCTGACGAAAATGGCGAACTCGGTCCCGTGTATGGTTCCCAGTGGCGGTCGTGGAAAACGGCCGATGGAGATGCGGTGGATCAGATCTCCGACGTGGTTCAGCAAATCAAAACCAATCCCGACTCCCGTCGTTTGATTGTCAGTGCTTGGAATGTTGGCGAAATTCCAAAAATGAAGCTGCCGCCTTGCCACGCGTTGTTTCAGTTTTACGTGGCCAACGGTCGGCTTTCCTGTCAGTTGTACCAGCGTAGCGCCGATGTGTTCCTCGGGGTTCCCTTTAATATTGCGTCTTATGCACTGCTGCTGTCGATGATGGCCCAAGCCACCGGGCTGCAACCGGGTGAATTCGTTCATACCTTTGGTGACGTTCACATTTACAGCAATCATTTGGATCAAGTGAAGCTGCAGTTGTCCCGCAGTCCCCGCGCCTTGCCGACCTTGGAGCTGAACCCTGAGATCAGCTCGATTTTCGATTTCACCTACGATGACATCAAGATCGTTGGCTACGACCCGCACCCTCACATCAAAGGCGAGGTGGCGGTTTGAGTGAGGCAGTCGGTTTGCCTGAGGGTGTCGAGTTATCCATCATCGTGGCGGTTTCTGAAAATGGAGTCATTGGCCACGATGGCGGCATGCCCTGGAGGCTGTCTTCGGATTTGAAGCGTTTCAAGCAGCTGACGCTGGGCCATACGATCGTCATGGGCCGGAAAACATGGGATTCCATCGGCCGGTTGTTGCCCGGCCGGACCACCGTGATTCTGACCCGCCAGCCAGATTTCGAAGTCCCCGGAGCCATCATCGTCGGCAGTTTGCAGGACGCTATTGGCGCAACGGATGATCCCGAGCCCTTTGTCGTCGGTGGTGCCGAAATTTATCGTCTTGCCCTGCCCTTTGCCAGCAAGCTCTACCTGACTCGGGTCGCAGCGGAGATTGAAGGAGACACCTTTTTCCCGGAGTTCGACACCCAACAGTGGAGCCTTATCTCCGAAGAGGCTGTCCCACAGGGGGAAAAGGACTCCCATCGGACCCTGTTTCAGACCTACGCCAGAGTTTAATGTTGTCCCGATATGTGAGCCGTTTCATGTTTTTTCCGGGAATTAACGCTTTATTTGCGTTTGTCGGGCCGCGCCGGAATGGCTACAATCGGGTTCAGGGGCGTCGCATCTTGGCAGCAGCATCACAGGACAAAAATTGGCTTGAATGCAAAGCCAGCCGTGACATGAAGCTCCATCCGTATCTTGGGCTGGACCTCAGGTGAGCTGTGAAAATAACTGTAAATGCTAGAAATGGCGAACTGACAGACGCTGTCATCGAAACAATTGAAACCAAGGTAGCCAAACTACCTAGATTCTTTGACCGAACCACAGCCATTCAGGTCATGGTCGATCTCCAACACGACGAACCCAAAATGGAAATCATTCTTTCGGCAGAAGGAGCCAGTGACTTTTTTGGGTCCGATACTGGCGCCAACGTGATTGCCGCATTGGATACCACCATCGCCAAGATGGAAACACAACTAAGAAAACACAAAGAGAAAATCACAGAACACCGTGATCGACAATAGCTGAAACTTGCACACATCTGTTGTGCAAATCAAATTCTGCCCGTTCGGCAATCCCATAGGTCCGAATAGACCGGGTTGGAACAATAGCTGACGTTGATTGCGGGAAACCATTCTAGGGAAACCAAAATGAAATTTTCCGACTTCATCCATATGGATGCCATCAATGCGGAAATGGAAGCGACCGAAAAGGAAGCTGTAATCCGCGAACTTGTTGAAGGCCTAGCAGCCTCAGGGGGACTAAAGAAGTCTGACCGAAACGACATTATCGAAGCCATTCTCGATCGTGAGGAAATGGGAACGACCGGAATCGGTCGCGGCATTGCCGTTCCCCACACCAAACACAACAGTGTGAGTAAACCGATCGGAACGGTAGGAATTAGTTCCAAAGGCGTTGACTTCAAGAGTCTCGACGGCGAACCCGTCCAACTTTTCTTTATGCTGATTTCGCCTCCGGATCAGCGCAGTGAGCACCTCAAAGCGCTCGAAAACATTACCAAAAAGCTCCACGACGAAACTTTCTGTCGGTTCCTCAAGCAGTCCCGTACGGCTGCCGATGTCCAGCAGATACTTGCAGAAGCTGACGATAACCAGTTTGTTTCCTGAGCCCACGTTTTACTGAATCAGAATTTATGTCCAGCACTTCGGCAACGACGAAGGTTACCATTCGAAATCCGCAGGGCCTGCATATGCGCCCCGCGTATTTGTTTGCAGAAACCGCGTCAAAGTTCGAAAGCGAAATTGAGCTCGTCAAAGACGATTTGCGAATCAATGGGAAAAGCGTGTTGGATATTTTGACGTTGGGAGCTGCTCAGGGGACTGAAATCCTACTGGAAGCTGTGGGCGATGACGCCCAGGCCGCAATTGTGACACTCGAACAGTTGGTGGAATCGGGATTTCCGACTCCCCAGCGGGAAAGCGAACCCGGGTAAACATTGCGACGCGTCTCAATTTAAATTCTTGATGGGTGATGGGATCAGGCCCGAAGGGGTCCTGAATCGCTACCGCGAAAATAATCAGGCTCTTTCGGAACGTGCCTCGTGCTTGCCATCTGTTGCAAGCCACGAATTTTCAACAATACAACCGAAAGATCAAAATGAAAAAAGAAATGCTGATCAACGCATTGCAGGCTGAAGAAGTCCGCATTGCCGTTGTCGAAAACAATCGGCTGGAAGAACTCTATGTAGAGCGTGCCAGCCAAGACAACTATGTAGGCAACGTCTACAAAGGCAAAATCGTAAATCTGGAACCCAGTATCCAGGCCGTCTTTGTCGACTTTGGCGTTGGCCGTAACGGTTTCTTGCACATCAGTGATGTCGAACCCAGCTATTTCCGTCAGGGTGGATATGATCCCGACGAAATGATGCGAAAAGAGAAAGCGGCCGCTGCCAACCTGCCGCGAGGCCGACGGCCACCCACTCACGGAGGCTTTCGCCCACGCGTCAAACCTCCGATTCAGGAAATTTTCCAACGTGGCGATGAAGTCCTTGTCCAAGTCATCAAGGAAGGCATCGGTAACAAAGGGCCAACCCTTTCGACCTACATCAGCATCCCCGGACGCTATCTGGTGTTGATGCCGGCGTTGGGCCGTGTGGGTGTCTCCCGAAAAATTGAAGACGAAGACGAGCGTCGTCGACTGAAGGACTGCCTCTACGATCTCGATCCACCTAAAGGCCTTGGCTTCATCGTTCGAACAGCCGGTTCCGGTCGTTCGACCAAAGAGCTTTCCCGCGACCTTTCCTATCTGTTGCGATTGTGGAAAGCCATCGTCAAGCGGATTCAAAACGTGCCGGCACCGACCGACATCTACGAAGAAAACGACATGATGATTCGGACGATTCGGGACATGCTAAGTTCCGATATCGACTCGGTGATTATCGATTCGCCCGATGCATTCGAAAGGGCGAAAGAGTTTCTCAAGCTGGTCATGCCGCGGATGTCGGACAAGCTCAACCTCTATGAAGGCAAAGAGCCGCTGTTTTTCCAGCACAACGTCGAACAAGAGATCGCCAAGATCCACTCTCGCGAAGTCCCATTGCCCGACGGCGGTTCCATCGTCATCGATCAAACCGAAGCCCTCGTGGCGATCGACGTGAACAGCGGAAATTTCCGTACCGACGATTCGGCAGAAGAAACGGCTTACCGTTTGAATCTGTCTGCCGCTCGCGAGATTTCCAGACAGCTGCGGCTGCGGGATCTAGGTGGCGTGATCGTTAACGACTTTATCGACATGCGGCGCGACAAGCACCGACGAAACGTCGAACGTGCTCTTCGCGATGCCATGAAGCGCGATCGAGCCCGCACCAAGATTCTGCGAACGTCTCCGTTTGGCTTGGTCGAGATGACCCGGCAGCGGATCAAGCCTGGCTTCAAGCGTAGTCTGTACCAAGAGTGCCCCTGTTGCAGCGGTCGCGGAAATGTAAAAACCGCTGAAAGTATGGCCTTGGAAGTGATTCGGATGATGCTGTTGGCCAGCGAGCAGAAAAATGTCTCTGTGGTGCAGATCAACGTTCACGCCGAAGTCGCCTCTTATCTCAACAATCAGAAGCGAAGCGAACTGGCCGAACTGGAAGATCGTGGCAGCATGGAAATCCGGATCAACGGCGCCGAAAACGTGTTCCCCGAGTTTCTGCAGGTTGTGTGCCTTGACGCTAACGAGCGACAGGTTCATCTCCCCAACGAAATGAGCGGCGGTGGCGGCGGCCGAAAGCGATAGTTGCGATCGACTTCGGTCGTGAGATTCGCTCGCGGAAGTTTCGCGCTGTCTGCGGGAGAGCCTATGCTTTTACCCGCTTTAGGTGCTTGGGCGCCCAGACGCCCATCAGTGCGGCGCCTGAGCGAGTCCTCTATTTCAGACGATTGCATTTGCTCGCCTAGCCATGTTAGCGCTGGCCAATGGCTTACTTTAGATTTCAGCCACGAAGTGGTAGAAATGTCCGGAGGGATAACAGCAATTGGCTGCGGGTTTTCACCCGAGGTTTCCGTGCCCCACCAACCATGAACTGGGGATGCCAGCCATGCCCGGACGGGGCCGAGTCGATCCCGCAGACGAGTCACCCCGCATTCCGCTTTAAGGCGGTACTGCAAACCTTTTCCCACCCCTTCAATCAAATCAAATCGAAACGACAGCCATGACAGAAGACGAAACTAAAGAATACGACGTCCTCATTCCTCAAGAAACGTATGCTCTGCTTGAGTTTGAGCAAGAGGATTCGCTGGGCTCGGCGGTGATCAACATTGGCCTGCGAGGCTTTGAACCCAAGGTTGTGTTTGGCTGGCACCTGTCGCTGGCGATGGAATTGCATGAAGTCGATTCGGACAAACTGCCCACCGACGCCGAGCGTGATGTTGTGGATGAGTTTGGTAAAGTGCTGGACGTTGGGGTCATTGGCGAGGAGCAGGATAAGCCGAATGCAGTTTTCCTTGGCCAAATTTTTTGGAACGGAACGCTAGAATTGATTTGGCGGGTTTTTGATCCCGATCAAGCCAATGAGTTTTTGCAAAAGCTCGTCAAAGAAGAAGGTGAGCGACGCCCACGCGCCTTCGATTTTCGCATGGAGCACGATCCGAATTGGGATCTCTGCCAGTGGCACCTCGAAGAGCACCAAGGCACGGAATAGGATTGCAGCGTCGGCTGACTGAAAGTGGCATGGGCTTCCAGCGCTAGAAGCCTATGCACCCACGCGCTCACGCCCATGGCTACATGCTGTCGCCCCTTCGGCAGGCAGGTTACGAAGGCTTGCTTGTTTCGTCTGTCGGGCCGCGGAGCGTCCCGTCCACCGTCTTGGACAACATCCACGATCATGAAAAGCGTAGAACGTTTCTCTCATGCCAAAAAAATAGGCCTCGGGTTTTCCAACCCGAGGCCCAATAATTTTGTGGCTGTGAGAGTTAACTTGTTAGATTCGTTTAAGCCAACGATCTGCTTTCCTGATTTTGACAAAGAGATTCGATCTCTCCTGCTTGGGTGGATGTCATCTTGGAGGCGTTCACTGCGACCATCATGGAATCCAATCAGGATTCTTTGGAGACGGTTCGGATCGCTTGCAAAAAGCGCTTGCAATCGGGGCGCTTGGCGGGATCGATCTCTAGGCACTGATGGACCGCTTCGGCCAGTTTCGGATTGAGGTCAGGGCGATGATCCGTGATCGGTGTCACTTTGGAGGTGTCGTGAGCCAGCGCTGCGACTCCTGTCGTTTCTTGAGTGCCCCACGGATGCTTAAAGGTAAGCAGTTTGTAGATTGTGACTCCCAATGAAAAAATATCGACGCGCTGATCGGTGGGGCGACGTCGCACAATTTCGGGAGCCATGTACTGCGGTGTACCGGTGCGGTTGCCAGGTTGCCGATAGGGCGGTTCATCGGGAAGCGTCAAACCGAAGTCGATCATCTTGAGGTGATCAAGTTTTTCGTGGCAGATGAAGTTTCGGGGACAGATGTCGCGATGAATGTAGCCACTTTCATGCACCGCTTGCAGGGCTTGAGTCATTTCGCGGATCAGAGTCAACCGGTGTGGGATCAACCGCGAGTCCTTGCTGCGAATGGCTTGGTCGAGCCCCATTCCGTGGACGTACTCCATCAGGATGTATTCTTCGCCGGTGGTTGTTTTACCGTATTCGTGGGTGATCACAATTTTGGGATGCTTGATGCTCATCGCAATCTCGCCTTCGGGGGGCTTCTTGAGTCCCTTGAAGCGATTGTTGAAGTAAGCAAGTTTTTCGGCGTCTAGAAACTTGATCCCGTAAAGGTCGCCGGTTTTAATTTCCTTAGCGACGCGGAATTTGGACATCGTGCCGGTGAAGGCATGACGGTCAAGCTGGAAACGGGTGGACACGTCAAGACGTTCGCTTTTCTTTGACTTGCCCGGCCCTTTGAATAGTTTGTCGAAAAGACCCATAAGTGAATCATCAGTAGAGTGCAGGAGTTGAGTACCGATTATAGCCTATTCTGAAAGCCAGCAGAATTCGGTGATTCGGCAAAGGTGGCATAGGCTTCCAACGCTTCCAGCCTGTGAGCGGACACGTAGGCCAGGCTGTGCCTGACTGCAGGGGGATGGGTAAGCCCGTGGTTACCGGTTCAACCCACCCACACGGTCGGGGCCAGAAGGGCAGGTTTTGAGGGCGGACGCAATTGCTGTCGGCCCCTTCGGGGCTGTGGTGTGTCGTGAGGCTGACTTCCACGGGCTCACGCCCGTGGCTACATGCTGTCGCCCCTGTCGGGGCTGAACGAACGCCCTTGATCCAATCTGGAAGCGCTTTTAGACCGTGATCGAGCACCTTTGATCCAAGTCGGAAGCGAGCGCTCTAAGCCGTGATCGAACGCGTCTATAGACTAGATAGAAGCGTTTCCAGCCTGTGCCCCTCTTTATTTGCCGCAGTAGTCAATCGTGCGGGCAATCTCAGTTTTCAGTTTGTCGCGCGAGACAATCCGATCGATGAAGCCATGTTCCAATAGAAATTCACTGGTCTGGAAACCGGCGGGAAGTTCAACACGAATCGTGGCTTTGATCGTTCGCGGGCCAGCGAAACCGATTAGGGCGCGTGGTTCCGCAAACACGACATCGCCCAAGGACGCAAAACTGGCAGCCACCCCGCCCATGGTTGGGTTGGTCAGAACGGAGATAAACAATCCGCCCGCTTCATCGTAGCGAGCCAAGGCAGCAGAGATTTTCGCCATCTGCATCAGTGAAAAGATTCCCTCGTGCATCCGTGCTCCACCACCGGATCCACTGATGATGATCAACGGCAAACCCTGTTCGGTGGCCCGTTCCGTCAATCGAGTTAGCCTTTCGCCGACGACCGAACCCATCGATCCCATGATGAACTGGGAGTCGGTAATGCCGATCGCCACCCGGCGAGCACGGATCATGCCGGTGCCCGTGAGAGCGGCATCGGACAAACCGGTTTTCTTTTGCTCGGCGGCAACCCGTTCGGTGTAAGTCCGACTTTTGTCAGCGAACTTGAGGGGGTCGGCCGAAAGTAGATCCGCATCCCATTCTTCAAACGTGCCACTGTCGAGCACTTGTTCGATGCGCTGGCGGGCCGAGACGTACATGTGGTGGTCACAGTTGGGACACACCCGCAGTTTGCGTTCGGCTTCCTTGTTAACGATCGGCGCTTTACATCCCGGGCACTGAATCCAAGTGCCTTCGGGGATGGACCGTTTTCGTTTCGGGGTCGGTTGTTCGGGGGGATGCGAAATGGACATGTAGTGTTTAAGTCAAATAATCCGCCAGATAAAGTTGGCTCTTCATTTTGGCACAAGCCCGGATTTGCTCCAACGGTGGATTTGCCGGAACACAGAAAATACTTGTTTGTTTTCCCTGTTTTAAGGGACATGCGGGCGAAAATTCACGGCCCACAGCGACGCCAGCAAAGCGTTTCTCCACTTCTAGCATTGGAATCAATCGTGGACGGGACGCTCCGTGACCCGAACGAAATCGAAGATCTTGGCTGTGGTCCAAGCTACAAACAAGCCGCGGAGCGTCCAAGCCACAAATAGCTCACTCAACCGGCGGTGGGTTGGTGTCTTCGATTTGAATCCCCTCGGGACCGGGCGACAGCCGATAGACTTTGTCGGCATAATCACGGAACAGACCAAGGTCATGGTGCGAAATCATGATCACTTGAAATTCCAACTGCTTCGCCGCTTCGTGAACAATCTTCACCAGTTTGGGCACCAGTTCGGGACGCAACCAACAATCCTGCTCATCAAGCACAAGGAACCGACGGTGCTCGCTCTCGTTCAGTTGAGCCAATGCGAACAGCCTCAAGCCGACGCTCAGGATGTTCTGAACCGAACCCCCCTGCCCTCTAAGAATGTCTTCGGCATTTCCATCGCGTTCCATCGAAAAGGTGACGGCCGTGGTGCCGGCGCGGAACGAGGCTTCGGTTTTGAATACGACCGGTTGATTCAGAACCTCTTGCACGGCCAGCGTCAGTTTTGATTCAATCAGGCCAAGGACGCGATCGAACATCTGCCCGCTCAAATCTTCCAACGCCTCCGAAACGTCATCGGCGATGGCCAAGCCGGCGTCGAGCTCCTTCAGTTGGCTGGCGATCTGAATGGCTCGTTTCTGCAGCCGTTCTCGTTCCCAGAAAAGTCGATCCACGCGATCGCGAATCGTTTTGGGGGCAGGCAGTGTCGGGGTTTCGCTCATGCAGATTCCCCCGTGGGCGAGGAGGCGTCAAAGTCCGATTCGACTTTCGCCAGTTCGGCTTCGACTTTGTCGAGGCTTTCCTGGTACGCGTTTCGTTTTTCTTCGTTTTCGGATTTCATTTTGGCCAGCTTTTCGGTCAACTCTTTTTGGTCGTGAGTCCCGAATTCTTCGGTCGCTTGCTTTTGCAGATCCTTCAGTCGTTGCTGAGCGCCCTCGAGTTCTGCTTGGATGCGAATTTTCTGTTCGCGAAACTGCGTGTATCGCTTTTGAAGTTGTTCGATCGTTTGACGAGCCATCGGAATGTTCCGTTTTGCAAATGCGTTTAGGGTGCGTTAGTGTTTCTGATTGACCGCAGTGGCCAGTTCGCGAATCTCGAGCGCGACGTCAGTGTCGTAGTTGTCTAGATTCCGGTCAAGGAATTCGATCAATCCGGCTCCCGACTCTGTCTTTGTTTTCAACATGTCGCTCAAGCCGGTCACAAATCCAGAGGAAGTCTCATCATCGATGTCCTCTTCGACCGCCGCTTCGTGAAAGACATCGTCGAAGGGTTTGTGGGGGATCTCAACTTTCTGCACTTCGAAACCCGATGCCGGGAAAGTCACATGCAGAACCGAAGGGACCTTTTTTCGAGAGTGGGCACTGCGGGATCGTCGCACAATGTTGCCCGGGTTCATCCACGTCGTCTGGCCTTTGCGAACGGGTTTGGCTTCGCGATGAATGTGGCCATTGATCAGCAAGTCCACGTTGATCATCTCAAAGGGGCCGAATTTCCCGTTTTTATAATTCCCAATGTCGATGTCGTGATGGGACAGCCAAACCACAAACGGAGGTTCGTCAAAAAGTGACTGTTTGGGAACCGTCTCCAGATCGAACAGCTGTGGAATCTCTTCACGATAAGACGAACCCGCAACAACGACTTTGCGTCCATCGATATCGCCCGTCCAAAAGTCACTGGCCGTGACCCGCTGCAAGCAACCGGCTTTGACCAAAATCGAAAACGAGTCGTGGTCGCTGAGAACCGGATCGGCGCAGTCGTGGTTTCCATAAATGCCCACCGCAGGCCAAACCCGCATCATTTCAATCAGTTCACCGATCATCCACGTCGGATTGTCGCGGGGTTTATCAAAGATGTCGCCCAAAAACGTGGGCAGCAATTTATGCTTTTGGGAGTACTCCAAGCAGAAGCGAATTTTGCCCAAAATCGTTTTCGCGTAGTTGTCTTTGCGAAAGCCGGGTTGGCGACCTTGAATGTGAGGGTCGCCGATGACCAGCAGCCCGCGATAGGAAGTTGCTTTAACCATGTTGATGGACGCCTCCATCGAGCAAGCTGTCGGATGTCATTTCACTGCCGCAGGTTGGGCAGGTCGGATTGTCGGAAACCCATTCCTTGATTTCCAATTTGGCGGCTTCAATATTCTTTTCAGCGGTGGCCAGAAGTTCTCGCCGTTGCTGCAGATCTTTTTCGACTTCCAAGATTCCATTGACAAGGATTTGCAGATGCTCAGGCTTTGTCGTGTTGATGGTCGGTGGTTCAGCAACGCGATCGAGCATGGCTGATACATTCGCCAGAGAGTCCGCGGATTTCTGTTGGCGGGCAATGTTGTCGATCAATTGCTCCAGCGATGAAGGGTCCGCCAATTCAGGAGGTGGATCCATCGCCTCCATCACGCTCGCAGCGGCGTTGCATTTTTCGATTTGCGATCGGGTCACGGCAAGTTCCTGGCAGGCCCGCGCCAATGGTTGAGGGTTTTCAAAGTCCGGAACGATGGGCGTGGTTGAGACGATTTCGTTAATCGCCGATAGTCTGGTGGCGTTTCGATGGAGCTGCCCCATTTGTGTCAGGGTTGTTTCCAGTTTTGCAGCGGTTTCAGCGGACTGCGAGATTGTTTGGAATTCCTTCTCTAGGCTGGCGGTTTGCAGCCTCAATTCATCCAGCGGCTCAAACGTTTTCAACGCCAGTTCAACATCTGAGGTTTCTTCAGAAAGACGGCGGTGCAAACTGCGGCGATCTTTGGTGTTGGTTTTGTGCAGGGCCTGCATTTCGACAAGCCGACTGGCATCGGAGGAGGAAGCAAAAAACTGGGCCGCCTTTTTTCCTTTGTCTTCGAGTAGGAAAACCGGAGTACGCTGCTCGCCAAAGTGCACATCAAAGTCGGAGCCTTCACATTGGACCAGCGGCAACCGCAGGGCTCGGTTGAGACTTTCCCAGACCTCAGTCGAACCTCGCAGGCGGTCGAATAGTTTGCCATCGATTTTGTAGCTGGGGGAACCGCTTTTCTTTCGTGACCATTCGACCACGTGGCCGTCGTCAGTTTCGACGATGATTTTGCATTCTTTTTCCCCGTGGCGCAGAACGAATTTTGAGGGAGAGTTGTAGCACAGGATCTGCAGGGCCGTCACGATCGCGGATTTGCCGCAGTTGTTAGGGCCGATCAACACCGTCAGCCCAGCCGACGGTTCGATAACCGTATGGCGGTGCGACATGAAATTGATCAACTCAATCCGTTTAATCACTGCGAGTCCCGGTGGTGGGAGGCTGAAAACCTGTCGCCGTGTGGTTGATCACGCGGTAAACAGGGCGTTCCTTCAATATGGGCCGAAGGTGTGACACATCAGGTCACACGTCCGACTGAAAACCGATTATCCGGTTTCAGGTCCGTTTGGCAAGGATCGAAGCGAGGGGCGTTAAATCTGTTGCAATCGGCGTCCATTAACTTCCAGTTCGGCCGTGGAGCGTCCGAACGAGGGTGGGCTGGCCGCTCCGCGACCAGCAATTCGCAGCCTGAAAGGGTTACACACAGACTTATTTAGTCCTGCTTCCGCGTGCGGTAGAGAAACGCATCGGAGGTCAGCAGTGACGTGATCAAGGCATTCATGCTCCCGTCGTTGTCTTTATAGGCGCGGTAAGCGTCTTGAAGCACGGGGGCATCGTTGAGCGTTTCATTGCGTCCCATCCAGAATCGAAACGCATGACGCACAAACACCTGCTCGGCTCTGCGGCTTTTGGCCAGCTTTTGGATCAGCTCAATCGCGTCGGTAACTTTGCCATCAAGTTCGGGGTCGCCCGAGCCAATGATCTCGCCACTCGCGTCGACCGGCTTTCCAAGTTCTGTCGTTCGATACAGACCCGCGTGATTGTACATTTCAAACGGCAGGCCAAGCGGATCCATCTTTTTGTGACAGCTCCAGCAATAGGAATCGCGTGTGACTCGCATCCGCTCGCGCAAGGTGCTGTGCGGTTCGTCGGGCAGCATGGCATCGACGGTGATCGGCACATCGGGAATGCCACCCCCGAGAAGTCGTTCCCAAATCCAGCGGCCGCGGTGGATCGCATGATTGTCCATCGCGTCCGAATGAGAAACCAGCCAGCTGGGGTGGGTCAGGATTCCCAAGCGCTGACCGGTGGGGGCGGTTGCCAGTATGCGCTCCGGTTTCATTGAGCCATTGCCAAAGCTGGGGCGAGACACGCGGGCATAGATTTTGGGTCCCGACAATTTCGCCCGGATGACTTTCCGGCTCATCGTGAGGGCGAGGCGCTGCTGGGCAACCTGCTGCTTGGCCGATCCCGCCTTTTTCTTTGCCTGCTGGATTACGTTCTTGTTTGCTTTTTGCTCAATCAGTTCGGCCAACTCCGCTTCCGCTGCCTTGAGTGCGACTTGTTTCGCCTTCAATTCTTTTCTTATGCTGGCCCTCGTTTGGGCAGCGCCATCAGCAGTTTCTATTTCTTCTTTTGAACCTCGAGTTCCAAAATAGACATGGTCCCGTTTGGTGGCGACCAGTTTGTCGGTGGTCAGCAACTGCAACAACACGTCACGGTCTTCTTGCAAAATCATTTCGATCAATCGGTCGGTGCTGGCCGTCGCGTCAAACATAGCCCGATAGTGCGCTTTTCCGGGAGCGCCCGAGTCGTTGAGTGCTTTGGCGTCTTTGCAGATGTACCCGCCAAGGTCATGGTCAAAGTAGTCGCGGAAGAATCGTAGCACTCGCGGCTTGCGGATGCTCTCGTCAGCCAGCATCCTTTCGACTTCGCGTTTTACGTCGTCTGCAGTTCGCATCCGACCTTCCACGATCGCCTCTCGCAGTTCCGCATCTGGCTTGATGAAACGCAGCGCGTGATTGACCGCCAGTCCCAGTTCCCAATCCTGCAACATGACTCGGCCATGCGAATCGGCCTGCCCGGTTTCGACCAGTTCAGGACGAAAGACCGCATCCCGATCGAGGAATATCGCTGACAAGCCAAGAACAGCGCCGTTGTAACGGCCGAGTTTCTCAATGGAATTTTTCGTGATCGTCAGATAGTCATCCCTTTCCTGTGACGTCGGAGGCCGGAAGGTCAACGCTTCGAAAAGATAGTCAATCGCCCCTCGAATACGCTCGTCAGTGACATCCTCGTTTTTCAGCAGGTCAATAACGGGAGTCAGCGGTCGCATGACTTTCGTGCTGTAAACCAACGCCGATGGCAGCCCGCGGACATCGCCATGGGTTTCGTAGGATTTAGGATCGTCGGTGATCTGGTCCGGTCCCGCGATGCTTCGCGGACCATCGGCCATGTAGCGAATGATGTCATTTGCAACGCCAAGAATCTGGGTCGATTGAGCGCTGTTGACGGTGTGGAAGTCCGGATAGTTTTCAAAGCCATGTTTCTTTGAAGACGATAAAACCGCCGGCACGCCTTTGATTGACGTCGCGTAGGCCACCGTTCCGCCGCGGCAATCGATGATCCGATCGATGCCAAAATAGAGCTTCAGCTCTCCGCCGTGGTTGGTGGGAACTTCATCGCCATGGGTCCGCAAGCCGGGTTTGTCAGGATCGAATTCAGGCTCTTTGTTGATCAGCTCATTCAAGCGAGTGATGTGTTCTTGAGGGGTAAGTCGCCAGATCCGTGCTGGCGACGACGTGGGCGCCAGTTTGATCCCCTCGGGTAACGTGCCGAAAAGTAACTCGTGATCGATGAAGTTGGCTTTGGACGGATCAAGGTGGGCGCGGAATCCGCCTTTGTCACGCATGACTCGCGTGAGTTCCCCAACGATCCAATCCGAAAACTGGAGCCGACGGATGACTTCCGGTTGTTCTTCTTCAGCCGGAGGCATTTCCTTGAGGGTGACCTGCGCCCAGATGCTTTTCCAAGTGCCGGCGTTGACTTCGTCAATCGGGCCGAGATCAATGAGAGACAGATCGCCTTCGGGGTCGTTGGCTCCGTGACAGTCAAGGCAATGGTTTTCCAAAAACGGTTTGGCCAACCGGTTGAAATCTTGCTTGATCGTTTGTCCGGGGGTGTAAGTTTGCGCGGCAGCATTGCCGGCCCCCAAAAACAAAAATGAAACCAGTCCAATCAACAGAAAGATGTTTGACCATGAACGGATGCTCATGCGAGCACCTCTTTCAGCGGGCCGGTGCCAACGTCAAACTTCTTTGCCAGTTGCTCGCTCATGTTGAAGCGATCCACATTTTTGCCAGCCGCTCGCAGAATGCTGGTGTAGAGTGCGTTGATCGGTCGCTTGCCGTCCAGTTGCGTGAAACAACCCGTTTTGAAAGCGCCGTCCAAATTGCCCAACAGCATCACTGGCCAATTGGCCCCGTTGGTATGCTGTTTGTCTGCGTTGTTGCTGATGTACACGATCAGCGTATGATCCATCATGGTTCCACTGCCTTCGGGAACGCTCTCGAGGGATTCGATAAGTTTCACTAGCATCTGACAGTTG
>CAZDZX010000018.1:0-8159 GCA_964510005.1 uncultured Pirellulaceae bacterium
AGTCTCTCGATGTGGCGCTTTGATGAAACTGGCAATCCTGAGATTGTCGGGAAGTGCGAAGGACCCAGCGCCATGGTTTCAGACATCACATGGAGTTCCAGCCAAGACCGCATCGCAGCCCTCACCGAAGATGGAAAACTCTGTCTGTGGAACTCAGAAACGTGGGCCTACGTTGCCAAATTCGACTTGCATGAGCGGACGCCTTATTCGGCTCACTGGAGCCCCGACGGCGAACGACTTGTGTCCACCGCACGCCACGGACGCATCGTGTTTCAGGAAAGCGATCAGAAAGAAAAGTAGTCGGCGATCCGAACGATTCTACGGAGCGTTCTTCTTCAGTTTTCTCTGCAGCGTTCGCCGAGGAATATCCAGCCGACGAGCCGCTTCGGAAATGTTCCCGCCCGCTTCGGCGAGAACTCGCTGAATGTGCTCCCACTGAGCCGATGCGAGAGATGGCGGCGGAAAATCAGGAGACGCATCGACCGTTTGTTTTTCTTCAAACGCGGCCAACACTTCGTCCGCATCGGCGGGTTTGGTGATGTAACCGACCGCGCCGATCTTCACTGCGTCCACCGCATTGGTGATGCTGCCGTATCCCGTCAGCATCACGCAGCGAGTTTCCGGGGATGCGGCAAGAATGTCCTTGAGCAATTCCAATCCGGATTTGCCCGGCATCTTTAAATCCAGCACGGCCTTGGATGGTTTTTCCGCAGACGCCAGCTCGATGGCTTCGTCATAATTGGCTGCGACATAGACTTTGAAATTGCGATTGATGAAGGCTTTTTCCAGACGGTTACGCAACACGTCGTCATCATCACAAACGAGAATAGTTTCTTTACGGATCATACCGGCACTCCGATATCGGACGAGTAATGGGCCTCAATAGAGGAACCGAACGGCTCCATCCATTCTAACACGAGTCCACCTGACTCAAGGTCTTATGGGCAAGAATGACGCGGATCAGCGACCCTATAATCAGTAAATGTAGGATCGCCGCTGGAAACCCTCCCAGATTTGACAGCGTTTTGATGCCCTCAACACCCCCGGTAAAAGCAATCATTACCCACGCCACGGTTCCCACCGAGACTCCCCAGACTATTTTCAGCAGCGGATTGCCCTCGGGATTCTCTGGCGAAATTCCCGACGAAGAAATACTCGCCATGGCGGACATGTTGGAATCCGAACTTGTGACGAAACAAACAAAAGCACTGATCATGTAGAACCCAATCACGACTTGAGGAAAGGGAAACGTTTTGAAAACTTCGTAGGTGACAAACTGATTCCCCTTGGCCGAATCGGCGGCAACCACGTGAAGATTCTCCAACCGCACCTCCTGCTCGAGCGCGGTCCCGCTAAAAACCGACATCCAGACGATCGCGAACAGGGACGGCAGCAGAAAATTCACCAACATAAATTCGCGCACCGTGCGACCGTAGGAAATCCGTCCCAGAAAACAGGCCGTCACCGGCGCCCACGCCAGCCACACGGCCCAGTAAAACACCGTCCAATCTTTGCCCCATTGATCTGGGGTAAAGTCCAAATTGCGAGGCACGAAATTGACCGCGTAGTCGACCAAAGCCGTTCCGCTTTGCGTAAGGATAAACATCATCGGACCACAAACAAACGCAAAGATGCCGAACGCGAACAACAGTTTTGTGTTGATGTCCGAAAGGATGCGGATGCCTTTCATCAGTCCCGTGGCACTGGAGACGATAAACGTCGCCACGATCGCGCCGGCGATCCCAGCCCACACCCACTTGTTCGATGGCAGGCCAAACATTTCCGTTAGCCCTCCGGAGAGCATCAGGATCCCCGTGCCCAAGGCTGCCGCCATGCCCGCGACCAGTGAATAGAGACAAACCGCGTCGATCACATTGCCTCCCACGCCCGTCGACCAGCGGCCCAGCAGAGGGCTGACCGTAGAACCCAGAGAAAACGGTTTCTTCATGTTGTAGTAAGCGAAAGCAAACATCAACGAGGCAACACAATAGATCGCGTACGGTGTAAACGACCAATGAAGATACATCGTCGACAGTGCGAACGTGGTAGCCTCGGGCCCGCGGGGCATCAGATTCAGTTCCGCCGGCGGGCCGGTGAAATGCCAAACGGGTTCGGCGGTGGACCAAAACAGAATTCCGATGGCAATCGTGGTGCAGATCGTGATCGAAAACCAGTTCCACATACTCATCAGAGGTTCGGCTTTTTTGCCGCCAATGCGAACTTTGCCAAACCCTGAAAAGCAAATCCAAATGCAGAGTAGCAGCGAAAGCAAGGCGCACAACGTAAACAGCCAACTGAAGTGATTCAGAATCCAGTCCTTGGCCGTATCCATCGTCGTGGAGAAAGCCCCTTTGACGACGTTGTTCCCTTCATCGCGTGTATCGGGGCTGAAAAAGTTCAGCGCCACGGCCGAAACCAGCAGCAAAAACGGCGGCCAAAACACAACGTGATTTAGCCTGGAAGCCGAATTTGGTTTCTCTGTCTTCGATTCCCTCATCAATTAGCCCTTAAAGGAAACAGTCGCAATGGTGCCGGTCCCCGGTCGGGAGCGATATTGAACATCCCCCTCAACACTACGCAAAACATTGATCGCCAAAAACACCCCCAGCCCCATGCCTTTGCCAGGCGGCTTGGTGGTAAAAAACGGTTCGGTCACTCGATGCAAAATCTCCTCAGGCATGCCTTGGCCCTGGTCTTCGATTTCGATCAAGTACTTACCATCGGCACGACTGGAGGTGACGACCACCGGTTTTCCGGAAGGATCTGCATCGATGCCGTTTTTGATCAGCCCTCGGATCGCTTGGCTCAAAGCAGCCACAGGAACATTGACCGTCCACTGCTCCGCATTAGCGGGCAGTCGGACATGAACCCGTTCGCGTTCCAGCAAACCTTCAAGGCAACTTTCAACCAGATTGGACATCGTGACCAACTGCATTTGCTCGCCAATGCTCTCACCGGCATGGCTGGACATCCGATCCAAAATGCCACGACAGCGATCCAACTGGCTGCGGATCAGATGCACGTCATCGACCAGATCTTCCGAACCGGGAAAATTGGGAGGATGTTTCTCCATCGCTTTTTCGACGTCTTTGGCGACAATCGCGATCGTCGAAAGCGGGGTTGCCAGTTCATGGGCAGCACCGGCGGCCAGCGTACCGAGCGCTTCGATTTTTTCGAATCGTGCTTTCGATTCCTCGGCGCGACGGACGGCGGCCTGCTGTTGCCGGACCTCACCGGTGAGCAGATTCATGAAGTACACGATCACACTGGAGCAAGTCGTGAACGCGGCTAGCAAGCCAATATGCTGCAGCGTGATGTTCTGTGTTTGGCTGATCGAATCCAGTCCCAATTGAAGTTGATCGATGGGATGGTGAACATAAAGCAAAAAAGCGAAGCAGAGAATCGACATCACGTTAAGCCTCCACGCCCAATTACGGTTCAAAACCAGAGCCGACAAACTCACGTTGACGAAAAAGAACAGGGAAAATGGATTGTTGGGCCCCCCGGTGGCGAACAGCAGCGTCGTCAGCGAAAACAGGTCCATGATCAGGACGATTCCCAAAATCAGATCCCAAGGCGGATCCGAATCGGGGGTCATCGAGCGGCCAAACCAAAGTGTCAGCAACAAGTTCGAGCAAACGGTTACCAAAATCGGTACAATCACGGCCCAAAATGTCGGAATTTGGATCCGAAAGATATAAACAGTGGCCAAAATAGTCAGCAATTGCCCGACAATAGCCACCCACCGCAGCTTGATCAGCCAACGCGTGTTGATTCGATATCGATCCGCAAGAGTATCCATCATTATTGAAAACCCGGTCCGGGTACCTTACGCACTACGCACACTTGCACACTAAACAAAATCGATGAACCAAACCTACGAACCATTCGATTCCCAACAAGGTCCAAACCAGTCTTCCAGCGCCTCCGCTGAATCGGCTTCGACTGCGATGCGCGGTTCGCCGCATCTAAGCCACCGGGGTCTCACGATTTTACTCGGTCTGATGTGTGTTGTCCCCGTCGTAACCATTCTGACGTTGTGGAAAATAATGCCTCCGGTTTTCGAAGGCCAATTGGATACGAGGATTACATCGACCGGCTTGCCCGATCAGGATTTTTACGCGATTGAGTATTACCAGCGGGATGAATTCAAAGGAGGCGAACTGGTCATCACCAATCTCGAAGAGGTTGACTGGACGCACCTCAATATCCAGATCAACAATAACTATCAAATCTACGATATCGAGCCAATTCCTGCAAAGAAGACGCGGACTTTTAAGCTCGAAAAATTTGTCTCGCGAGCGGGAGCCGCTTTTTCGGTTCGCTACAACGAACTCAAATCGGCTCGAATTTATGCCCGAAGACCGTCAGGCGATCGAGCAACTTCCTATTGCGAATTTGTCGATGGCGAACCTATTGTTAACGAGGCTGAGGATGCCCAGCCCGTTGCTGACAAGCCTGTTGAATAACAAAGCCTACGATCCATAATTCGCAGCAGGTTCTGCTTGATTGCGCTCCGCTTTTTCTGACCTCCCAGCGGGAGGACGACCTTCACCTTCACATCCAAACAACTCATGAACGAAAACGTTGCTGGCCTCGCTCCTCCCCAAGTCTGGACTTGGTTTGAACGGCTTAACGAAATCCCACGCCCTTCTAAAAAAGAAGATCAAGTCATCGAGTTCGTCGTCGGGATCGGCAAACAACTGGGGCTTGAGACCATCGTGGATGACATCCGCAACGTGATCATTCGCAAACCGGCAACGGCTGGCAAGGAATCCTGCACGCCTGTCGTGCTGCAGGCCCATCTGGATATGGTCCACCAGAAAAACTCCGACACCGATTTCGATTTCGCGACCCAAGGTATTCAATCGTTCATTGATGGCGATTGGGTCAAAGCCAAAGGCACAACGCTGGGCGCCGACAATGGAATGGGAGTCGCTTCCATTCTGGCCGTGCTGGCATCCGACGATCTACAACACGGACCTCTGGAAGCCCTGTTTACCATCGACGAGGAAACGGGCATGACCGGAGCTCTCCAATTGAAGCCCGGATTGCTGCAGGGAAAAATACTGCTTAACACCGACACCGAAGACGAAGGCGAACTGACGATCGGTTGCGCAGGCGGTCTGGATTCGACCATCAGCGTCGACGGTTCCGCTGCAGCGGCAAGCACCGGTTCGGCCGTTCGTGTTTCAGTGACCGGATTGTGCGGCGGCCATTCCGGCTGCGAAATTCATTTGGGACGGGGAAACGCCAACCTGATCATGAATCGGATTCTGCAGCATTGTGGCGGCAAGCCCGATTGCGGGTTTGAAATCGCCAACGTCGCAGGCGGCAATTTGCGAAACGCCATCCCGCGAGAGTGCTTTGCGTTGTTGAATGTAACGGGAGATGCAAGCGCATTGATCGATACCGTATCCGAAATTGCCGCCGTGATTGGAAAAGAAATTCAGGAAGCAGATCCCGGACTTTCGGTCACCGCCGAAGCCGTCTCCGATTCGATCGATCAAGTGCTGCCTCCCGAGACGGCAGTCGCATTGATGAAGGCCATTGCGGCGGCGCCCGCGGGTGTGATTCGGATGAGCGAAGGCATCCCGGATCTAGTCGAAACGTCGACCAACCTGTCTAAGGTCAGCATTCAACCGGACCAGATCAAGATCGACTTCCTCAGCCGCAGCAGCGTCAATTCCGCTCGCGACCAAGTTTCTCAAGACATCGAGGCCGCGTTTGCGCCACTGCAAGCGACCGCAACTCACTCCGGCGAGTATCCAGGTTGGGAGCCAAAACCGGATTCAGAAATTCTTGTCCTGATGAAACAGGTCTATCAGGAACTGTTCGACAAGCCTCCGATTGTGAATGCCGTTCACGCGGGCTTGGAGTGCGGCATCATTGGCAGTCACTACCCCGAAATGGAAATGGTTTCCTTGGGCCCCACGATCAAAAACCCACATTCTCCCGACGAGAAATGCCACATCCCCAGCGTGGCCAGTTACTGGACATTTCTTACTGAAGTCCTCTGTCAGATCACCTAAAGGGGCTATTTGTGTTCAGGCTGTACGGGCTGGCCGGGTTATCCGTGGTTTAATCGGCACGGGACCAGTCTTTCTAGGTCCATTGGGGTGTTATTTGGTGTCGGGCTTTGCGCAGCAAGCTAGATTTCGGTAGTTACTTTAGCCGCCTCTGAAAGATCGCCTGCTCCATGAAACTCGAAACCCAAATGGTGGTTTTGCTATTGCTCTCCGTCACTGCGGTCGGGTTGTATCATTTCGTTCCTCGAACCCATGAGATCGATTTCTCATCGGACGAGTGGCGCTTGGTCGTTGGTCTTCAGACCCCTGAGAAAAAGGTCTCTCATCGACTCACCGATCGCGGCTTGGAAGTTGATTTCGAAGTCGCCGAAGGTGTTAACGTTCCCCTGATGGGGTTGCGTATCCTGAAAAAAGATGACGACCAGCTCTTGGACTTTTCATGGATGGAGCACCTCCACCTGACCGCCTTCATTGAAGGAAAGGAACAAGGTTACTTTCGGTTTCACATCAGAAACAAATTACCTGGCGTCACCGTCGAAGAAGAAGCGTCCACCCGAAAGTTTAACGAGATCTCAATTCTCCTGAACAACACATCGCAACAGCTTGTGTTTGACCGAGAGCACTTTAGAGTGCCTGTATGGTGGATCGAACGGCACGGTATTAGTATCGAACAAGCAACGCCTTCATTCGAGAATACTGAATGGCTACAGTTTCTGGCCATCATGGATGGCGAAAACTCTTCACACAAACTGATCATCGAAAAAATGGCTTTTAAAGGGCACTGGATTCCAACCGTCGTTCTTTATCGAACGCTGCTGCTGATGTGGCTGGTCATTGCCGGTGGCGTTGCCTTCCAGAAGTCTTTGGACCTTCGCAAGAAGGGGAAAACAACCACTCAACTTCAATCGATCAACCAGTCCCTTGTCCAGCAGGCCAATGAACTTTCGGAGATCGCGAAATTCGATTCGCTAACCGGATTGCTCAACCGATTCGGGATGCGAAGCTACGTCGATTCGGCGATCGAACTCACTAACGTTCACCAAATTCCCGTTGGTGTGATCATGATTGACATCGACAAATTCAAAGAACTGAACGATACCTCTGGACACAATTTTGGGGATGAAATACTCACCAAGCTTGGTGAACTTCTGAGAGCTAAAACGAACGAAAGCTTGTCCATCGCCCGCTGGGGAGGTGAAGAGTTTCTAGCCATTTCCTGTGGGACAGATCTTCATCAAAGTGTCCAATGGGCCGAGGGCTTGCGCCAGGAAATCGAAAACTCTCTCGAGATTACGTGCAGCCTGGGAGTCCACCAACTGCAGGCCGAGCAACCCTTCTGCGAAGGACTCGACCGCGCCGACAAAGCGCTTTATCAAGCAAAATCGGGGGGCCGAAATCGAGTGGAGGCTGCTACCACCACAGCAGGGTCGGAGCGGAACCCAAACGAAAACTGCCAGCAAGCGTAAACTGATCTTGAGGTAATTTTCGTGATTGGCTAACAGTGATTGTCTGCCATTCCAAAATTCCCCCTCCCTCCTCATGTCGACCACACAGGAACCTCAAATCTCTGACGCCGAATGGCGAGTGATGCACGAGATCTGGCTCGCCGAACCGGTGACCTCCAGTCGCATTCACGAACGTCTGCGCGAGAAAACCACTTGGTCCGCCGGCACCATCAAGACGCTGCTTCACCGCTTAGTTCAAAAGGGCGTGATTGAGTTTCAGCGGAAGGGCAATCGCTATCTGTACCGCTCGGTTTTCACCGAAGCCGAGTGCATTGAACATGTCAGCGATCAACTATTGCACACCGTCTTCCAAGGCCAGCCGATGCCGATGCTGGAGTACTTGGTGCACACCGCGCGATTGAGCGGAACTGAAATCGAAGCTCTCAAAAAGCTCTTGCAGGGAATCCAAAGCGACCTACCCAAAGCCGGGTGACCAAAGGTGGCTGAATTCAAGGTGGCATAGGCTTCCAGCGCTTCCAGGCTGTGAGCAAGCGCGTTGCAATCCCCGAAGGCAGGCAGCTAAAGATCGCGCTTCCTAAATGCTGAGCGGCAAGGCGTTAGCCGCCGGTAGAAGTGCCTTGAACTCAACCATCCGCAACCGGCGGCCAGCGCCTTGCCGCTCACA
>CAZDZX010000018.1:8259-15042 GCA_964510005.1 uncultured Pirellulaceae bacterium
TGCCGCTCACAGCCTACACCGCAGAAATTCCAATTCCTGAAATCGAGGCCCGAGTCGCATTCGGATGAAAAATGGAACCGTCGAAATTAAACTCGACATCTTCAAACCGTTCGTCCATCACACTGATGCTCGCCAAATTACCAACACTCAGACCACCATCACCAAACCCGGTCACCTGCGCACCTCCCGCACAGGACCACTGATACAGTAACGATCCGCATGATTGCGTGTCAGTGCACAATACCGCACGTCGCTGCTGCGTCAGTCGCTGGGCATATTCTAAAATTCGCAACTCCTCCGCAACATCCACACTGACGTGGGAGTCACTTCCGATCGCCAATTTCCCTTCCAGCTTCAACCAATCCTCCGCGCGAAAAACGCCATCGCCCAAATTCGCTTCCGTCGTCGGACAGACACCGCTAACGGCACCCGTGCCCGCCAGCCGTTGGCACTCCCGATCGCTCATGTGAGTCGCATGGATCAGACACCATTTTTCATCGACCTCGAAAGAATCAAGCAGCAACTCAACGGGGCGCTTTCCCGTCACGGCCACACAGTCCTCAACTTCTTTGACTTGTTCGGCAACATGAATATGGATCGGCGCATCGGGAACAATGGATCTCGCGTCTTTCAAAACTTGTTGAGCCGCAGCCACCGAAACCGCTCGCAGCGAATGCAGGGCAACTCCTAAACTCACCGCCGGATCGTCATGATAGCGCGACTGCAGCCCCGACAGCATGTCCAGATAAAGCGCGTTACTGGAACCGAACCGCAACTGCCCACCCACTAACGGAGATTCATCGAATCCGCCGCGCTGATACAGAACCGGCAACATGCAAATTCGCATTCCCGCTTCCTTGGCCGCCGCGATCAGAGCATCCGCCATTTCGTTATTGTTTTCGTAGGGCGTGCCGTCTCGCTGATGCAGCAAGTAATGAAACTCTCCCACTGTCGTGTAGCCCACCGCCAACATGCGGGCGTACAGCTGTTTCCCAATTGCGTGGGCTTTCTCTGGCGTGATCGTATCCACGAATTCGTACATCCGTTTCCGCCACGTCCAGAAACTGTCGTGTGTCCCGGTTCGGTACTCGCTCAAACCGGCAAACCCAAACTGAAACGCGTGGCTATGAACGTTGGTCATCCCCGGAACCGCAACGCCATCAAACACACGTGATCCAGCGGCGTCGGTATCGGCATCCACGGCAACGATACGATGATCGGCGATCTCGATGCGGACGTTCTCACGCCAACCGTCTGGCAACAGAGCTTTTTTAAAAAAGTACTTCATCCGTTTTGATCCACAATCAACTCGCCGCGCTTCCAGACTTGCTCGCAGGGATTGTGGCCGATTCCGTAAGCCAGCTCGGCCGGAGATTGAATGTTCCACGCAACAAGATCCGCTTGCTTGCCGACATCTATCGTGCCGACGCGATCCTGCATCCCCAATGCCTTCGCGGCATGCGACGTGACCCCTGACAATGCTTCTTCGGGAGTCATTCGAAAGAGCGTGCAAGCCATGTTGGTCATCAACAGCAGGTTCGTCGCCGGCGAACTCCCGGGGTTCGCATCGGTCGCGATGGCGATCGGAACATTGTGCTTTCGCAGCAAATCCACCGGAGGCAATTGGGTTTCGTGAATAAAGTAAAACGCACCCGGCAACAGCACGGCAACCATTCCCTGATCGGCCATCGCCTGCACACCGGCTTCGTCCAAGTACTCGATATGATCGGCAGAAAGGGCTCCCAATTCGGCGGCCATCTGAGTTCCGCCCAGATTCGAAAGCTGTTCCGCATGGATCCTGACTTCGAGCCCGGCCTGCTTTCCCGCTTCCAGAACGCGCCGTGACTGGGACAAATTGAAACCGATGCCTTCGCAGAACACATCAATGCTCTCGCACAAACCAGCAACGGACTGCAACATCTCGCCGCAGACAAGATCGATGTATTGTTCCGGCTTGCCTTTGAACTCCGGCGGCACCGCGTGGGCCCCCAAAAACGTACGCTGGATATCCAGCGGTGTAGAATTACGAAGCTCCGTAGCGACGGTCAGCATCTTGCGCTCGGTTTCCGTTTCCAGTCCGTAACCCGATTTGATTTCCAGCGTGGTGACGCCCTGCCGCATCAGGTAGTCCAGCCGCTTTTTGGCCGACCCAAACAGCTCCGCTTCGCTGGCTGCTCGTGTCGCCGTCACGGTCGACAGAATGCCTCCACCGCGGCGAGCAATCTCTTCGTAACTGATTCCTTGGAGTCGCATCTCCCACTCGTCAGCGCGACTGCCTCCCCACACCAAATGCGTGTGGCAATCAATCAAACCCGGCCCCAAATACCGGCCGTTTCCTTCGACCGTGTTCCCTGAAAATGCTTCCACGTCTGCCGAAGCACTTGCACCGACCCACACGATTTCACCCCCACGGATCGCCACGGCGCCGTTTTCGATCAGACCGTAGGGCTGCCCGTTATCTTGCATCGTGATCAGATGGAAGTTTCGTAGCAACAGGTCGGCGTCAATCAAAATCTCACCCTTTGGATTGGAGGTTCAGTGGTGCCCATCGATTACAAACTATCGACAATCGACTCGACGATCTTTCGCAGCAACGGCCGCACGGCAGTCGCCTTTTTATCATCCCATTGTCCCGTCTGCTCGTCCATGTAGGTCCGTTTCGAAAGTTCCAACTGCACGGCTTGGACGCCATTGTCTGGCTGCCCATAGTGTCGCGTGATGTATCCGCCTACGAATCGACCGTTAAACACGTGCGAGTACTGGGACTGCGAATCCAGCACCGAACCAATCGATTTTTCTAACTGCGGGCCGCAGGACGCGCCATTGGCAGTCCCCATGTTGATATCCGGCAGCTGGTTTTCGAACAGACGTGGCACCTCCGATGCGATGGAGTGCGAATCGAAAAGCACCGCTTTGCCGTACTGATTTTTCAAACGAGAAAGTTCTCCTTGGATGGCATCGTGATAGGCGGTCCAATACGTGGCCGTTCTCTGACCGATATCAAACGCATCGGGCTCCATTCCGCTACGATAGATCGCGGTGCCATCGAAACAAAGTTTGGGACAGAGCTCTGGCGTCGGCCGACCGGGATAAAGGTTCACGCCATCGGTCGAACGGTTGGGATCGATCAGATAGCGGGAGAAATTCGCCGCCACCGTCGACACCCCCAACTCCGGCAAAAAGTCGTACAGCCGCTCCAGATACCAATCCGTATCCGGAAGCGTTAGGGCATGGTTGGTCATCCGCCCCTCAATCGCTTCGGGAATAAACTGGCCGCTGTGCGGAAAGCTGACCAGCAGCGGAATACTTCCCGAGTGTTGAATAACGATCGCCATCAAGGAATGCTCTTTTAAAACCAGTCGTTCCCAACGCTATGGAGTTGGCGCATAATCACGCTTGGCTCCAATCACGGTTACCATTCAACTTCAACGTTAAAGTTTCAGCACACGCTGAGCGGCAAAAACATGTCTACCGCCCCCCGAAGTGTAACGGCTCCCCACGGCACCGAATTGTCGTGCAAAAGCTGGCTTACGGAAGCCCCGCTGCGGATGTTGATGAACAATCTTGATCCCGGCGTTGCCGAAAACCCGAACGAATTGGTCGTCTACGGCGGAATCGGAAAAGCGGCTCGTAACTGGGAGTGCTTTGACCGCATCGTGGAATCGCTTCGCCAACTGGAAATCGACGAAACGCTGCTGGTCCAATCCGGAAAACCCGTGGGCGTGTTTCGCACTCATCCGGACGCCCCCCGAGTCCTGATCGCCAACAGCAATCTGGTTCCCCACTGGGCGACGTGGGAACATTTCCACGAACTCGATCGCGCCGGGTTGATGATGTACGGCCAGATGACCGCCGGGTCGTGGATTTACATCGGCAGCCAAGGCATCGTGCAAGGAACCTATGAGACCTTTGTCGCGGTGGGTAAGAAACACTTCGATGGCGACCTGAGCGGTAAGTGGATTCTCACGGCGGGCTTGGGAGGCATGGGCGGCGCTCAACCGCTGGCCTGCACGATGGCGGGAGCTTCGATGCTGGCCATCGAATGCGATCCGCAGCGGATTCAGATGAGGCTCGAAACGGGTTACGTCGATCAACAAGCCAATACACTCGACGAAGCCATCGCGATTATCGAGCAGAGTTGTCGAGACAAAAAACCGATCTCGGTGGGGCTGTTAGGGAACGCTGCCGAAATCCTTCCTGAGATGATCAAGCAGGGAATTCGTCCGGACGTCGTAACCGATCAAACTTCCGCACACGATCCGCTTAATGGCTACCTGCCGGAGGGATGGACGCTGGATCAAGCTGCCAACGCCCGGCACAGCGAGCCGGACAAAATCATCGCCGCCGCCAAAAAATCCATGGCTGTTCACGTGCAAGCCATGCTGGAATTCCACCAGCAAGGTATCCCGGTTTTGGACTATGGGAACAATATTCGACAGGTCGCCAAAGAAGAAGGCGTCGCTAACGCCTTTGATTTTCCAGGGTTTGTACCGGCTTATATTCGTCCACTTTTTTGCAAAGGCATCGGTCCGTTCCGCTGGGCGGCGTTGTCGGGAGATCCGGAAGACATCTACAAAACGGACGCCAAAGTCAAAGAGCTGATTCCCGACGATCCGCATCTGCACAACTGGTTGGATATGGCTCGGGAGCGGATTCCGTTTCAGGGACTTCCCTCAAGAATCTGCTGGGTGGGTCTGGGCGATCGACATCGGCTGGGATTGGCGTTCAACGAAATGGTGCGAACTGGCGAGTTAAGTGCTCCGGTTGTGATCGGTCGCGACCATCTGGATTCCGGATCCGTTGCCAGCCCGAATCGCGAAACCGAATCCATGAAAGACGGTTCGGACGCGGTTTCGGATTGGCCTTTGTTGAACGCGTTGTTGAATACTGCCGCAGGTGCGACTTGGGTTAGCCTTCATCACGGCGGCGGCGTCGGCATGGGCTTCTCGCAACATTCGGGGGTCGTGATTTGCTGCGACGGCACAGCCGCTGCTGATGCTCGGATTGAAAGAGTCCTGTTCAATGACCCGGCAACAGGCGTGATGCGACACGCCGACGCCGGTTATGAGACCGCGATCAAGTGCGCCCGGGACAACGATTTAAATTTGCCCATGGTTGATTAGATTGTTAACGCTTTCGATCGGGTGTTTTCTGCCAGCATTTGTGAGCGGCAAGGCGCTAGCCTGCTAGCCGCCGGTTGAAGTGCCCTGAGTTCAAGAGCCTTGGGCCCTTGCTTACGCTGTCTTGCGCCATTGCCGTAAAGCGTTGCAGTGCAATCCTGTCGCCCCTTCGGGGCTGAAATCTTAGTGCCAGATGGCCCTGATGCATGCCAAAGAGATTTGATTTGTATCGCGTATGGGAACTGCGATCCTAAAGGTAAGTGCCATTCGGCTAGGGCGCCTTGCCGCTCATTACCTGTCTGCAAACCTGATGCATCCCATTGCGTCAGGCACCCATTTGATTGGACAATAGGGTGATAGATCAAACCCACTCATCTCTAGGTATCAGAACAAGGACCCGTCGTGAACTCAGCAGCCAAACCGTGGGAACAGGAAATGTCAGAGCAGAGGTTTGCGTTGATGAGAGAAATCCTCGACGCGCCCAGCCCGATCGGCTTGGAAGCCTCCATGACGCGTGGTGTGCTGGAGCCCTTCATGCAATCCTACATGCCTGAGGACTGGAAGATTCATACCTTCAAAGGCAATGCCGGCATCGTGCTGGATACCAAACCCAACGATCCGGACGCATTTTCAGTCATGGTGATTGGGCATGCCGACAAAATCAGAATGCAAGTGCGCAGCATCGGTGAAGATGGAAAGATCTGGGTCAATTCCGATTCGATGTTGCCCACGACATTGATCGGTCACAAAGTCAAACTCTTCAGTGAGAATCCCGAAGAGCAAGGCAAGTGGCGGATCATCAAAGGCGGGACGATCGAAGCCATCGGGGCCATTCATTTCGCCGACCCCAAACTTCGCAGCGGTGACAACGGCATCAAAACCAAGATGATGTATCTGGAACTTCAGATACACGGCAAAGACAAAAAGGGCCAGATTGAAGCGCTTGGGATTCGGCCTGGCGATCCAATTATTTACGACCGTCCGATCGAGCGCGGGTTTTCGCCCAACACGTTCATGGGAGCGTATCTAGACAATGGACTGGGTTGCTTCGTGACGGCAGAGATCGGCCGTTTGCTGGCCGAATCGAGCTCGCTTTCTAACATCCGCTACTTGGGCGCGATGGCCTCTCATGAAGAGATCGGTCGTTTCGGCAGCCGTGTGCTGGCCGAGCATTTTCGTCCCGACGTGACAATCGCTGTCGATGTGGCTCACGATTTTACGGCGGCTCCTGGCATTGGAGATCGCAGGTACGAACCCATCGCGATGGGCGAAGGCTACACGCTGACCCACGGCGCGGTGACCAGTGCGGCGCTCAACTCCATGTTGACCAAGGTTTCACTGGAGCAGGGGATTCCAGTTCAACATGAACTGGCCGGCCGCGACACCGGCACCGACGCGATGGCTGCCGTATTGGCTTCGATCGACTCTGCCAGCGCGTCAATTGGATTTCCGATTCGAAACATGCACACCATTTCCGAAACCGGGCATACCCACGACGTAGAAAGTGCCATTCACGCGATCCATCAAACGATGGTCCACATGGATGGACTCAACGGCGGCTCCGGCATCACCGGCGACGATTTGCGAGATAGCCATCCGCGACTCGATCAATCGGTCGCGCTGGAGCACTTGCCCGCCGTTGAGAAAGACGAATCGGGCGAGG
>CAZDZX010000018.1:15142-17652 GCA_964510005.1 uncultured Pirellulaceae bacterium
GCAAAATAAGTGAGGGCAGCTTCATTTCAATCCTTTGATCTGAACCGGTTTGTGTGACTCGGTTTGATTGCAGCGAATCAGTTAGCGGGCCAAAGGCCCAACCGTTTTCCTAGCCCAGCCTGAAGGGCTGGGACTACGATGCAAATTAGAAATGGAGGGCCAAAGGCCCGGCCGTTTTTTAGGGAGATGCGATGCCCTCGGTTCCACCAAGAAACCTAAACGTCCGCGACCGACAATAGCAACTGCTGGCATCGGGCCCAACACCAATAAAGAAGCAACATTAACTGGCTGCAGTATTTCACGCTTCTTGCTGATGGAATCCCAGCTCCGCGATGCACTTCTCGAAGCCCTCTGAAAGTTCTTTCCAGTAGGTCACTTCAATGAACTTTATCTGAACCTGACTTTCGTTCCAGTTAGGATGTCGACGACGAATTGGGTCAAATGCCATGGAGTGAAGTCGAGCAGAAAGAGCCATTACTTTTTGCACACCCTATTGCCCTGTCAATTTTCTCCATAGCTCAACTTGAACAGTGCTCGCTTCCGAGGAAGTATCTGTTGTGCAAGGCTGGTGGCATAGCCAAATTATATCAACGCTGAGGCCATGCCCTATCAGTGTTCTTCGTGGGCGACCGGTTTTGCTAAAACAGATCGCTGGCTGGATAACCACTGGCACGGAAAATGGTGTCCCTGTACTGTTTGAGCTTAACCCAGCTACAACGAATAACATCACCGGCCCCAAAACTGATGAATTTCAAAATCGAACCTGGAAAACTGACGCTCTCGCAGATCGAATCTTCCTTTGGAGTGCCGGTTGCGATGGAGATTGAGCCCTCCAGTTTGGCGGCTGTTGAAGCCGCTCAAGCCACGATCCAAAAAATCGTCCGCGAAGAAAGTACCATCTACGGAGTGAATACCGGATTTGGTTTGATGGCTCAGAAAAGAATCGCTCCTGATGAACTGCAGAAACTGCAGAGCAATCTGGTGCTGTCCCACGCTGCGGGCACTGGCCCGCTGCTGGACGACGCGGTTGTGCGATTGATCATGATGTTGAAAGTCAATTCGCTGGGACGGGGGCATTCCGGTGTGCGACCGATCGTGATCGAGCACCTGTTGACGATGCTCAACAATGATCTGCTGCCGCAAATCCCCTCCCAAGGATCCGTCGGTGCCTCCGGGGACCTCGCGCCCCTCGCTCATATGAGCTGTGCTCTGATTGGGGTCGGCGATGTTAAATTAAAAGATCAAATCGTGCCGGCAACGGAAGGCCTGCGAGCGATCGGACTGGAGCCTCTGCTGTTGGAACCCAAAGAAGGTTTGGCACTGCTAAACGGGACGCAAGTCTCAACCGCGCTGGCGCTGAAGGGACTCTTCGGGGCGTTGAATGTATTTTCTGCCGCAACGGTTGCCGGTGCGATGAGCATTGATGCGGCCTTGGGGACCGATGCTCCTTTCGATCCCCGCATCCATGAGATTCGCTTGCATCAGGGACAGATCGATTGCGCGAAAGCCTATCGTGATTTGCTGGCCGGTAGCGAGATTCGGAATTCGCACAGCGATTGCGACAAAGTCCAAGACCCGTATTCTCTTCGCTGCCAGCCGCAGGTGATGGGGGCGTGTTTGGAGCAGATCCGCTACGTGGCCGGCGTGCTGGAAACGGAAGCCAATGCCGTATCGGACAATCCGCTGGTTTTTCCGGAAACCGATGAGGTTCTGTCGGGCGGGAATTTTCATGCCGAACCGGTGGCACTGGTCGCCGACGCATTGGCCGTCGCGATTTCAGAAATCGGAGCCCTTTCGGAGCGCCGGATGTCACTGCTGATTGATACGCATCTAAGCGGTCTGCCTCCGTTTCTGGTGCGAGACGGTGGTGTAAATTCGGGCTTCATGATCGCCCAGGTCACCACCGCGGCCCTCGCCAGCGAAAACAAATCTCTGGCTCATCCAGCATCGGTCGACAGTCTGCCAACGTCGGCCAATCAAGAAGACCATGTCAGCATGGCGACGTTTGCGGCCCGGCGTCTTTCGACGATGGTTGAAAACACGGCGGCCATCGTGGCCATCGAATTGCTTGCCGCCGCACAGGGTATCGATTTCAGGCAACCGCTGCAGACCTCGGCGGTCCTTCAGCAGGCTCATCGGATCGTTCGCGACAAGGTTCCGTTTTACGAAGCCGATCGTTTGTTCTCGCCCGACATCGAGAGGATCAAGCAGGTGGTTCTTGCGGGTACATTCCGAGCCAAGGAATTCTGTTTCCCCTGGCCATAGGTGGCATAGGTTTCCCAGCTTCCAGCCTGATCGAGCGCGTTGAAAGGCAAATCGCTGCCACCCCTATCGGGGCTTGGGTGGGGAGGAGGACGGTATTCCACGGGCTGACACCCGTGGCTACACGCTGTCACCCCTGTCGGGGCTTGGACGCGCGCGAAAAGGTGGCATGGCTTCCAGCGCTTCCAGCCTGTGATCGAGCGCGTTGAAAGGCAAATCGCTGCCACCCCTATCGGGGCTTGGGTGGG
>CAZDZX010000018.1:17752-25346 GCA_964510005.1 uncultured Pirellulaceae bacterium
CACGCTGTCACCCCTGTCGGGGCTTGGACGCGCGCGAAAAGGTGGCATGGCTTCCCAGCCTGTGATCGCGCTCGACCACAGACTGGAAGCCTATGCCACCCTTGAAGCAAACTCTAAACGTCGGCGACGGTTGTCTGCTGCTGAACGCCCATGCCGTCGATGCCCAACCGCATCGTTTCGCCAGGCACCAAGTATCGCTGTGGATCCATGCCGAATCCGACTCCCGGAGGTGTGCCGGTCGAAATGATGTCGCCAGGATGAAGCGACATGAACTGACTCAAATAGTGAACCAAGTGAGCCACGCCGTAGACCATCGTCTTCGTGTTGCCGTCTTGAACCTTGTCGCCGTTGAGCTCCAACCACATGCCGAGGTTCTGAGGATCAGAGACCTCGTCACGGGTAACCAACCATGGGCCGATCGGTGCGAACGTGTCGCAGCTTTTGCCTTTGACCCACTGACCCGATCGTTCGATCTGATACTCACGCTCGGACAGATCGTTGACCACGAAGTAGCCAGCGACATAATCCATCGCTTCAGATTCAGGAACGTATTTCGCGTGCTTCCCGATCACGACGCCCAATTCGACTTCCCAGTCCGATTTGACGGAACCGCGAGGAATCACAACAGGGTCGTTGGGGCCGGAAATCGAGCTGGTGGCCTTCATGAAAATGGTCGGCTCGGGTGGAACTTCCATGCCCGATTCGGCCGCGTGATCGCTGTAGTTAAGCCCGATGCAAACGAACTTTCCCACGCCCGCCACGCAGGGCCCCAAACGTGTGTCGCCGCTGACTTCGGGGAGCGTTGAAAGATCCAAGCCTCGAAGTTTATCGAAGGACGCATCGGAAAGATCATCACCGGAAAGATCGTTGATGACGCCTTCCAGCGATCGAATGGTTCCGTTTTCGTCAACGATTCCCGGTTTTTCGGATCCGGGCTGGCCAAAGCGTAGAAGTTTCATGGTTTTGTCGTTTCGGTTTTGCTGTGAATGTAAATTTTATCGATCGGGCAGCGACAATCCGCTCCCCAACAATGAACGCTAAATCGCCCAGCCGCCATCAATCAGCTGAGTCGTGCCGGTCGTGTATCCCGATTCATCGGAAGCCAAGTAGACGCACAAGGCGGCAACTTCGTCGGCTTTGCCGATGCGACCGATCGGTTGGCGGGAGACAAAATCCGCCAGCGCTTTTTCGTAGTCGCCGGTCGCCTTGAGTCGCTCGTGCAGCGAAGGCGTTTCGATGGTGGCGGGGCAAATCGCGTTGCAGCGAATACCGTTGCCAATAAAGTCCGCGGCGAGAGCTTTGGTCAGTCCGACAACCGCGGCCTTGGTCGTCGTGTAAACAAATCGGTTCGGAACGCCCTTGATGCTGGACGCGACCGAAGACATGTTGATGATGCTGCCGCCTCCGTTTTCGATCATGCCCGGCAAGAACGCACTGATCATCAAGTACATCGATTTCACGTTCAGATTGAATGAGAAATCCCAGTCCTTTTCACTGCATTCCAGAATCGTGCCGTTGTGAACGAAGCCGGCACAATTGAACAGCACGTCCAACGTTCCGATCTCACTGGCGGCGGCCTTAATGGCCTCATCGCTCATCACGTCAAGGATTCGGGTTTCAATCGAGGGGTGGTCGATCGTGGCAAGGGCATCGGCATCGATATCGGTGGCGATGACTTTCGCACCGTTTTCGGCAAACGCGATAGCGGTTGCTTTCCCGATCCCGTTACCGGCAGCGGTGACAAGGCAAGTTTTATTTTCGAGGCGTTTCATATTGAGTTCCGTTTCAGGTTCTTTAAGCGCGATCCTTCCAGACGTTGCCGTCGGGGAAGCGATACTGTGTGATGGAATCCGGCTTCATGGTTGCACTGTAGCCGGGTGCAGTGGGCGGCATGTAGGCCGCGTTTTTGATCACGCAAGGGTGCTCGAAATGCTCGTGCAGGTGGTCGACGAATTCGCAGACTCGTGACTCCAACGAAGCTCCGATGCGAATGTAATCAATCATGATCAAGTGATTGACGTACTCGCACAAACCTACGCCGCCGGCATGAGGACAAACTGGGATACCAAACTTTTTGGCCATCAGCATCACGGAGAGGACTTCGTTGACTCCGCCCATGCGGCAACTGTCGATCTGACAGAAACTAATCGCCTTGGCTTGGAGCAGCTGTTTAAAGATCACGCGGTTCTGACATTGCTCTCCGGTGGCAACTCCGATCGGCGCGACGCCGTCAGCGATGGCCTTGTGAGCCAAAATATCATCGGGGCTGGTCGGTTCCTCGATCCACCACGGATCGAATTTGGCAAGCTTATTGGTCCAGTCGATCGCTTCGGCAACGTCCCAACGCTGGTTGGCGTCGAACATCATTTTGCAATCTGGTCCGATCGTCGAACGCATGATTTGGGCGCGGCGGATGTCGTCTTCAAGATCAGCACCGACTTTGAGTTTAAAGTGAGTCCAACCGTCGGCCAGTCCTTCCTTGCACAGGCGCTCGATTTTTTCGTCGCTGTATCCCAACCAGCCGGCTGATGTCGTGTAGGCGGGGAAGCCTGTTTCCAGCAGTTGCTTTTCTCGCTCGCCACGGGTGGCATCATTCTCTTTCAGAATTGCGAGTGCTTCTTCGGGGGTGAGGGCGTCGGTCAGATAGCGGAAGTCGATGCAACCGACGATCTCTTCGGCGCTCATGTCTGCGATCAGTTTCCACAGCGGCTTGCCTTCGACTTTGGCGTACAGATCCCAGATCGCATTGACGACGGCTGCGGTGGCCAGATGGATCACGCCTTTCTCTGGTCCGATCCAGCGGAACTGTTGTTCGCTGCTGAGCGTTCGCCACAGTCCAGCGAAATCTGCTTTGATCTCATCGAGTGTCATTCCGACGACAAAGCTACCGAGGTACTCGGCGGCTTGCTTGCACAATTCGGTTCCCCGTCCGAGGGTGAACGTCAGGCCGTGGCCTTCGAAATCGGCATCAGTTTTGAGAATGACATAGGCTGCAGAATAATCCGGATCGCTGTGCATTGCGTCCGAGCCATGGGCTTCATCGGATGTGGGAAAGCGTACATCTTCGACGGTACAGGAGATAATTTTCGGGTTGGCCATTGATCGCAAAAGTAGAAGAAAAAAGGCTTCCTGCCCGGGAATTCGAGCAGGAAGCCTCATAGCTTATCAACAAAAATTCGAATTTGAAGACTCTATCTTCTATCGTGTAAATGCCGGTGTCAGAGACTCGCTAACCCGAGCCTGAGTGGGCTGGTAAACGAATACGCTATTCTCGGCAATGATCCGCTGCTCCGAACCTTCAGCTCTGAGCATGCTCCTGACGATTTGCTCCCCTTCGCTGACGGCAAGGGCGGAAAATTTGAACTCCCGAGTCTCGCCAGGCTTCAGATTTGCGTCCGAGAATTTGACAACATTGGCGGCTTTGTCCACGATCCCCTCTTCTGGGCGAGACGGACGAAGGCCTTCTGGAAGTTGAATCTCAATTTGTGACTCATTCGCCATGTTGCTACCCCGGTTTTCGATATAGACGATGAAATCCGTTGGAGTGCCGACTTGAACTGGGCCACCAACTGTCTTCATACGAATACTCAAGTCCGCTCGTGTCACAATCATGGTCGTGAGTGAGATGGTCTTCTCTGTCGTCTCATCGCTATCGATCGTGATGCTAGAGATTTTTTCGCCTTCTTCGTTGGCGATCGATTTGATCTGAATGACCTGCTGCGTCGCCGCATCGATCTTTTCAAAGTTCCATGTCAACGTGTTGCGACGAGCATCCATTTTGGCTGGACGACTGATCGTGTTGACTTTGACACCACCGGGGATGGCGAATTCAACTTGGACGTTGTTCACATCAACTTCACCGGCATTGTCGATCGTGATCGTGTAAATTCCGTCACGCTCAACAAAGTTCATGTCCGGACCCACAGTCGCAATTCGGAGCTCAGGTTGAGCCACGCGAAGTTCCGCTTTGGTCGGATCCGTTTTCGATCCTTTGCCCGTGGCGACGAATGTTAGTCCCGTCATGCCCGGTGCTTGAGGAACAGAGAGGACTTCGACCTGCATTTTTTGGCCAGGCAGAAGCGTCTTTGGCTTGCTCAATCCAACTTGCTTGAGAAACTTAAGTTCCTCAGGGAAGTTGGCTTCGAGACGAACATCGCGAGCGATGCCGTCACCGTTGTTCGAAATAGTCACAAGGTGAGTTGTCGATGCTCCAACGATTCCTTCGTCGGGACCTGTTACTGAAAGGACCAGTTCCGGTTGGCGGACACCGACCGCAATTTGGCCTCGCTTGGCGACCACCAATTGAGTGTCGATTTCGACCCGTTGCTTTTCTTCGGGTGTGACTTCAATGACAAGGTTTCGTCGCTCGCCCGGTTTCAGAGAATTGATCTCAAAGGAACAGGTTCCCTCTTGGATAACTCCGCCGACAGGATTGACTTTGCTGGATCCGGCGACAATCGCCTTCAGCTCTAAGCCGTTGATCGCAGTCGTGCCCTGATTGGCGATCTTGATTTTGATGTTGGCCATCTCTCCAACATTCACGTATTCGGGAGCCACGATTTCTGTGGTGACCGATGGAATCGAGAGGTTGCGAGTCACCGGCGAAGCACCCGAAACAGGTGCCTTGGCCCATGAAGCTGGCTGTGATGGAACCTGAATCTGAGGCGATCGAGGTTGGATCAGCTTTGCCGTCTGTGGCTCAGGAGGATGCTGAAGGTCGATCTGGCTCACCTGAGGAGGCTGCTGAATATGGATTGTTGGTGCTGGAGGACTGGAAATCGCGGCTGCTGGCTGGCGGTTTCCTGAACCCGCTAGAATCGCAGGTGGATTGATTTCGTCAAACGCGACAACGGGCTTCGAGTTTCGAGCTTCATTCACGACCCGTTGAACTTTTTCGCCAACGGCACCCAATGGATTAAACTGCTTGGCTCGGCCACCATTTCGCAGTTGAATCACACGGGAGGCGTCATTGCTGACACGATTGAACAATTCCTGGCCATTTACAGACTCACCCATCATGGTCGAACCGGCTAACGCGGCTAGAAAAAGGCAGCTATGACGCAGATTGCGATACATTTGGTGACTCCGGCGAGTGTGTAAATAGGGGCAATTAATATCTCAATCGGCCTTACAACACGCAGAATCGATTTTTTTTCACTCGATTGTTAAACTATTCCGCTTGTGCGTCACAAGTGTCACAGTGAACTGCATTCACTTTTGAGTGACTGGGCAAGCAACGTAATGCAGGCAACCCCAATCACGATCAACCCCCCAACATTCCGATGATGGTAATTCCTTTGAGCAAGAAACTAAACATTTCGATTCCGCTGATCCTTCTTTTGGATATCTGTTTGAATATGAACACGACGCTGGGCCAACTGAAATATCCCGTCACCGAGAAAGGCGATACCGTTGATGAGTACTTTGGGAATTCGGTTTCCGATCCCTACCGCTGGCTCGAAGGCGACGTCCGCAAGGAATCCAAAGTCGCCGACTGGGTCAAGGCTCAGAACGGCGTCGCGTTCGGATACATCGAAACGCTGCCGCGACGTAAAGAGATCGAAGAGCGTTTGACGAAGCTGTGGAACTACGAAAAGTACAGCGCTCCATTTCGTCGTGGTGATCGATACTACTTTCAGAAAAACGATGGGCTGCAGAATCAATACGTGCTGCATCGGCAAGATTCGCTCGACGGCGAAGCCTCAGTTTTGATCGACCCCAACGAGTGGTCCAAAGAAGGCACCACGGCCTTGGGTGGCATGGCCTTCAGCGACGATGGGAAATATCTGGCCTACGGCATTCAGGAAAGCGGCTCTGACTGGCGGACATGGAAAGTCAAGGAGATCGAAACCGGCAAGATCCTTGAGGACGAACTGAAGTGGCTAAAATTCGGCGGCGTTTCGTGGAACCGCGAGAGCACTGGATTTTACTACGGCCGCTTCGATGAACCCAACAGTGAGAACGAATTCACTTCGCTGAACCTGAATCAGAAAGTCTTTTTTCATGAACTGGGCACCGCCCAAGCAGACGATGTTCTGATCCACGAATCCCCCGACCATCCCAAATGGGGGTTTTCACCAACCGTCACCGAAGACGGTCGCTACCTCGTGTTGACCGTCTGGAAGGGCACCGACAGTCGCTATCGGATCATGTACCGCGATCTGGACACCGAAGGCAGTGAACTGGTCACGCTGATCGACAACTTCGAAAACGAATACTCGTTTCTTGGTAACGAAGGCCCGGTGTTTTATTTCAAATCGGATTTGAACGCGCCCAAAAAGTGCATTCTGACGATCGACACCGCTGCCGCGGATCAACCCGCCCAGCCGAAAGTGATTATTGCCGAAGCCGACGAAGCGATGCAGGACGCCTCGATTGTGGGTGACTTTATCATTGCCGACTATCTCAAAGACGCGAAATCCCAAGTCAAACTCTTTGATCTGTCCGGCAAGTTCGTCCGCGAAGTCTCCTTTCCCGGAATCGGTACCGCCAGTGGATTCGGAGGCCGCCGAGATCACGACGAGACGTTTTACTCATTCAGCAGTTTTAATCGTCCGCCGTCGACCTTCCGCTACGACCTGAAAACCGGCGAAAGCACGTTGCTGCGGGAAGCCAAAGTCGACTTCAACCCTGACGACTACGAAGTCAAACAGGTGTTCTACAAAAGCAAAGACGGCACCCGCGTCCCCATGTTCATCACCCATAAAAAGGGCATTGAACTCAACGGCAAAAACCCCACCTTGCTATACGGCTATGGCGGTTTCAACATTTCGTTGACGCCCGGGTTTTCCGTCTCGCGACTCCAGTGGATTGAAATGGGCGGTATTTTTGCGATGCCCAACCTTCGCGGTGGTGGCGAGTACGGCAAGGATTGGCACAAAGCCGGGACGAAACTCAAAAAGCAAAATGTGTTCGATGACTTTATTGCTGCCGCTCAATACTTGATCGACAACAAATACACCTCCAGCAAAAACCTCGCCATCAAGGGCCGCAGTAACGGTGGCTTGCTGGTGGGGGCCTGCATCACGCAGCGACCGGAACTGTTCGGCGCCGCTCTGCCAGGTGTGGGTGTCATGGACATGCTTCGATTTCAGGAATTTACCGCGGGGCGATATTGGGTTGACGATTACGGTAGCAGCAAAGCCAATGCTGAAGAGTTCGCCGCTCTGTTAGCCTATTCGCCTTATCATAATCTCAAAGACGGCACGTCTTACCCGGCCACGATGGTCACCACTGCAGACACGGACGATCGTGTTGTCCCTGGACACAGTTTCAAATTTGCTGCCCGTTTGCAAGAAGCTCATACCGGAGACAATCCGGTTATCATTCGTATTGAAACTTCTGCCGGCCACGGTGCCGGAAAACCCACCTCCAAAACTATCGAAGAAATCGCTGACGAATGGGCTTTTCTCGCAAAACATCTGGAAATGACAACTCATGAGTAAAAACCCAAACGACGAACCGCTTGCCGACCTCCGCGTCAAAATTGACGAAATCGATCAAGCTCTGGTCCGCCTGATTAACGAGCGTGCCCAACACGTGATCGAAGTCGGCAAAATCAAACAGGGTTCCAACATTCCGATCTACGCGCCGC
>CAZDZX010000019.1:0-23980 GCA_964510005.1 uncultured Pirellulaceae bacterium
CTTCACTACCTTGCGCTGAACATCATGTTTCTGAGTTCAGCCAGCACGATTCTGTTCAACGCCAATCCACTACTCCGCTACGACGGATACTACATCCTTTCCGATTTCCTTGAGATCCCCAACCTGTCTCAGAAATCAAAACAGTCGCTCATCTCCACGCTGCGAGTTTGGGGCTTGGGGATGAAACCCGTCAGTTCCAGAATGCTGCCCCAACGCGGGCTTCCGCTGTTCGCGATCTATAGTGTGTCGTCGTTTGTGTACCGCTGGGTCATCATGCTGTTTATCTTCTGGTTTATCACAGAGATTTTCGAGCCGTGGGGGTTGGGGGCGGTCGGATATATCATGGCCGCATTTTCGGTGTTCGGGATGGTCATCGTCCCCATGTTTAAAATGGTGAAATTCTTTCTTTATCCCGGGAGACTGAGAGAAGTGAAACGTTCAAATTTCTTATTGAGTGCCTGCCTGTTGGCCCTTGCGATCGGAGTCTTCTGTTTCTTTCCTTTCAAGCAACATGTTTTTGGCAATTGCCGAGTTCGTCCGGCGGGTGCTCAAACCGTTTACACTCAGGAACCGGGATCGCTTGCCGAAGTCAAAGTGCAACCGGGAGAGAAGGTTCAAAAGGGCCAAGTTCTGGCCGTGCTTGAAAATCCAGAGTTCGATCTCGAACTGTCCTCTCTCAAAGGCGACTTGGCTCGACTGGAGCAGGATCTAATCGGATACGAATTGAACCGCAGCGTGCATATTGACTCCGAAAGGCTGATCACCGAAACCCAGCTGGCGATTGAATCAACCAAGGAGCAGATTGTTCTGAAAAAACTCCAAGCCGCTCCGTTGATTGTGAAAGCACCCTGCACAGGGGTCGTCATTTCGGCGCCCAATCTCCCGCAACGAGCTCGAGCCGGAATGGAATTGGCAAGCTGGTCGGGCCGACCGCTCGACTCCAAAAACATTGGAGCACTGTTTGAACCCAACACGGTCCTTTGCATGATCGCTAAGGAAGAAAAGTACGAAGCGACTATCGTGTTGAATCAAACCGACATCGAACTGGTCCAGAAAGGGCAGGCGACAAGATTTTGCCTCGATCAATTTCGAGACCAACCCTTCACCGGAGAGGTCACCTTATATTCTCTTGACGAACTAGAGGTCGTACCGCGAGAACTGAGCCAAACCAACGGTGGCCCGCTCGCCGTCAAACCCACGGCAACTGGAGAGAAACCGTTGCTGAAGTCATTTGAAGCAACCGCAAACATCGACACCACGTCGCTTGCCGAATCGATTCGACTTGGCGATGGCTTTATTGGCAGTGCCAAAATCAATGTCGGAACCGCATCGCTGGGCGAGATGTCGGTGCGCTACCTCCGGAACCTGATCAACTTCAGATAATTCGCAATTCAAAATTTCGAACCGACTGCAAATTGAAACCGACCCTCATTTTGAGGCGGGACTACAGATTTGGTCACCTTGACTTTCGCTCCAACCTTCGCCGCCATCACAACCACGGTTCCTTTTGAGCAACAGTTGTACTGGGAAGATATAGCTCTTGGCAAAAAATGCTGCGGTTGATTTAGTCAACTGGCTTACCGGTCCCTCCCTCAATCCATGTCTCTCATGAAGAGGTTCTTCGAAAAGCAATTGCCGGTGAAAGAACCGATCGCTCTCCAACTGAATCGTTTTGAGGCTATGTCCCGAACGCGCTGTTGATTGAAGAGTCCCGACATTCCCCTTGGCTGTCGGCGTACGCCCCGTTGTTGTAAGATCCAGCCAAGCGCGTGGTGAAAACTCGATCGCCTCCTCCACTTCAACCTCATTGGCGACAGGTGGCTCAGGTTCCAGTGATTCGAAATCAAGTGGATCAGGTGTTTCTGTTTCTGGCTTTAACTCGCCTTTTGACAGTTTGCCTTTGTCCTGCGAAGGAGATTTAGCCCGTTCGGCAACCCGCAATGGTCTCTCCAGTGCGAGACGCTTGACCGCCTGATTTTTTGCAGCAAACCCTAGCTTGCCTTGCCCCCCGCGCCTTGACGACAAGTCGCTGCGGACAATTTCAAAACCACGACTGGACACTGGATCCGATGGGGTTGCCGTTTGGCCAGAAACGTTAAGCGCCACCAGCAACACAAGAGTTATGGCAACACAGCAACAGTAGGTTCTTCTGATCATAGCGTTCACCTCGGACTGAACTTCCTACTCCACATCGGAACAATGCGGCTAAGCAAAGCATTTTTTCGTTGAAGTCCGCATAGCTTAACGGTCCATTTCTAACCTGGTAAAGTTTGCGGATTGTCCGGATTGATAACTTCGGAAAGATAAATCAGTTGCCAAGTCGATGTCAGCTGTTTGTCTTGCGATGATTGTTCTGACAAAAGGGGTCGATCAAACTTTTACAGGCTATTCCTACGGCCACGATGACCGACCAGTGAGTGCAACGGTGCTTACAATTCGAAACAACCTTATTCTCGTGAACTGCCTATGCATTTTTTGCTTGGCTTTCTTGGGATGTCGATCGATTGAAAATCGTCGACCCAAGTTCGAGTTGGAACACGCGGCGCCGCCAACCGATTCGGCTTCGTACAACGTCCAAAATCACGCAGGCGGCGCGATCGACTATGACCCGAGTCAATTCTCCACAAACGGAATTCCTGAGCCGCTGACAAATCGCAGTCAACTGCCGGAACAGTTCAGAGAACTAACGCTGGACGAAGCGATCTCGATTGCGTTGCAGAACTCAGAAATTCTTCGCAGCCTATCGGCGACCGTTGTCCAAAGCACCCAAGGGGTCAACAGCAGTCTCGATCCGGCCATCCAATCCACGGATCCCAACTTCGGTATCGAAGCGGCGCTTTCGGCATTTGACACCACCCTGAATTCCTCGATTCAGTATTCGAACAACGATGACACGTTCAACAACTCGACCACCACGGGCCTGGCAACCGTCGTGCAGCAGGATCTCACGGATTTCAGATTCGGCCTGAACAAAACCACCGCGGCGGGAACTCAGTTCAGCCTCGACAGCAGCATTATTCATGACAACAGCACCAATCCTGCTCTGCTGTTTCCCAGCGTCTTTGACACGACGTGGCAGGCGTCTGTTCGGCAACCTTTGTTGCAGGGCAGTGGAACGCTTTTCAATCGCACGGTCGGTCCGCTGGCGACCGCCGGCTTCAACGGCAGTTCAGGATTCTTGATCAGCCGGTCCAACCATGATATTTCGATCGCCGAATTCGAACGAAACATCAAACAGATGATGCTTGAGATCATCAACGCCTATTGGCAGTTGGACCTTGCATTTGGGAACTTTCAATCCATCAAAGCTTCCCGTGATGCCAGTCAGGAGACGTGGAACATTTCCAAAGCCCGATTGGACAACGGCTTGCCGGGTGGTGAAGCGGATCGTGAAGCCCAAGCTCGCGCCCAATTCTATCAGTTTGAATCGCAGCTTCGACAAAGCCTTAACGGCACGCTGCAAGCCGAAGCCGACCTGCGACGCCTGCTAGGACTGCCCCAAAGCGACGGCACCATGTTGAAGCCCACCGATCAACCCTCAACGGCCCAAACGGTTTTCGACTGGAACGTCATTGCCACCGATGCGGTTTCACATCGAGTTGAGATTCGCCAGCAATCCAAACGCATCGAACAGCGTGAGCTGTTTTTACTGGCAGCGCGGAACTTCACGCGTCCGCGATTGGACGCGATTGCGACCTACCGGAACAATGGCTTTGGCGACAATCTGTTCGGTGATGGCGGCCAGTTTTCAGGTGCGTTTAATGAGGCTTTGGCAGGGAACTTTGATGAGTGGGAAGTCGGATTGACGCTTGATGTTCCGTTGGGCTTTCGGCAGGGTTATGCCGGCGTCCGTAACGCGGAACTTCAATTAAGAAGAGAACGAGCACTGCTGCACGAACTTCGAGAGCAGATACTCCACGACCTTGGGACGGCACTGAGAAGTCTGAATCAATCGCAGGACGTCGTTGAATTGACGCAGCTTCGCGCGAACGCTTCGGCAGAATCGGAACAGGCTCGCAATGCTGCCTACAAGGCCGACGCGATTGGATTCGAGGATCTCCTCGACGCTCAGCAAAATTTGCTAAACGCTCAGCTGGACTTTCATGTTGCTGAAACGGACTATGAACTGGCACTGGCACAGGTTCTTTTCGAATCGTCTCATCTGCTGGAGGAGTACTCAATTCGGTTCAATGAGGAGACGCCGCCGCCAAGCCCACTTGAGGCCCGCAGAAGGAAAATCCTTGATAGTTCCGTTAGAACCCGCAATTTAGAACAGCACGGATTCCTGAAATAAGGACATTTTTTGGCATCCGACTGCCAACGAGTTTAACATGGGAACTGAGACCATCCTCATTAACAGTTTCGTTACGGCCATGAAGCGTTCCCTATTTACATTGTTATCGCTCTTTCTCGCTTGCAGTTCACTGGCGGGTCAGGAAACGATCTCCTACTCCAACGCGCAATTAACGCTGATCGACAATATCAACGTCGCATCGCTAGACCCGGGCGTGGTTGAAGAAATCGCGGTCAAACCGGGAGACGTCGTCGCTAAAGATGAATTGCTTGTGAAACTCAATTCAGAACTTTTCGCTGCCCAAGCCAACGCTGACGAGGTGACTTGGAAGATTGCTGTCCAGCAGTCCGAAAGTGATGTGGACTTTCGGTTTTCGCAAAAGTCATTTGCGTTGAGGCGAAAGCAATTGCAAAAAAGTCAAAATGCCGTTCGAGAATTCAACGCCAGCATCTCGGAAACTGAGATCGACAGACTTCGGCTTGAGCAGGATCAAGCCATGCTATCGATCGAACAGGCTCAAATGGAGAATTGCCAAGCGAAGCTAACGGCGACCCTTCGTGAGGAACAGAAAAAAGTGTCGGAGATTCGACTTCGCAATCGTGAAATTCTGTCACCCATCGATGGCATCGTCGCCCAAGTCGCTTTCCAAAAAGGCGAATCGGTCAGTGGCGGTGAAGCGGTGGTTCGCGTCATCAGCTTGGACAAACTCAGAGTCAAAGCTTTTTTCAGTTCCGAGTATGCCTTGTCCGTCAAAGTTGGGCAGACCGCAGAATTCACATTCAAACGCAAAGGCAAAGAGATTCGCAAAAAGGCCATGGTTTCATTCGTCAGCCCCGAAGTCCGCCCTTCAGAAAGAGGGTTTGAATTGTGGGCTGAAGTTGATAATTCTGATCGGGAACTTCTCCCTGGATTCAAAGGCGCACTAAAAATCGAGATCGACGAATAGAGTTTGCTCGTCGAAGGGCAGGGCAAATCTAAAAGCAACGACATTGGTTTGAAGTTCGGCAAAACCTGTCGCGCTTGATCACAGGCTCGAAGCGTTGGAAGCCTCTGCCACCGAAGCACTTAGATTCGGCGAATCAAATTGCCGACCAGCAACGACGCCAACGCCGCGAAGTAAAACCAGTGTGCGACCGAACGGCGATTGTGATGCGGCACCAAATCATCGCGAACGTCCTGGGATTCCATCGATGCCAACTCCGCGACCGCGGGAACCAACTGCGAGGAAAGACTGTACTCCTTGGGGTAGGGCTGATTGAAATGCAACGAACGCGTGCGGTCCGAAGCAGGATCCCGCAACTGCAAAGCAAAATCGCCTCGATCGCTCAACGGCACCACCGCGCTGTATTTCCCCAATCCAACTTCCGAAACGCTCACCGATTCTGGCTTTCCCAATTCATCCATCAGAGTCAATTCCCAATCGATCAATGATTGCGGCGACCCGTTGGTGTCCCGACTGTGGATATCCAACACCCAACGATCATCCACCGTTTGCCCCTGCACCGTGATGCCTTCTGAATTGTTTCTACGGATCATGGAACGCAAAACCTGAGCCCAGAACTTTCCGCAGTCGGGCCACGCCAACCACTCGCCGCCCCAACGTTCGGTCAAATCACTGGTGTAAGCCAACCCCGTCCCCAAGCCAAAACGGGAAATCGCCAACAGTGGATCTCCATTTTCGCTGACCAGCAAAGTTTGAGCGGTCGGTTTCTGCTGGGTCATCACATAGCCCAACGAAAACGGAAGATCTGCTTTCTGAAAACCGGCAAGGGCAGGGTGGTCATCGGTTTGAACGGAAGCAAACAAGTCTTCCTTGATCGCAGATTTGGAGGCCTGCATCGTTTCTTTGGTGAAGATCTGCGGCACGCTCTGCGGATCACGAGTCTCGTAGTATCGCCCGCGTCCCATTTCAGCAATCGTCGACAACAAATTTCGATCGGCATCACCAAGGGCAACCGTCGAAACGGTGATCCCGCTATCGGTCATGGCTTGGACCAGCGATTCAAAATCGGCTTGCTGTGTATGTCCGTCCGAAAGACAGATCATATGTTTGATTTTCGAATTGGCTTCTTCCAGCATATCCCTGCCCACCGACATGCCCGGGAACATATTGGTCCCGCCACCGGCCGACAACGAATCGATGTTCGCAAAAATTGCGTCTTTGCCCATCGCACTGGTCAATTCAGAAATGACCACCGGCGAACCATCAAAGCCAACGACCCCAACCTCATCCCGTGCGCCCAGCAGCTCCACCGCGGCCTTAGCGGCCTGGCGAGCCAGTGCCATCGGCACGCCACTCATCGAACCCGACTTATCGATCACCAACACCATCGACAGCGAAGGTTTTTCTTTCTCTTTTTCGAAACGGGAAACCAATGGCAGCACGTCTTCAACGGGCGTTTTGTGATATCCACCCAACCCAAAACTGTTCTCCGATCCCAGCATCGCCAACCCGCCGCCAAAATCCTGAACGTATTGCTTCAGCAAGTTCATTTGTCGAGGCGTCATCAGGGTAGCCGGGAAATCGGCCAGCACGACGGCGTCAAACGCCATGAGATCCTGCATCGTTTCGGGCAGTCCGAACTTCCCGCGAATATCAACGGAGAAATCCTGTTCCGCCATCGCCCGTTCGAACGCACGCATCTCACGTTCCTTTTCATGCAACACCAGAATGCGTGGATTGCCTCGCACCGTCACGGTACAAGTCCGTTGGTTGTTGATCGGAAAATGATCTTCCTCAGGAACCAATTCAATCGTCCAGCGACTGTTCCCCGGCGTCACCATATCAACATCGAAGAAACACAACTGAGGTTTCCCAGGCTCAATTTTGATATCCCGCGTCTGGACTTCGACCCCCCGATGAATGACACGTAATTTTCCGCTGATTTTCTGATTGGCCGTAACCTTGGTCGACAACCGCACGACTTCACCAACAAAGGCCAGCGAGGTTGAAGGGTCAACCGACACAACAGCCGCTTCGGGAAACTGCAGAGGGTCGATGCGTTTGAGGCGGACATCGATCTCTTCTTCAGAGAGTTGTTTTAACGTTGCCGCGATCTGATCTCCGGTATCCATCCCGTCACTAAAGACCACCATCCGTTTGACTTTTCCACCCGGGAACGCCAGACGTGATTTCAGCGATGCGGTGGAGAGGCGCGTTTGACTGCGGAAACTGTCGTCGGCCCCCTCTTCCTGCCAGGATTGGATCGTCTTTTTAAGTTCCTCAGGCGAATCGAAATCCCGCATGTCGGTTCCAAACGCAAACAAGCTGAATGAATCGTCGGTTTCGAGAGCATCAATGGATTTCTGGATTTCGTCGGTGGCTTCAATCGCAGAATTCAAATCCACCGATTGGGAAACATCCACGAGGAACACAACATGCAGTTGAGTCGTCTCCATCGCCGCAAACGGACGACAAAGGGCGAGCACCAAAAACACGATGCTCAAGACACGAAAACCAAACGAGGCCATCCGTTTTGCCAACGGAGCATCGACCAGACTGTAGCGCCATCCCAACAACAGCGCGACGCAAGTTAACAACCACCAAAACGGTTGAAGCGATATCAATTCCATTATCCGACCTTCCTACGTTGGTAGAGAATGGATTCAACCGTCACGACGACGATCGCCAGCACGGTCAGCCACCCCACCGGTGAACGTCCCCGATTGATGGGTTGAGCGGTGTCGCTGATCTCGCGATTGTCGACCATCGTTTCAGCCCGCGACAGCAGACTACAAGCCGCTTGCCACGTTCCGGAATCGTTTTCGATTTCGTAGAAACCGGTTTTTTCCAACAAGGGTGTGCGGGGAGTATCCCGAGTTTCCGTTTCACCATCGGGCAAAGTCAATTTTGATTCCTGTTGGTCGTCGCCGGGTAGCAGCGCAACCTGTCCGGTGGTCCAAGTCGATTTAAGTTCTTCGCTGCGACCTGCTAGATGCGTCGCTGAAGAGTAAACCATGACGGGAAACCAAGCGCTGAAGTAAAAGTTTGAATCCAATGGGTCAAGATTGACGACCACCGCGGATCGTCCGGCTTTCGACATTCGCCAGATCAACGGCGTTTCGTCTTCCGCTTCGACCAGCACTTCTGCGGCTGGGGGAACGGTGACGCGCCGGGCACCGACAAACGGAATCGAAGTCACATCGACGTGGCGGATGACCGGATGATCTTCGTCAACGGCTCGGGGCAATTTGACTTCGATCTCTTCGCCAATTTCTTGCCACCACGAGGATTCTCCCGCGGGTCGAAAAATCAACAAATCACTCACGGACTCCACATCCTCAAACGCCCCATGGCCAATCGCCATTTGGCCGCCGGAGGAAACCAGTTCTAACAGCCCGCCGTCCTGTCCAAATGAAGCGACACTGTTTTCATAAAAGAACTTTTCCTTTGCGAAGACTTGGACTGGAATCGGCTTGACCGGATGCAGCACCAAAAATGACTGGTTATCCTGCGGCATCGCATCGTCAATTTCAAGATTCAAATACCAACGCCCGGCTAGGGCTTGTTCCAATTCAAAGACGACGGCTTTGTTGACGCCCGGTTCGATCGTGACGGGGATCAGTTTGATGATATTGTCGGGATTGTCCTGTGAAAGCGTAATCTCGGCTTCCACTGCATCGTTGAAACTGGAGGCCAACTGAAAGAACACCGACGCTCGATCTTGGCCGGGCAGGCGCTGCAAATCGCAAGCCACGATTCCCGCATTGCCGCTGCTTTTCTCTCCCATCCGAATGAACTCAACCGTTTCGGGGATATCACCGACCAGTCCATCGCTAATAAGAATCACTCGATGCGAAGGAGCCACATCTTTGGCGACGACCGTATTGTCTGTCTCGTCCACCCCATCCTTTTCATTTGCCTCCTCTGTTTCCTCTGTTTCCTTCACCGGTTCAACAGTTTTCTTTGCAGGTTCGAATTCGGCAAGGGCTCCTAGCTGACACGGCAATTCGGTTGGCTGAATACCGTTGATGGCTTCCAGTAACTCGCGAGGGCTATCGGTCATGTTCGAGACGTAGCGAATCCGATCGCTAAGCGTGGCAATGCTGCAGCGCTGCGATCCGTTGAGTGATTCGACAATTTCCCGGGCGGTCTTTTTGGCGGAATCCAAACGCGTGCCCGCCAGCGGTTCTTTGGCGTTCATCGAAGCCGTATTGTCGATCACTAGCAGCAGGTCCTTTTGCGAATCCGCATTGAATACAGGTTTGGCCAGCGCCAACACGACGGCCAGAAACGCGGCCAACATCAGCAATAGGCTGAACAAATCTCGCAGTCTTTGAAACAACGAGTTCGCCCGTTTCTGCTGAAAGATGTCTTCCCACAAAAAATAAGCGGTGGCCGGTTTCCGATTGGGGCGTACCTTGAGCAGGTAGATCGCAATCAAAGGTAGCAAACTGAGCAAGGCCCAGAGAAAAATAGGATTTGCAAACGTCAAGCGACCAGGCCTCCGCGTCGAAGGATATCCTGAAGAACCCGATCGAAGGAAATTTCAGGCGTCGTCGACGCCAACCCGATTCCACGTTTGGCGCACGATTTGACCAATTGCTGATTCCAATTAGCAACGGCCTGTTCGTACATTTTGGCTTCACGCGGTGTGATCGTGACCCGTCGTCGCTGATCCGTCTCCACGCACTGAAGTTCGATGTCGCCTTTGAGGTCACAGCGTGTGTCGTCTTCGTTCTGAACTTGCAGACAATAGACATCGTGCTTGTGCCACTGCAAATAACTCAGACCATCATCAAAGCCACCGGGAAACAGGAAGTCCGAAATGACGATCACGACGCTACGCCGTTGGTGCCGCGCCTGAAACAGCCGACAGCAATTACTAAACTGACTGTCACCGGATTGCGTTTGGGTTTCTTCCAGTTCCTTGAGAAACGGAATCACACTTCCGCGTCCACGGCAGGGCCTGAGAATCGGCGTCAGGTTATCCGACAAACCGTAGACCGCCAGTCGGTCCAAACAATTGAGGGCGATGTAGCCCAAACCGGCGGCCAGTTGTCGACTGTAGTCAAACTTGTTGGCCATCGATCGGCTTTGATCCAACAGGACATAGATCGTGGCATCTTCTTCGACTTCGAAGAGCTTGATCACAAGGTTTTCAAATTTGGCAAACACCCGCCAGTCAATGGAGCGGTAATCCGCGCCCAAATAATACTCGGCGTAGTCCGCAAACGTGATTCCGGTTCCCTTTTTGGTACTCTTGCGATCCGCCTGCAAGGATCCGCTGAGGACCTTGCGCGCCAGTAGGTACAGAGAATCAAGTCGTTTGATAAAGTTAGGGTCCGTTAGCATGTTACTTCCCCAACGACTTGACCACGCTCTCGACGATCGAATCGGTGCTCTGGCCTTCGGCTTCCCCCTCGAAACTGAGCATAACGCGGTGTCTCAATGCCGGAAGTGCCATCCGGTTGATATCTTCTTTGGCGACATGGAAGCGACCATCCAGCAACGCCCGCGCTCGCGAGGCCGCTAGAATCGCCTGAGCTCCACGGGGCGACGCACCGTAGCGAACAAACTTCTTAACCGCTTCGGGCGCGTTGGGATCGGTAGGATGAGTCGCACGAACAACGCGGACCAGATGATCCTGAATGTCTCCATCGATGGGGACGTCACGCAGCAGTCGGCCCATGGCGAGGATATCATCCCCGTTGGCGACGGCGGAAATTTCGGGTGCGGAATTTCCACCGGTGCGATTGAGGATCTCAGAAAACTCGTCGTGACTGGGCAGTTCAACAAACAGTTTGAAAAAGAAACGGTCCAACTGAGCTTCGGGCAGAGGGAAGGTTCCGTCCTGCTCGATCGGGTTCTGCGTCGCGAGGGCAAAAAACGGCAAATCCAAGGAGTGCGTTTTCCCAGCAACGGTTACTGATTTTTCCTGCATCGTTTCCAGCAGCGCCGATTGTGTCTTGGGCGTCGCTCGGTTGATTTCGTCCGCCAGCAGGATGTTGCAGAAAACCGGCCCGGCTTGGAATTGGAGTTCCTTCTGGCCATCTTTGTCGACCAAAATCTGGGTACCGACAATGTCGGCCGGCAGCAGGTCGGGAGTAAACTGAATTCGCTGGAACTTCAGATCCAACGCCTTACTGATGGTGTTCACCAGCGCCGTTTTGCCTAAGCCGGGAACGCCTTCGAGCAGCACGTGGCCGCCACAGACGATCGCGACAAGGACTTCTTCGACGATTTTTTCTTGACCGACGATAAACCGTGCGACTTCCGAACGAATCCGATTGAAAGTCTCCACAAATTCATTGGCGGCTTGTTCACTGTTGGGGGGAGGTGCAATTGACACGTTGTTCTGCGTTCCTTGATCTACTTGGATTCTTTTTCGTTATCGTGGATTTTAGTAAAGTAATTTTTCACGCCAGTTTTCAGATCTTCGGGAACGTCTTCGCGTTCCACAAAGGATTCGAACTGCCGTTTGAATTCACGTTTGGTCGCCACGCCACGTCGACCGCTGACTCCGGTTCCGTCTTCCGCCGATTCGACTTTCGTCAGTGACGGGCCTTCGCCTTTGAGTCCCTTGAGTTTGGTGTTTTGACCGTTGTCGATTAGATCGTCCCGTTCTTCGCGGTTCGATTCAGCGGATCCTTCACCAGCTTTTTTGCCACCCGGTTGATTCGAGGTAGCGCGACTGGCTTGAGAACTGGAGGCCCTGCCGGCGCCGGCTTGGGCGGCTCGCCTGCTGAGCGATTTCAGTTTCGAACGCGCCCTTCGTCTGCTGCCCATGCGACGCAACCGATCACCAAGATCATCCATCCGGCCCATCACCTCACCTTCGAAATCATCGGCGTCATCCCAGTCCTCCATTTCGTCGAAATCATCTGGGTCGATGCGTTCCAATTCTTCGAGTTCCTCATCGAGTGCTTCGACGGCGTCTTCGAGCTCTTCCAGTATCTCACCAAGCTCACCTTCTTCGCCTTCGCCTTCGCCCTCGCCCTCGCCCTCCTCACCGTCCTCGAGCGGGTCGCCCTTCGCTAATTTTCGTTCGCCGTTACCGTTTTCACCGGATTCGCCTTCGCCGGATTTCCCAGAACTGTTTTCGCCGTTCTCCCCATTACTGGAATTCTGTTTGCCACCTTTACTTTTCGACTCATTGCCCTTGGAGCGCGAGGAAACACGACGAGCGGCTGCGGCCATGCGTTTGGTGGCGGCTTTCAGTTTGGCCAGTTCCTTTCGCTTTTCAGAAAGATTTTTGAGATCTTCAGCGGTCAGCTTTCGAGGCTTCATCTTGTCGAGGTCTTTGGCGGCACCGTCGTATTTTTTCTGTTTCAGCTTGTCGGCCAGCTCTTTCAGTTCCTCTGCCTTTCTGAGTTCTTCGGCGACTTTGGCGAGTAATTTTTCATCCTTGCGCTGATTCAAGGCTTGGGCGGCTTTATTGAGCTTCATCTCAAGGCGAGCATACTGGCGCATCGACTCTTTGAGATCCTTGGTTTTCTCCAGCTCGTCGACCCACTTGCGAAGCTTATCCGGCTCAAGCAATTTCCGTTCGGCTTCGTCTGCGGTGGCTTTGTCCAGTTCCTCGATCAGCTCTCTAAGTTCTTCGTTTGCCAATTCGGTTTCCACAAGGGTGGCTTTCTCAGCGGCCAACCGCTCGACCACTTCTTTGCTGGGGCCTTTGAAACCCAGCGTGACGGCGATGGCCAGAAACAGGCTGGCCAGTGCAGCCAGCCGCCATGGGAACCGGTAGCGGATCTGATCCAGCGCGGAAGCTTTCACCATGGTTTCGGTTTGATTGGCTTGCAGATCGTAGAATCCGCCCGTGTGGCCGTTCTGCGCGAAATGCGAACAGCTGGAAACGGAATCCTTCAGCCCAAAAAATTGGTCGGCATAATTGGCGGCTTGATCGGCTGAATGACAACCCGTCCACGCGGCGATACTGCCGGCCACGGCGACGATCGCAACGACCATGAGCCACGCCTGCCAGGGCACGGCGTAACCCGGAATCACATAGAACAACGCAACCACACACATGCAGACGCCTAACGCCAACAGCGACCAGAACATTACATTCCAGAAATGATGCTGGTTCAGCTTTCGTCGAATTGAATCGACAAACTGGTTGATGGTTGGATGTGTCATGATCTTTGAGGGTTAAATCCGTTCGACAATTGGATCGAGCGTGGTCTGTTTTTAAAAACGACTCGAGGTCGTGATTTCTAAAACTATTCGATGCCCAATTTTTCCTTGAGGTCTGCGTAGCGGGCGACATTGGCGCCCAGCAACTCGCCATCTTCGACGTCTTTAAGAGCGGCTTTCGCTTTTTCGTTTTCGCCGATCTCAGACAAAGCGTACGCATATTCTACTTGACGATTCACCTTTGCCTGCTTCATATCTTTGGCGGAGGCATCGATTGCAGCTTTCATATATTCAGCTGTTTTATCGAACTGCTGCACAGCCATGTGTTCGTGAGCAAGCTGCCGCCAAATTTCGCCATCGACGGGTTGCTGTTTGGCCAAATCCGCCCCGATCTCAAGGATTTCCTCGGAGGACAGCAGTTTCGCTTTTTTGATCGCGTCCAAACCCATCTTGGATTTTCGGCAGTTCCTACAGCTTTCCTTGATTCCCGACTGGAAGTGCCCCGACCCCACATCGAAGCCCGCAAGAGCCGCCAACTCCCAGACCTGCCGAACCAATTGGATCCGGGCCTCATCGCTTTTCAGCTCCTCACGTTTCTCTACCAGTTTCGCGACTTGCGGCCAGAGGTCATCCAGATCCGAACCCAGCCCGAATTCTTCGTCTTCATCATCGTCATCGTCATCCGAATTCTCCTCGTGTTCCTTTTTCAGAACTTCGATCCAGTCGCGATAATCCTTCGTCCTGTCGGCAGAAATATGAGCCAGCAGGTTCACGCCAGGCGTCTGACCGCCGTAGGAACCAAAATCGGGGTGACCCACCTTTCGCATGATGGGTAGCAGTTTCCGCAAGTCTTCGGGAGATCCGGATTCCAGTTTTGCCTTCAACGGCTTCGACAATCCAGCGACAACTCCTCGCATCATCGATCTAAAACTCCAGTCATCATCCTCGGGCTTGGTCGCCATCAACTCACTCAAACGCTTGTCGACCGCACCTTCATTGTTCAGTTTCATCTCCAAAGTAAGTCCGGCAGAAAACAGATCGCGATTGAAACTGTAATCGTTTGAACCATTTTCGCTCCACAGATTGTGAGGCTTCAATTCGCCCATGGTCTGCCGCAATGCCTCAACAACTTCCTCGGGAAGATTGTCACATTTGGCTAACTCCAGCAGGGCCAAGCGATTCCAGAACTTCGATTCAAATTTGATCGATGCGTAGCGTTTCGCCAGAGTTGCCAATCGTTCTTGCTGAGACACGGCAGGCATTTGATCTTTGATTTTCGTGTCAGGTAACGCACCAACAAAAACATCAGCCAGATATTTTGTCTGTTCATTGCCGAAGATCTCAATGAACTTGGGCAGGTTGCTTTCGACGTCTTTGGTGAAGGAAGCACTGCCCAAGCTAAGCTTATCTCCCTGACGCCACATCTGATTGCTAATCTTGCGGGCCATCGAAAAATAACCGCTTTCAATCAGTGTCGCGATGGTTTTACGATTGCCAACGTATTGAGCTTTGGCCGCAATCACTCGCTCCACGGACGATTCATCATCGAGCTTTTTGAAAAGCCGAATCACGCTACAGATCAGATCCACATTGTGATCCGACGAGGAATAGCTATAGGAGGAAAAACCGCGTGAATTTCGTTTTTGCCGCAGATGCTTTTTCGCCCACCCTTTGGTGAACGTTTTTGCTTTTTCGGAAAACGCGGAATGCTCAGACAGTTGATTCATTTGAGCAAATGCCCAGCTTTCGTCGGCAGACTCAATGGCAATCTCATTGTCGTACGCGTCGGCAATGACATCAGTGCACTTCCAAAAACTGTCTGCGGGCAACGTTGAATCACAAACCATGATCGTCCGAGCAATCCCCACTTTCACAGCAAGTGAAAGTTTCTCCGAATCGAGGAGCTTAATCATCGATTTTTGACTGTTGGTAAGCGATTCGACACGTCGCGATTCGAGCCTCTCTCCTGACTTCAATTTCCGGCGATCACGAGAGTAGTCATCCTGAGTTTTGGCCAAACGCAAGGAGATCGCCAAACTGTTTGCCAACGATTTGTACTTGCCCTTTTTAGTAAGCCCCTGAACCCACTTAAGTGATTTCCCGTAATCCTTTCGTGGGATTGCATCGGAGAAAAATTCTTCAAAAACCGGCACAAATGCCAGCGGATCAACGTCCTCCAAACCGACTCCCATTTTTTGATAAAGCCGTTGTAGTCGAGGAACCATATTTTTTTTCTTCTTCCCCTTCAATTTGACACTGGCCAACTCCTTCTCCAAAAAGTCCGACATTTCAGCACGAAGTCGTCGATTTAGCCACAGCTTATCATCGCTCTGAGGGCTCTGGCTTAGCAGCAATTTGTTCACGATCCGAAACCAGTTGTAGTCGGCCCGATCGTTCATAATATTCACGACCTGGTCAACCGCCGGACGACGGTATCCCAAATTGCCTGCGGCCTTAGCCAATTTTTGTCCTTTTTTGAAACAGGCAATCCATTGGTCGGGATCATCGCTTCCCACCTGTTTCAGAATCGTTTCCACATGCTGATGCAACTCATGATTCTCAATCCCTAGATCGGAAAGCCGTTTCGCCGCAAGGAGTTCTTGAACCCGGTCACCGACAGCCGATTCCATCAATTTTTCAAAATGGGCTTTCGCCAGTTTGGCACTCTTCGACTTCGCCTTGATCGACTCCTCTCGACTGATCTGAATCGCAAACGCAGCGATCTTTTTCTGTTGCGATTCAGGCGCTGCCTTAATCGCCTTCAAATGATCTCCCAGCGTATCGTACAGACCGGCAATTCCTTGGGAGCTTCGTCTGTTATTACTGTTGACCGCTCGCTGAATAATCTGCTCGCCCAACGTCAACTTCTTTTTAGCTTTAAACTTTTTGTTGACACCGTCTGCGACATCCAGTCTGCTCCAGCTCAACCGCTCCACAACAACCCCTAGAATCGAGTTACCGTTGCTGTCGACCAGCGGATCAAACGTATCCACATCACCAAGGAAATCGGAGGCCCCTTCTAGCCATCGAAGGAACTTGTCAGCATCTTTAAAGCTCTCGAATTGTTCAGAAATCTGGTACTCCAAACCCATGTTCTCAGTCGGCAAACCAGATTCAACCCACGATTTGGCAACGTACATCGAGAGCCCACTGTTCTGCGCGGCATATTGCAACGACTGTCTGAAATACTCGACCGCCAAACGCTTTTTGATGGGAATCTTTTTGGGGTCTGCGAAGAGCTTTTTTCGCTCGTCAACGGTTCCCACAACCTGATCCGACCAGCGAGAAAGCACAGTAAAGATCTTCTCGTGCTGCTCATCTTCGGCAAGCTTGCTGAGATAGAGTTGCAAGCATTGCCCCGGAGTTCCAAACTGGTAAAGCATCTGCCTAGACTTTGGAACCTTGCTTTGCTCGAGCACGAAATCGTCGAGGTCGACATTGGGTTTGGAATCGGACCAAACCTCCATGATTTTCTCAATACTGATCGGTGCCATCTGACTCGCCGAACGACGGTTTTTGGACTGCTTGATCATCTCGCTGGCAACACTCGCAAAATCCGCCTCACTGGCGGTGTAGAGCGCAAGGATCGCGTCAAACCTCTTCAGTTCGTCCTTCTTGTCGGCAAGCTTTTCACGGACCGAAACCACTCCTGTCTCGCGAGCGGACGCATCTTTAAGGCCGAAATGGCGTGCCAAAAACTCAATCGGACTCCGCTTGGGCGTAAGCTCATCATTATTACCGTAGTAAACGTAAGAAGTGTGAGGTGATGGAAATCCATGGGACCCCTTAGGTGGCTCGTAGTTCAGAATCGAGTTCATCGCCATCTCGACGTATTCGTTGCCTATTGTTTGGCCACCAGCTTCTGCACTTCGTAGCAGAGCCGTAAAAGCACGAGGCCCCAGCTGGCGAACTTTAAGAAATTTGCGACAGGTCTCATCGTGAAACTTTTTTCGTCGCTGATTGAATTCTTGCAACCGCTTTCGGTGCTTTCTGGGGAATTCCTTCAAATCGCTTTCGCTGACTTTCTGGCCAGACGCTGTGTAGAACTGCGGCAGGTAGACGTCGTCTCCAATACCAATATTTCCATCGCTCAGCGGACTCAACAGCGAGAATCCCCACGACAGATCTTCTTTGGATTCTGAATTTTCAGTCACTCGATTCACGGCAGCTTCCAAAGCCGGAAACGCAGCTTCCATTTCTATGGATTCGGAGCCAATCGATCGGGCCAATGCTCCAGCCACCGACGGCATTGCCTTGACGTCAAATTCCGCCAACCGATCCGTAACGTCCTTATCCTGACCAATCTCAATCAACATCAGTCGCAGACGCACGACCAACTGTTTTTTGTCTTTATCAAGAACCTTTGCGTAAGCTTTGACGGCATCATCGGTTTTCCCAAACACTTCCAGACCGTAGCCATGCAACGCCAGTTTCAGAGTCGATGAACTCGTGCCCGGATCCAATTTCTCCAGCAGTTTCTCTTCGATATCCAGCGACTTGATTTTCTCTTTGAACTCACTCAGTTCATATTCGCGGTAACCCAAGCGGTCCAAATCCAATCCCGATTGCGCGACGGTGCGAAACTCGTTGATCAACAATCGAGCAGCCGCATCTTTCTTCCCGGTGTCGACCAATTTACGAATACGATCCACCGACGCAGGTGCCGAACCAGCCAACAGTCTGCTAAATCCGCTGCCAAGACTGGCACCGGCACCACCGCCGGAAATGGCGGCAAGCTTCTTTTCCATTTTCTCGGCTTCTTTGTTCAAGCCCAGACCTTCGAAAACGATCACCAATTGAGTTCGTTCTTCCGCGCTTAAACGAGCTCGACGCAAACGCAGTGCCGCCGATTTGGCAGAGGCCAAAATGTTTTTATTTTCGGCTGATTTCAGATCATCGGTGATACCCTGAGTCGCCACAGCCACCATAGCGGAATCGACATTTTGACGCATGGTTTTGGAAAGCGGGAGGTTCCGCAATTTCTCCAACACGCCAGTCGACTTTTCAAAATCCGCGACCTCATAGGCTAAACCTGCGGCCAACAGGTAGGCATCCGCATCCGGTTTTTCGGCGGCCAGCAATCCGTCCAGATACTTTTTCAAATCGACGCTGGCAACTTTCAGATCGTCAGCACCTTCCAACTGAATTTTTCTCATCATCAGCATCGAACGCAAAATTGGATTTTTGGCTTTCGAAATGTGGGGGCCAATTTTCTCCAGCCATTGCTCTTCATCCATGCCCTCGAACTGGCCGCCAAATGGACCACCATTCTCAGAGGGGAAAAGCAGCGAGCTGACGTTTTCGGGAAATGAAGTCAGCTCCTTGGGTGGAAATCCAATCGGCTTGATCAGGCTTCCGCCTCTGCTGCCATACCCAAACCCGCCATATCGCGAATAAGGTGAGGGCACCGATGATTTCGCGGTCTGCGAACGAGCGACCTCTTGATCCAAAAACTCAATCCACGCTTCCCCAGAAGGGCCCGTCTGAACCGCGGCCGAAATCATTTGGAACAGCCACGGATTCAACTGACTTTGAGGCGCACCGAAATACCACTTGCGGATATTTTCAGACAACGCCTGCTGCTGCGCTTCCGACAGCGAATGCTCAAAACCACCGGGACCAGCGAAGGGATTGTTTTGGCCACCGATGTAACCCGCCACCATCGTGATCGTCATCGCACCGGGTTTGAAGGTATCCGCTTTCTTCAGTTCGGCGTCCAGCAAATCATGATGGGACTTGTCACCTCCGGCGGCCTGCAAAGCGAACAAGAACGCCAATTCGGGATACCGACCTTTGAACGTCTCGTAACCTCGGACGGCGGTTTTCGCTTCCAAACCACCCTGTCGCATCGCCGCAAACGCACTCATCGCCAATAGATTTTCATCGTTCGGATTCTCCTCAAGATATTCTCCCGGATTCTGCATAATCTCGCGGAGACCAACCTCAGAGGAAAACAGCAGATCCGTATTGCCCACTCCCGCGACTCGAACCGACTCCTGAATCGCCGCCCTCGGTTCCTCCTCAAGAGAACTGGCAATCCTGATGAGATGGGTCAATGCGAACCGTCGGCAATCTTCGCATGACGATGGCATGAGTACCGCCCCGCCGCCTCCGCCGCCACCAAACGGGTTGCTACCAAAACCGCCCCTTGATTGCCTTTGGTAGCTATACACACCACCTTCGAGCTGACTCAAAAACATCAACTCCACTGTATCCGGCGGCATGATGGATTCAAATTCGCCCATTCGCGAAAGGTAAGGATTGGCAACCTTTTTCAATCCCACAATTTCCGTGCTTTGATCGAGGAGCTCCATAAATTTTTCCGTCGCGTTGCTGGTGAACTCCAGCTGTTCGTCGGCGACCGCAGCCAGATACGTCAGGCGATAGTCGTCGGGATATTTAGCAAGGTTCTCCTGCAAGAAGCGTCTGGCAAACTCCCACTCGCCCTGACTGATGACCGCACTGGCGATCTTTTCCAACTCGCGAGCATCGGATTGCGATTCACCCGCAATGTCCAGCAAAATATCAAAGCCGCGATCGGGCTCTCCGTAGCGGATATAAATCGAAGCCATTCGCTCTTTCGTGCGACTGGTTTTGTCCAGCGACAGAGCTCGCTTGAGTGTCTCAATCGCGTTCTCCCAGTTGCCTTCGGATTCTTCCAGCCGAGCGATTTCCTGAAGCAGCGGCAAGCTGTCTTTTTTGATTCGCGTGGCCTCAAGCAATGCTTTTCGACGCTCTTCGTAGTTGTCCGCCACACGGTGAACCTCGGCCAAGGCAAGGATGGGTTCGATCGATTGAGGACTGTTCTTTTTGCGTTCATTCAGACGAGTGACCAATTCTTCAGTTTCGCCTTGCTCTTCAGCGGACTGAGCCAATTCGCGCGTCCAACGCATTTTGTCGGAAAGGTTTTTGGCTTCCTCGTACTGCTGCCAGTAAATCCGTTCGGCTTCGTTGTATTGACCTTTATTCTGATAGCGATCGGCCAGATTCATATGCAAATCAGTGTCTTCGGGAAACTGTCGCGTGGCTTTACGAAGAACCCGAATCGATTCGTCGGTCCGCCCCAAGCGATTCAGGATGTCCGATTCATTAAGCCACGGCAGCAGAGAGCCGGGCGAAATCTTTTTCCACTCCGCGACCCACTTCAACGCAGGCTCCAGCTTGCGATCTCGCAACAACAGCCGAACCAGTTGCTGCACGTTACCGCTCTTTCTTCCGCCGGGCATTCCGATTTGCTGAATCGCGGCTTCGGCCGCCTTGGCCCAATCTTGCCGGCTGACAAAAATTCGAACCTGCTGTCCGGCCAGCATTTGGGTCGCTTCCTGTCGCTGCTTGGCGTCTTTGAATGGCTTCGCCTCCAATGCTTTGAACGAATCCGACATCAACAGATCGACAGCGGACTGCTCTCCTTCCAGTTCCACCAACTCGCTCAGCAAACAGGTTTCTGAAACGCTGCGAGAATTACTGGCCAACAAAGAATCAGTGATCTCTTTTGTCTTGTCCGCCTTGGAGATCACCTGCACCGCTTGGCCTACGCAAGCGTTGAGATCCAAAACCGATTTCGAATAGCGCACCCGTGCCATAACCCACGGCAGAGCCTTATCGTATTTTTTTAACGCGACAGCTTCGGTGCACAACTGGCCAAGGTAGCCGGGGTTGCGTTTGAAGTCTTCAAAGCGTTCCAACAACATCTCAAAGGCGGCTTCATTTTCTCGCCGCGAATTGAGCAATCGAGCCACACGAATCAGCTTGCCGCGAGCGCAACCTTGGGGGGCGATGGATTTCCAGATCGCGATGGCGTCCTGTTTCTTTTTATTGCGATAAAGGTGATCGGCCCACGATTCTTTCGCCGTTGTGCTTTCAGGAAACTGCTTGATGCACTGCTGGAACATCGCCGCCGCGTTGTCGACGTCTTTGAACTGATCAAAAAGCCGGCCGCCTCGCAGGAAGGCATATTCCGTATTTCCGCTGATGCGAACAAACTCGCCGATCGCCTTGGCAGCCTGCTCTTTCGATTCCCCCTTGCTGGTCTCGTGATACAAGCGAGCCAGTTTGAGCTGCAACTCAGGATCGGCCGGATTTTGCTCGATCAACGATTGAGACTGCTTGATGGCGAGGTCAAATTTTTCTGCTTTGACGAGGACATCGATGTAAACTTCCCGATTGGAACGATCGCCAGGAGTCAGCTCAATGATCTTTTTGAACTCACCGATGGCTTCCTCCATCAAACCCAACTCGACGAACAGTTTGGCCGCAGCTTTTCGCAGCGCCAGACGCTTGCCATCGTTTTTGAGCATGCCCGCATAGTGATCTTTAAGACCGACCAAATCGTCTTCGCGTCGGAACACGTTTTCAATCTGGCCTAAAATCTCACGTTCCAGCCAAGTTCCATTGCCGACTTGGGCGAGCGTGCTTTCGTAAATCTTGATCGCTTTGTCGCGACTGCCGGATCGCTGCACGATGTCGCCCTTCCGCAGTTGGCGAATGACTTTGCGATAAGGATCCTTGGTTTTGGCAATCAGATCATCGGTCAGTTTCCCGGCCTCTTCGTGGAGACCTTCGGCCAATTGAAGTTCGATTACTTCTTCAACCAAATAATCATCGCTGGGATTGTCGGCGATCAGTTTCTTCCACACCTCGATCGCTTTATCGTTCTGACGGTTGCGGACATACAGTTTGCCACGCAACTGCCCAATTTTGGTAGCCAATTCCTTGCGGGGTTTCGCTTCGACGGCTTTGCCCAGATCGGCCAACGCGGTATCGAAATCCAACGTCCTCGTTTCCACGATCGCTTTTTCGTACCAGACGTCTGCATTGCCCGGATCGGTCTTCAAAGCTTCGCGAAATTGCTCCAAGGCTTTGACATCGTCACCCTGCTTGGAGTGAAAGAAGGCCAGCAGCAAACGGTCGTTGGTCGCCGAGGTTTGCTTGACCGCATCGGCCAGCTTCTTTTCTAGTTGTTCGACGGAGGACCAATCCAGCGAGGCGTTATAAAAACGCTCAAACAGATATCCCGTTTTGGGCTTTTTCCGTAGGGCCTCGTAATACCTGTCGGCCTTTTTTTGCGAGGTTGAATCGGAATCCTGCACGATCGCGGCGGGAGTCGCTGCACTGATCTGAACAGGAGTAATACAAGAGAAAGCAACAAGGAAGAAAAAACCAACTCGAAACATTCACATCATCCCTAAGAAATCTAAGCTGTTGGAATAGATAGCGCTCTAACGATCTAATCCGCCATTATTGCACCTTCAAGAGTTCACTGTTCGGGAACCGAAGCGAATTATTGGATATTGATTGAAAAAGTTCTAATCTTTTTGATGGCGCAGAAATCCACAGAGAAGAGGGGGCTGCGCTGGTCGGCTGTCGTTTTTCGCGTGAACCCAAATCGACTTTCATAATTGCCAAATCAAGCTACCGAGAAATGGCTGGTTTCACCGAACTTCCGCGAACTCGGCGACGGTGGCCCGTTTGGAACACGCTTTTTTTGTTTGGTACATGGCATGATCGCTATCTCGCATCAGATCCTCCAGCCTCAGCACCGGCTCGCTGGTATAAGCCCTTCCAACGGTCGCAGTAATGTCCAGCACATGGTCACCGGAGACCGATACGGGCTCTCGAAGTCGTTGGCAGATCCTCCTAGCGATTAGGTCGACAGCTGTGATGTCGTCGCTGAATATCAATACAAGAAACTCGTCTCCCCCCAGCCGCGCCACGACGTCGTTGGCTGACACGGCGCCGCGAAGTCGCTGGGCCACAGCCTGAAGAATTTCGTCGCCAACGCCATGTCCGTAGGTGTCGTTGATCACTTTGAACTTGTTGACATCGAAATATAAAGCTGCCGCCCCAGTGCTCAACTCCATACCATCCAACTGCTCGATACCGCGTCGATTCACGAGGCCAGTCAAGTGATCTGTTGCTGCCTCCCGCTGAGCAATATCGGCGCGCTTTGCCGCAGCAATACGCAACGCAATGAGCTCTTGCTGTCCGCTTGAGAGCTTCCACACCCCGGCCACAGCGACGTTGCAGTAGAAGAATATCGTGCCCAATGCCACCGCAATGTGTCCCAGACAAAATGCCGAAATGATAAAAGGCAACAACAGGCTTGTCATCGCGACACGCAGCATGGTCGAGTGAACGCCAAGCGTTACGAACGAACCAGCTGATCCAGAAAATAACACCACACCGACGACCAGAGCGTAGGTCAGGTCGCGAGCTGCAACCCAATCAAACAGCAGCGCCGAGCTCAATGTCGCGTTCACGACCACGACACCGACATACGTCCACAACGGAAGTCGCTTCAGATCTTTGGAACGAAGTGGAAAGTAGACCGCAAGGGCCAGAACCCAAGTCGCGAGGTGATGCACGACCCCATTTACGCGTGGGTCATCGGAAGAAAAGAATCTAAGGATAACGATTGAGGTTCACCGGTGACGGCTTACGCCGTGGACGGGGGTTTGTCAGCGAAAAGATCTCAACAACGTTTGGGTAGCCAAATACGGTGCTGAGGCCCTCGATATGATTGAGCAAACAGAAAAGCCTGCTATTTCATTTGTAACCGATGATTGATACCAAAAGTCTATGGTTTGAGGCGTTCAGTTCGCCCCATG
>CAZDZX010000020.1:0-23926 GCA_964510005.1 uncultured Pirellulaceae bacterium
CGGGATAGGATCAAACCCCGTTGGGGTTTCGCCAACTTGTCAGGACCGGGTACCCAGGGTTCAAGAACCCTGGGCTGTTGATCTAACCTCGTTGAGGTATGAGGACCTTGGATGCTCATCCGAATCAGGTTTCACGTTTTTTCAGTGCGAGCGCTTCGCCAGCAAGGGTTACTTGTCGCCCGCGTTAATGATCGGTTGAGCGCTTCGGTCGCTGCAGAGTACGACAAGCAAATTCGAAACCATCTGGGATCGACTGGCGTCGTCAAGTTCCACGATCTCTTCGCTGGCCAACTGGTCCAGCGCCATTTTGACCATGCCGACGGCACCTTCGACGATTCGGCTTCTGGCGGCGACCACTGCCGATGCCTGTTGGCGCTGAAGCATCGCGGCTGCGATTTCCTGCGAGTAGGCCAAGTGGCTGATACGGGCTTCGATGACTTTTACGCCCGCCTTGTGCAGTCGCTCCTGAATATCGTGTTCCAGCTGTTCTGAAATTTCGGTCGTGCTTCCTCGGAGCGAGACTTCATGATCTTCGCTGTCATAGGGATGGCGAGTCGCCATCACACGTAGCGCGGCTTCACTTTGGATGTGTACGAAGTGTTCGTAATCATCTACTTCGAAGAGTGCTTCTGCAGTGTCGACAACTTTCCAGACAACGACAGCTGAGATGTCGATCGGGTTTCCGTCTCGATCGTTGACTTTCGAGGGGCGACCAACGGTGCGCGTTTTCTCCGACAGAATCTTGCCGGTCGCATCTCGCTTTTCGGGGGTCGTGGTTGAACCTGTTTCGAAGTTTCGAATTCGAAGCGAAACTTTTTTCTTGCTATAGAAAGGGTTGACCCAATAGAACCCAGATTCTTTGATCGTGCCTTTATAGTCGCCGAAGAGCAGCAATACTCTGGAACTGTTGGGATGGACGGCAACCATCCCCGAGCTCACCACAATCGAAGCAACGAACAGGAAAACCGCCAGAACAATCAACAATAGGCTTGCGGTTAATAAGCCCGTAAAGAACAACGGCACTGAAAGAGCAAAGCTGCCCAAGAGGCCGATCAGTACACCCCAACCGCTGATCGCTTGATAGGGTTTTTCCAAAATCGTCGGCTTGGTCTGAAGCTTACTTTTCATCATATCCCCCAATGCATGTTGTTTGCTATATGTTCGTCAGGGCAACAGCAATCTTGGGAAAGAAATAGATTCGCCATCGCTGACAATGACCCCAAGCGCTACTGCGTGATCAGAAACGTGATCAACATGCAGACCCACACCGCGTCGAGAAAATGCCAATAGCTGGCACAGTTATCGACCGCATAGTGCTGTTCGTGATCGTAGCGGTTGCGAAATCCGTGGCGGATGATGTAGGCCAGGAAGACAAGCCCGCCCACGACATGCAAAGCGTGAATCAGAGAAAGCGTGAAAGACATGCCATAGATCTTGGTCGACCCGTCCACAGTGCTTAAATGCGTTTCCAGCAAGTGATTCATGCCGGAGCATTGAGCGATCAGAAAAATGGTCGCTGCCACGGCAGCCCAGATCAGACAGCGGCGAAACTCTTTTTGCCGTTCCCGCCGAACCATGTAGCAGGCTCTGTGAAGGGCGACGCTGACGACGATCAGAAATATCGAACTGATCCAGAACGAATACGGCAGCAGTAGCGGTTCGTAAGTCTCCGGCCCCATCGTAGCGATGGAGTTGGGAACCGGATTTTCGATTCCATGGAAAGCCTGATTCCGGACAATCAAGTAAGTTAGCAGGCTGGCAATGAAGAACATCGCCAGCGATCCGAGAAACAAATAGAACACCAGTTTGGCCTGATAGGCCCGTTGCCGCAGCGGAAGCAAATGGATTGATTGCCTGAGCATGATACTGGTGAACTTAGGTTAGGCGATGTTTTGTTTTATCCAGTTTGAAATTGAATCTGCTTTCACCCCGTCATCCATCGTTGGCCGCTACTGTTCGGCGACCGCCACGGTGGGAATTTCCTCGGGCCCACGTGGAAACGTATCGATGCTGTCTTGGTTTTCACCGGTATCCAATAATGTGATCCCGATAAACAGCGACACAAACAACAGTGATGATAGGAAAAAGACCACGTTAAAGCTCTTATCCCACCACATGTGCATGAAAATTCCGCACACCAACGCAGCTTTCATCGTCGCAATGATCATTGCGATCGCGAAGGCAAACTGAGCCAGCTCAATTTTCGAAGTCACCAGAGTCAGGATCGTTAGAAACACTAACGCCAAAAAGACTCCGATCAACAACGGAATGGGGGCCGGGTGATTAAAGGGAGGATGATCGTCGGAATGAGAGTCAGCCATGGCAAATATCTCGGTAAAAAAGGATCGACCGGCTGGGCCCGCCTTTGAAGGGCGTTTCCAGCCAGTCTATCCAAGTGAATCAGTCAATCAAATACAAAAGCGGGAACAGATAGATCCAGATCAAGTCAACAAGGTGCCAGTACAGCCCCACATAGTCGACAGGTCCAAAGTAATCGGCTCGCCAGTGCAATGCGAGGCATCGCCAGTAAATCCATGCGAGAGCAATGATGCCCGCAATAATGTGAATCGCGTGAAGTCCGGTCATGCAGTAGTAGATACTGAAAAAGATCCCGACGTCGCGGCTTAGTTCAGGTGGCTCTTCGTGATGGGCATCGCCATGACCATCGCCGTGGCTGCCTTCTGCGTGAGCGTGTTCGCCGTCGGCATGTTCATGATCGTGATCATGGCCTTCTTCGTGAGCGTGTTTTTCATCGTCCAGCGTCATCGCTTGCAGGACAACGGGTTGAGCGGGTTCGACATTCAAATTCGCATGACTGCTGCTATCGGCGGTCAACGCCATGAAGCCCATGCCAACAAAAACTCCCAAGAAGTAACCGCCGACGGTGATCGCCATACCGGCCGAGAACTTGGAGAAGATTGGGTTGTCCGTCATTTTGCCAAAGAAGGCCGCCGCAATGAATGCAACCAGTAGCAGACAAGGAATGGCACTCAGGTACATCAGGTAGGGCGAAATGTGAAACCCTTCGGCATGATGCGTGTTCAGCGAGAACGCACTTCGCACGAAGATTCCCAGATCCCATTTGTGGCTATATTCAACGGCTTTCACACCGAGGAACATGGCGGCACAGACCATCGTGATCAGCACGTACATGCCGCACTTTTTGTTTTCGGCTTTCTGTGCAGCGTGAACACCCAAGGCCATCGTCAAGCTACTGAACAGCAGCACGATGGTGTTCATCGCGCCAAGGTTTTTGTCCAAGAAGTGATGGGCTTGTTCGAAAATTTCAGGGTGCAGGACGCGGTAAAGCGTGTAGGCAACGAACAGTCCGCTGAAGAAAAGAATCTCTGTGACCAGAAAGATCCAAATACCGAGCTTACCCGAATCGAATTGCTGTTCCGCAGATTCGAAGTGGTGCGCGATGAAGGGCTCATGGTGATGATGCTCTTCTTCAAGGATGTTTTCAGTATCAACTAAAGCCATGATTGGCTCCGTGGCAGTTGGCAAAATTTGGTTGGTTAGTCAGTAGGTAGCTGAACGATTTAGTGATGAACGGGCTCTTTGCGAGGCGGTGCCGTTTTCGGATCCGCCAATTCGCGAGGAATGTAGCTGTCGAGCGACTCATCAAATACCTGCGAATCGAAATCGTAAGGATCGTGCAGGATCGGTTTGTGGATGAAGTTGTGGAAATCTGGAGGTGAGCTGGACTGCCATTCGAGCGAAGCGGCTTTGAACGGATTCGAACCGCAACGCTTGCCGAAAAAGGCCGCGTAGACCAGCACGCCAAAGGACATCAGGATACCGAACCCAAGGATCGAAGCACCGATGGTTGACCACTGGTGGAAGATCTGGAACTCGGGATCGTAAGAGGCGTATCGGCGAGGCATTCCGCGAGAGCCCATGACGAATTGTGGGAAAAACGTCAGGTTGAAACCGCAGAAAACCAACAAGCAGGAAATACGTCCCAGCACATCGTTGTACATGCGACCGAACATTTTTGGCCACCAGTGAAACAGGCCACCCAGCAGTGCGGTCAGCGTTCCACCGACCATCACAAAGTGAAAGTGAGCGACAACGAAGTAGGTATCGTGCAAGTGAATGTCGACAGACAGGGCTCCAAGGAACAGGCCTGTCAAACCGCCGATACCGAACAGGAAGATGAACGAGAGGGCGTAGCACATTGGCGTGTTCAGCAGGATCGAGCCCTTGTAGAGCGTCGCCAGCCAGTTGAACACTTTCACGGCCGAAGGAATGGCCACGGTGAATGTAATCGCACTGAAAATCAGGGTGACCACCGCGGACTGACCGCTGGTGAACATGTGGTGACCCCAAACGAGGAAACCAAGCAAGGCGATCGCAACGCTGGAAAACGCAATGAAGGAGTAACCAAAGATCCGCTTCTGGCTGTACACCGAGATCAACTCGCTGATCACGCCCATCGCAGGCAGGATCATGATGTAAACCGCAGGGTGTGAATAGAACCAGAAAAAGTGCTGGAACAGAACCGGGTCTCCGCCGTATTTCGGATCGAAGATTCCGATGTGCATCGTGCGTTCCGCGATCAGCAACAGCAGCGTGATTCCCAAAACGGGAGTCGCTAGGACCTGAATGATCGACGTCGCATAGAGGGACCAGAGGAACAAGGGAAGCTTGAACCAAGTCTGCCCCGGTGCACGCATGGTGTTCACGGTGACCAAGAAGTTAAGTCCGGTGAAGATCGAACTGAAACCCAGCACGAATGCTCCAAAGGTCGCAAAGATCACCCCGGTTGATGTTTCAATACTGTAAGGCGTGTAAAAGGTCCAACCCGTATCCAGACCATTTCCGGACAGGATCGCGAGGAACAGACATCCCGTTCCAATAATCCACAGATAGAAACTGGCCAAGTTCATCCGCGGGAAGGCCACGTCTTTGGCCCCCAGCATCATGGGCAGCACAAAGTTACCCAGTGCCGCCGGCACGCTGGGGATGATGAATGAAAATACCATGATGGCACCGTGAAGGGTGAACATCTGGTTGTACATGGCGTTATTGAGTTTACCGATCAGCGGCAATTCGTAACCGTCGTAGGCAAACAGGTGCCAGCGCAGAATGAGGGCAAAGGCACCCGCCATGAACAGCGCGAAGGTCACACCGACCAAGTACATGACTCCGATCCGCTTGTGGTCAAGCGTAAACGCCCACGAGCTGAATCCCTTGGTGTGGTTCAGGTAGTTCGTCTCCGGAGTGTCGAAGATCTTGTTTCGAATTTCTGCAGTTGCCATAGTTGCTACCCGCGTTCAATGAACTTGGTAATGTTTTAAAAGTTGGCGTTGGTGTTGTTCTGGTTTCTAAGTTGTTTCAATCAGTGCGCTTCGGGAGTCGCTGCGGCTTCCGGGGTTGCCGCTTCGGTTGCTGTCTCACCCGATTCCGCATCGGCTGCCTTAGGATTTTTGAGGTGTTTCAGATAGGTGATGATGTAATTGATCTGATCCTGAGTCAGTTTTCCTTTGAAGGAATTCATTTTTGAAACCGGACCGTAGCCGGCGACAATTTTCTTGTTCGGGTACCAGATCGATTCAAGGATGTAGCCCTCGTCGACAAGGATCTTTTCCCCGCCGATCAGGTTCTCTTCGCGACCCCAAAGGTCACCAAAGGCAGGACCGGTTCCGGCTTTTTCGAGATTGTGACAACCTGAGCAATTGATCTTGTACAAACGCTCACCCGTTTCCCAAGCGGCGTGATCTTCAGGAATCCAAACCGTGTTATTTTTTCGATCGGTGTCGTTCGCGTGAACCTTGCAGAGCGTTCTCATTTGAGAGTGCTTGTCGCCACAGTACTCGGTGCAGGACAGGCGATACTCGCCAGGCTTCGTAGGTTTGATGTAGGCGTAGGTGTAACGACCGGGAACGATATCGACTTTCTGTCGAAACGCCGGAATGTACATACTGTGCAAAACGTCAGTGGATTGCATGACCAGTTTCACAGGCCGACTGTTGACCAAATGAAGTTCCGTAGAACTGTCACCATCGGGGTAGGTAAATTTCCAGTTCCAGCGCGAGGCTTGAACCTGAATTTCTTCAGCTTCAGGGCCAGCGACACGCATCTCAAAGAACCCGGCTGCGCCGTAGTAAAACATGGCAACCAACAGGAAACTGGGAAGGACCGACCAAGCGATCTCCAGCGAAGTGTTGTGCGATGAGCTTGGCTGCGGATCGATGACGCCATCTTTGCGTCGGTATTTGACGCAGAAGTACAGCATGAAGCCGACAATGCCGGCGAAGAAAATGACGCAAACCCAAAAGATGAACATGTACAGCCCATCCACATTGCCTGTGAATGTGGAGGCAGTTTCTGGGAACCAGTACTCCGAGGTGTACCAGCCACCGTCCATTTCGGCACTGCGCTGGATGGCGCTTTCCGGCGTGGTGGTGCCGTTGTTCATGTCACTAACGGTTTTCTGAAGTTCGAGAACTTCCTCGTTGGACATTTGTGCAAACAAATTGGGTAACAACCAGTTCATTGCTAACTCAAAGGGTTGGGTTCAGCGTGTGTGTCAATTAGCGGTTCGTCGTCAGCGATCTTCTTGCGGTTGCCCTTGCGGAAAAACCAGTAAGGGACCAATCCAACGACCAAACCTGCCATGGTTAGAAAAGCGCCGATACGCATAATCGCCATGGCTTGAAAAGTGTATTTTCCAGTCGACTCATCAAACAGGTAACAGCCCAGAGCCCATGCAAGATGGTTGATGGGACTGCCAATTTTTCCTTCTGCCGTTTCGACAAGCGCCCTTTCGATGGTCACGGGATCGTAGTCGAGGCCGTGAATGTAGCGGGCGATTTTGCCTTTGGGCGAAATCAGAATGAAAACCGGTGAATGAGAGTAAAGCTTTTGTCTGGGGACGTACTTGTAACGAAAGCCGCATAGCTCCGTCATGTATTTGATTTCTTGGGCATCGCCCGTCAAAAAATGAAAGCCATCTACGCTTTCACCGTCGTTGTACATCCGCGAGTATTTTTCTTTGGCCTGTTTGGCGCGGCTGACTTGCTCGAGCGGATCAATACTGATCGAGATCATCTCAAAGTCCTTGCCGACTTTGAATTTGGTTTGGACCAGAGTGTTGACCATGTTCTCCAACTGAACACTGCACAGTTTGGGGCAGTTCGAATAGTTGAATGAAAGGACGACAGGTTTGTCTTTGAAGTACTGGCCGATCCGAACGAATCTGTTTTCTTCGTCGTGGAACGGGACGTCGAAATCAATGATGTCACCCAACTTGGAATCGACACCAATGTCTTTGGCGATTTCGGGCAGGCGATTGACCCCCAGTGGATCATCGTTGGGAGCGTCTTCGTCGGCGAAGGTGACACCCGCAGTCAGCATCAAAACAGCGCACAGCAATCCCAGCAGCCACGCCGTGGCTGAGTTGGATTGGTGGGTTGTTTGATTCAAGTAAAACATCGTTTTATTATTGATTGAGTTGTGCCAGTCGGAATGTGACAAACTGGCCCCCAAGGGAAACAACTACTTTTTGGTGGCGTATTTCTCCAAAACTTTCTTGCTGGCGTCTTCCAGAGACAGGATTCCCTCTCCGCCTTGGAGCAATTCCTTTTGCTTGGCAATCTCAGCAGAGCTGGCCGAGATCACGACTTCGCCCTGCCGTTTGGCTTCCATCGAACGCATCCATAGTCCGAGTAGACCTTTGACGAACAAAATGCTGATGATCGTCACGATCACAGAAATGAGTCCGAAGAATAAAATACCCGAAACACTGATGTCATCGTAACGGGCTTTGCCGTGTCCGCTGGCATGCTCGTCTTCAGAATGTCCCGAATTGGCTGTGGTTTCGCTCATGATTTCAATTTTATTTTATATGTGTTTTGTTGGCTGATATTAATGAACTTCGTGGTTCAAGGCTTCGCCCAAGCGGGGGTCTTTCATAGCGACCAGAGGTTTGTCTCTGGCAACCAAACAGAAAATCGCAAAGAACAACCCAAGCATTCCGACGAGGCAGGCCACGTCTGCGAGGAATGGCAGGAAGCCCATGGCACTGGCCGGAGCTTCACCGTGTGCAGTGGGGACCGCACGTGAGTACTGTGGCATCACCAACCAGTACAAATCGATCCAGTGCATCACCAGCATGTAAATCGGTGCGAAGAACATGAACTTGCGATTGCGTCGCATGGTCCGACCCATCATCGCCAGGAAGGGAATGAACAGGTGACCCACCAGCAGGATCAGAGACAGCAGTCCCCAACCTTCGGCCCAATTGATTCGATACTCGTACCAGAATGTTTCTTCCGGAATGTTGGCGTACCAGATCAGCATGAACTGACTGAAGGCGATGTAGCCCCAGAAGATCACAAAGCCAAACATGAGTTTCCCCATGTCGTGGTAATGTTCGGTGGTGATTTCGTCAGTCACGCGGCCGTTGCGTTGCAGCACTTGGGCGGTGAGCGTAATCAGTGACAGGGCTCCCAACATACTTCCGGCAAAGAAGTAAACGGGGAACATCGTGCTAAACCAAAGCGGCTCCAGCGACATCAGCAAGTCCATTGATGAAAACACCAGCGACGCTGCAAAGACAATCATTGCAGGTGCAGAGAAAGCCTGCATCTTCGATGTCAAATGTTTGTCGCCTGTTTCATCTTGTTTCAGTGAGCGGCTCAAGAAGAACCAAGCCATTCCGCCCCAGATGCAAAAATAAATCACCCAGCGAACTGCAAAGAATCCGCCATTGAGATAAGCGTGTTTCAGTTGCTCCAACGGAGGCCGCTTCGCGACGTCGGTCAATTGTGACACGATGTCACTACTAGCGCCATGCAGAGACCAGCCGCCAGCATTCCAAACGTACAAATCGCGATTGCCGGTCAGTACTGGCAGTAGGATCGGCAGGAACAGAATCGCCAATGGCAACAGGCACATGGCGTAGACTTCAGCAATCCGACGCAGGGTGACGTTCCAGCCCGCGCGTGTCAGGTGGGAAATCGTCACGAAGAACAGACAGCCGATGCAGATCGTGAGCACAAAGGCGTAGTTCACCAAATAGGCGAACGAGAACCGCTGAAAGTTAAACCCGGCCAGCAGGAGTGACAATATAATCGCGACGGCACCGACAATCAGGGACAACGGCATTAGCTTGCCCCGGATTTCGCCAAGGTTCACCAGTGGCGAGGTAATTTCTGCTGTACGAGTCTTGTGCATTGGTTTGTATTCAATCATCCATCTCCGATGGGGAAGGATGAATCTGGTTGTGGGTAGTTACTGGTTAGTACTTTTCCGATGTTGCTGGACCCGTTCAAAAGGTTGCCCTGATGATCGAGTGTCCGACCGATTCCGAAGAACAGGTCGCCAATAATTTCGTTTAGTGATCGTCGGGTTTTTCTTTCCCGTCGTCGCTGGGTGTGTCTTCCAAGATCAGTTCGTCAGTCGCTGCACCCTCTGCTGGTTTCGCGGCTGCAGCTTCGTCTGCGGCACCGTCATCTTTTGCAGCTTCACCGCCAACAGGCTTAATGCCCGTTCCTTGAAGTGCTTTGATGTAAGCCACAATTGCCCAACGATCCTCAACCGGAATCTGATCCTTATAAGGGCCCATCGTGCGACGACCGTTGGTGATCGTGTCGAAGATCCGTCCCGTTGGATTCGCGGCGACATCTTTGACGTCGGCTTCGTGGAGTGATTTGGCAGTCGTCCATTTGGCTTTCGAATCTGCAGCCAAAGCCAACGCTCGCTGGTTCACCAGTCCATCACCGTTACCGGCGTAGCCATGGCAAACGGCGCAGTAAATGTTGAATCGCAATTGGCCGTGAGCCAATGTGGCTTCGTTGACTTCAAAGCCTGCTGGGAACCCAGTGATCCACTGATCAAGGTTCTCTTCAGCGGCGGCGTCATCTTGTTTGCCTGTCGAAGTCAGCATGAATCGCTGATCACGTGCTTCCATGGCGGCTTCGAAGGCATCCTTTTTGATCCCGAAGAACATTTCCGGATCGTCCATCGAAGAACCGAACTCGACGCTACCTTCGACAGGCAGACGCATGGCTCGGTTATCAGCAAACAGAGACACGACATCGTCTTTGGTGCCAATGTTGGGGCTGAGCACTTGTGTTTTGAATTTATGTTGCCAGTCCATATCGGGAACCACGTGCAAACGAGGTTTACGGCTGGTCGATCCGTAGACGCTGAAGATTGCCACAGGGGGAATCAACAGCAACAACGCAAACAAGAACGCCACGGTGGGAAACCATGCGGGCAGTTTGGTGTCGGTGAGGTCCTGTTGAACTTCCTCGATGGCGACGGCGCCCCAAGAATTCAACTGCTCTCGTGAACCCGATTCGCTGAACAGCCCGTCGGCTTTTTCCAGCATCAGGAAAAATTTATCGTTGGTGACTCGTTTAAAACGAGAGACGCGATGCAGTGGATTGGAAAGACGTGGCAGACGGTTGATGAACCACATGCCAAAGAACGTGGCAAAGGCACTGGACAAAACGATGACTTCAAACGTCACCGGAATGTTGGCTGGCAAGCTGAAGTAAGGCTTACCCGAGATCATGAACTGGTAGCCGGGGAAAGGCCAGACTTCATCCGTCGGCACGCTCTTGGAACCACCATTGGTGTAGAACTGCATTCCCAATCCGAGAGCGACCGCACCGAGGGCGACCATCAACACGAAGAAAGGCAATTTGGAACGTTTGATGCCCAAGGCCGGATCGATTCCATGAACCGGAAACGGCGTGTACGCATCCATCTTTTTGTAGCCGGCTTCGCGCGCGTTGTTGCAGGCTGCAATGAGTGAATCTGGATCATCAAACTGAGCCAGCAGGCCAACCAGTTCCTGTTCCTGTTCCTGATTTTCAGTTTCGTTCGACATGTTTTTGACAGTTTGTAGTACCGGCCGAAGCCGGAATTTCAGGTTTGAATATTCAGTTCGCGTCGCTGTAAGTCGTCTTAGTGGTGGTCTTCGCCATGAGGCATGATGCTCTTGACCTCAGCCATCGCGATGATGGGCATGAAGCGGCAGAACAACAAGAACAAAGTAAAGAACAATCCAAAGCTACCGATCAGCATCGAGATATCCACCCACGTTGGGTAGAAGTACGACCAGCTGGACGGCAGGAAGTCACGGGAGAGCGAAGTGATCGTGATCACGAAACGCTCAAACCACATACCAATGTTCACAAAGATGCAGACGATGACCATGAACCACGGCGTCGTGCGGCACCACTTGAACCAGAACACTTGCGGCACCAGTACGTTGCAACTGACCATGATCCAGTAAGCCCAGGCGTAGTTTCCAAACGCTCGGTTGGACAGCGCGAATTGCTCGAACTCAACGCCCGAATACCAGGCCATAAAGAATTCGATTCCGTAGGCGGTTCCCACCATCAGGCCGGTGGCCATGATGATTTTGTTCATGTTTTCGAGGTGGCGCACCGTGATCAGGTTTTCCACGCCACATATTTTCCGCGCCGGGACCAGCAGCGTGACCACCATCGCGAAACCGGAGAAAATCGCACCGGCAACAAAGTACGGCGGGAAGATCGTGGTGTGCCAACCCGGCAGCTGGGAAACCGCAAAGTCGAAACTTACGATCGTGTGTACTGAAAGAACCAGCGGCGTCGCCAAGGCGGCAAGGATCGTGTAGGCGATCTCGTAGTGATGCCAAGCACGTGAGGATCCGGTCCAGCCCAGCGACAAAATGCTGTAGATGAATTTGCCGATTTTGCTTTTGCTGCGATCGCGGAACGTCGCGATGTCGGGCACCATGCCCATGTACCAAAACAGCAGTGAAACGGTGGCGTAAGTTGAAACCGCGAAAACGTCCCACAGCAGTGGGCTGCGGAAGTTCGGCCACATGGCCAAGTGTTCGGTTGGGATTGGGAACAGCCAGTAGAAAACCCACACGCGGCCGATGTGCACGCCCGGGAACAGGCCAGCACAGACAACCGCAAAGATCGTCATGGCTTCAGCGGCCCGGTTGATACTGGTTCGCCAGTTTTGCCGGAACAGGAACAGGATCGCACTAATCAGCGTTCCCGCGTGACCGATACCGACCCAGAAAACGAAGTTGACGATCGGCCAACCCCAATAGACAGGGTTGTTGTTACCCCAGACGCCAACACCCGACATCAGCAGGTGATTGACGCAAAAGCCAAGCAGACCCAGCAACATGATGGCGACGGCCAATAGGCCCCACCACAGTGCAGGCGGTCGATCGGCATCCCAAACTGCAGCGGCCGTGTCAGTGACGCCGGTGTAATCGAGTCCACCGGTCACCAATGGCGACCGTTCAGCAGGATCGTCCAGAGTGTTGTTGAGTTGTTTAGGGTCAACTGTTGTTGCCATTTTTTATTCTCGTTTGTGCACGGGCTTCCAGCCCATGGTCCGTTTTGAGTTGAATCGTTTTTTGAAAGGAACCGCCGACCTTCAGCCAGCGACTCCTCTCGAATTTAGTGTGCGCCGATTTTAGGCACGGAGTGTGTGTCATCGAAATCAACCAACGCCGGGTGTGGGTTGGCAACGCGAGCCAGATACTTGGTGCGTGGAATGTTGTTCAAAACCTCCAGCATCGAGTAAGCCCGTGGGTTGTCATGAGCCTTGCGGACTCGCGACGCTTTGTTGTTCAGGTCGCCAAACTCAATCGCCTGTGTCGGACAAGCGTCCTGGCAAGCGGTTGTGATTTCTTCAGGGCCGATCGGACGGTTGCCTTCGGCTTTGGCTTTGATTTTTGTGTTCTGAATCCGCTGCACGCAGTAGCTGCACTTTTCCATCACGCCGCGAGTACGAATCGTGACTTCAGGATTCATCATCAAGTACTGCTGGTTGCGATCGCCCAAAGGCAGTTTGTCCGCACCAGGGTACTTCAGGAATGTTTTGGCATCGCTGTAGTTGAAGAAGTTGAAACGACGCACTTTGTAAGGACAGTTGTTGCCGCAGTAACGTGTACCGATACAGCGGTTGTAAACCATGTCGTTGAGCCCTTCGCGGCTGTGCACGGTGGCTGCCACGGGGCAAACCGTTTCGCAAGGAGCATTCTCGCAATGGTGACAAGCAACGGGCTGGTGCACGATTACCTTGTCTTCACCTTCATCTTCGGCAGCTTCTTTGTTGTAGAGGTTGTTGCCAAAGTAGCGGTCGATGCGAATCCAGTGCATCTCGCGACCACGCCAGACTTCGGCGCGACCGACCACAGGAACATTGTTCTCCGCTTGGCAGGCCGTGACGCATGAGTTGCAACCAATGCACTTGGTCAAATCGATCGACTTGCCCCACGTGTTGGTGTTAGCAGGATTCTGGTGCGTGTAGTCCAAACGCGAACCGGGAGTCAAATCGAACAACTCATGGTGCATGTGGAAGGCTTCAGGCCAGCTGTGCTTTTCCTCATGCCCGTGGCCGTGATCGTCGTGGCCGCCTTCGTGATCGTGGCCTTCGTGATCATGACCTTCGCCTTCGCCGTGTTCCTTTTCCTCGGCCAGGACTGCGGGAACCACAGGAACGCCTTCGCCGGGATTGAAACTGACATTGGTGACGATCGGCAAAGCGGTTGAACGAGAACTGTGGTCAGCGCCATGCTCGTGGTGATCGTGGCTGTCGTGATCGTGATCGTCGTGTCCGTGTCCGTCGTGATCGCCATGATCGTGAGCGATTGGATGCTTAGCGAGGAACTTCTGATAGCTGGCAAAGGTGCCTTCGCGGATCAGGGCTGAACGATCGGTTTCGTTTTTGTCCGCATTGCGGAACATCCGGTTTTGAATTTCGCCACGACCTTTTTCGTCGATCGTCCACGGCTCTTGGATCAAAGCCAGTTTGTAGTTGCTGCTCGACGGCGTCACCACAGAAGACTCCAGCCCAGCCGCAAAACTCCATGATTCGGGTGTGCGAAGGGCGCCGCAGTTGGGTCCGACCGATTTGACTCCGCCACCGGCGTCTCCACCGACGCGTCCGGCGAGAGTCCGTCCGTAACCCAATGCCAATCCGATCGAACCCTTGGCTTGGCCAGGTTGAACGTAGACAGGGATGCGAACATCGTGACTGCCGATTGTGACCGTGGCTTTGGTGCTCTGCTTCAGGCCCAACTCTTTGGCGGTTTCTGGATTGACCGAAAGAACGGCGTCCCAAGTGTGCTTGGAGATAAAGTCTGGCAACTCTTGCAACCACGCGTTGTTGGCAAACTCGCCATCGTAAACACTACGCGATGCCGTGAAGACAACTTCCAGCTTGCCATCCCAATCGCTTTTCCACGCGTCGGTGGCAGCGACTTTAGGTTCGTCTTTGGCGACGACATCGGCGGGCTTAGGAGCACTGCCTTCGACAAAGCCATTGTGAACGGCTTTGGTCCATGCCAGTTTCGACAGGCCTGTTGTTTCTTTAACGATATCGATGCCCTTGGAAGGCTCGCCGTTGGCCAACAAAGCCAATGTTTCGATGTCTGACATGCCGCCGAAGAGCGGATTGATCAGCGGTTGGCCGACACAGATGGAGCCATCCGAAGCCGTACCGTCTTTCCACGACTCCAAGGCATGGCAAGTGTTTGCCACCAACGTGCAACTGAGCGATGTCTCGTTGCGGAAAGAGGTCGCATGGATGGCTTGTTCAACCGAGGCAATGGCTTCGGCAACGCCTTCGACGCCCGAGGCTCCGTAAACCGGGTTGCCACCGAGAACGATCAGCGTCTTGAAAGAGCTGGCTTCGGCGACGAACTTCTTGACGGAATCGAGTGCCAAATCGCGATCGGCATCACCGACGTCCAAGTAGTTAACGGTCTTGCCGACATTGTGAAGGATGCGATCGTTGATGTGATGAGCGAGTGCGTGAACTTCCGGTGGCTGGTTTTCACCAACAACGATAGCGCCAGCGCCGGGGCTGCCTTTAAGGTCCTGGGCCATGGCCTGTAGGACTTTGTCGCGATAGGAAAGACTGCCGTCGATGGGAGCATCCGCATCGACTTCTTTTAGTTTCGCCAGTAGCGAGCCAAGGAAGCCAGCGATGTCGCAGCTGCGACAGGAAAGGCGATGATCGGCGGCAGCACCGGTCTGCGTGAATTGGCTTTCGACCGCGTAGTGACGGCTCATTTTGCCGTTGTCGGGGTCGCGAGAAAGCGCGAATGAAATCGAGTTGGCGATCGCGTTAGGATCGGTTCCACCGATCGGATCGGCGTCCAACGTGACGATCACTTCGGCGTCTTTGAAGTTGTAAACGGGTTTGACGACTTTGCCGAAGGCTTGCTTGGCACCGGCTCGCGAGTTGTCATCGTTGACCGATGTAAACGCAAACCATTTCGCGCCCTTGCTTTCGAGTTGCTTCCGCAAACGCAAAACCGATGGCGATGAAGAAGGCTCGGCCAGAATGGCGACCGAAGACAGATCTTTTGACGCCGCGGTCAATGCTTCGATGATGTCCGATTCGGCTGCGTCAGAAAACGCACGGGCTTGGGATTTCGGATTGCGATCGACCGCCAGTGGGGCACGCAAGCGATCCGGATCGTAAAATTCCAGAATGCGAGCTTGAGTGAATGCCGTTGAGGCCCCTTTGGAGCTGGGATGGTTGGGGTTTCCATCAAGCTTGATCGGGCGGCCGTCGTAGTTGGTCGAAATCAGGGGTTGGGCAACGCCACCGAAATCGATCATCGAAGAGAACTTTTGAGGAACGCCTGGGATACGACCTTGAGGCCGGAAGGCGAAGGGGACGATTTTCTCTTCTTCGTAACGACAACCGGCAGCACCACCGAGAGCCAGAGAAGCTCCCATGATTTGCAGCCAGCGGCGGCGAGAAACTCCATCGTCGAGTCCTTCGGTCGCAGAACCGAAATCGTGATCAATGGCTTCGTCAAATCCAGGCGACTCCATCAACCGATCTAGATCGGTGTCTTGAGCGCGAAGTTTGTCGTGTTGTGAATGAGGCTTGTTCATTGGATGCAAGCAAAAATTTGTATGGTTTGGATCGGTAAAAAACGGCTGATTAGCGATGGCAAGTCGAACAGCTGACGTTGGGATTGATGTTCAGTTTTTCTTTCCACATCTTTCCGTTCTCTTCCGGGTTTTCGATGACCAAATCCAATTGGGTCACCAACGCGGGATCACGAAGGTTGGGCTCGGGGTTGCGATGGCAATCAAGACACCACTTCATCGACAGCGGTTCCATTTGCTGAACGACATCCATCTGGTCGATGCGACCGTGACAGGAAACGCAACTGACGCCGCGTTTGACGTGAACCGAGTGATTGAAGTACACAAAATCGGGAAGGTTATGAATTCGCTGCCACTGCAGCGGCTTTTCCATGTCTTCCAGTGAAGTGCGAACGGGCTCAAGCAGCGAGCTTTCCGGATGAACGATTCCCAGCTCACGACCCGGTTGCATTTTGCCGTCGACCAATTCGCCGGTGGTTCTGCCTCCACCGTGGCAATTGCCGCAAGTCGCCGATGGCGGGATCGCTGCGTGACCGGCGCGTTCCACGGTGTTGTGGCAGTAGCGACAGTCCAGCTTCAACTGGCCCGCGTGAAGTTTATGACTGAAGGGAACGGGCTGTTTGGGTTTGTAGCCAACGTTGACGACCTCCGGATGAATTCCGGCAAACAGGCACGTCGCTAAATAACCAGCCACACCAAGGCCACCTACGATCAACATGACCGTAAATTTATTAACCCAAGTTGGAAAATGAAATTCTTGCATAAATGAAAACCAGTCAAAAGACTGCCGATTCGGTGCACGGCATAAAACACTGTGCCGGCCGAAACATTGAATTTAGTGCGAGTGAAAAAGTGACGTTACGGAGTCGTTGGAAAACACAGCGAATTTTGAAACTCGCCCTGATTTGCGCAACTCCCCCACGGGCTCAATAAGATACAGCGATTATCGACTGGCATCGACCCGATAAAAAGTCGCACCCTAATCGGTCCCAACAACAGGTTTCGGCAATTTGGATGCTCTCGATTGATGTTCTGGATGTGTCAAAACGTCGCGATATTGGGTCGTGAGATGCCAAGTGATAAGTATTTCTTTTGAAGTTGCTGCATTGTCGGTTGTGGCAAGGCAGTCGCGAAGCTCGGTTTTAGTCGACGGTTTCGCTCTCAGTTTCTTGGTATTGCAAGTTACAAGCAGGTTGCAAGCAATGAGACAGTTACAGCTACGAAAAGGGCAAGCACTTTCCCGCCGAGGCTGCGAGCGGTTTGTCGCTGGACTGACAACCGTTCAGAAATCGATAGTTTGGGCAGCATGTATTCCAAGAAATTCTGAAGTCTTGCGACATCAGTTACGTTGACAGCTCTCTAAAAACCCCAAGGCACAGAGGTGTTTACGCGTTTTCGACGTAAAAGGGGGCAGATGTTTCGCCGGTAGAAGCGTGGCGCTCTAAAGACAGTTCGGCGGACCAAGGAAGGTTATCTAGATACCACTCGATACAGCGGTCCAGTCCGTCGCCTATCGCAACCGTTGGTTTCCAATCTAGCAGTCGTGCCGCTTTGGAGATGTCCGCATGGGTGGACTTCATGTCGGACAAATGCGGCGGGAGTTGTTGAATTTCTGGTTCGCAGCCCAGTCGATCGCCGATCATGCTGAGCACTTGGTTGAGGCAGGTCGGGTTGTTGCCGCCGCCCAGATTGATGGTTTCAAATCCGACGGGTCGGAGTGCTTTGATGGTTCCAGCGGCGATATCGTCGACATAGGTAAAGTCACGCGACTGAGTTCCGTCTCCAAAAAGTTGAATCGGTTGCCCTTCGGCGATCCAGCGAACGAAGCGAAAGATTCCCATGTCAGGACGTCCTGCAGGTCCGTAAACGGTGAAGTAGCGCAGGACGGTGGTGTCGATATCGAACAGGTGATGGTAGGTCCACGCCATCGATTCGGCGCCTTTTTTGGAAGCCGCGTAGGGCGAGATCGGCGTGTTGACGGGGAGGGTTTCTAGGAAGGGCATTTTTTGCCCGGCATACAATGACGATGTCGAAGCCAAGACATACTTGTTGACGCCGTGTCGACGGATGGCTTCCAGCAGGTTGAGGTTGCCGATCTGATTGGTGGACATGTAGATCTGCGGATTTTCGATGCTGTATCGCACGCCGACGGCGGCGGCGAGATTGATGACCGCATCGAAGCGATGCTGTTCAAAAATCCGATTAACGTCCGCTGCGTTTTCGATGCCGGCTTGATGGAAGCGAAATCCGAACTTGAGAGTCAGCGCGTCCAGCCGGTGATGCTTGAGCGTGACATCGTAATAGTCGTTGAGGTCGTCGATACCGACGACCCGATGTCCCTGCTGCAAGAGCAGTGATGACACACGCGAGCCGATAAACCCGGCACAGCCAGTTACCAAACAGTTCATCTGACCGTCTCCCATTGAGCCACTGATTTTCTTGACAGGTAGAACCGGTCGATTATTCAGAAATACCGGTGGCGCCCAATAGCAGTTTGTGCTACTACTGCTTCGCAGTAGCAGGCTTGGCAGGTGCAGTAGCTTCGTCCAGAATTCCCACAGGCTGGGTACCTTTACGTTCGACGAATTTTGTTCTGAGTCGTTGTCGGACGTCTCTGTAGCGGTTTTTGATGTCCTCTTTCACTTCTGGACTGAGCTCGCCGTAGTGCTGAATAAAGGTCTGGCACTGGTAAGCTTCGGAACTGAAGAGGTTTCTTCGTACGCGGTTGGTCAGACGGTTTCTTGCTCGCTCATATAGCGCCTGAAGCCCATCGGCTTGGAGGGGAGGTGCCATGCCTTGCCCAGCACCATCGAAAAGGCTGAACAGTAGGTAGCCTCGTTCTCCTGTTTCGCGAGTGAAACGGGCTTCGACATACTGCCAATTTTCTGTGCCTTCGGGATCCCCGGGTTCCTTTGTGTCGGTGACCTTTCGGCTGCCTGCCACTAGTTTCCAACCGCCATTACGATAGCAGGTGGTCAGTTCGTGCCAGCCAGGAAAAGTCTGGTCGAAGGAAACGGTGGCGTTGCAGTTAAGACTTTTGTATCGCCAGCGGTCTGTCCAGCGACCCAAATCCGAACCTCGGTCACGGCGTTCGTTGGAGTAGCCGTCTTCTAGGAGTGTCCAAGTTTCGAGTTGCCCTGGCAGGTCAGAGGCGTCCATCGGTTGCGTGATATCGGCATCAAAAAACTGAACGGTGATGTCGGGCTGGCTGTAGGCGCGAGCCACATCAACGAGTTGAAAAAGGCCGCCCAGCGCCAGGATTCCCGCCACGATCCAAGCCAGTAAGTTGGAGCTATTGGAAACCGGAATGGCTTTCTTTCGAGAGGTTTTCTTATCATCTTCTGTGTGGCCCAGCAGCTGGTTCCAGAAACGGGTAACCAATTTTCCCATCGGAAGTGAATTTCCAACTTCCGCATCCACGGGGCCAAAGATAAACAGGATCAATTGATCGGTGCTGAGCAGTAACATCACGCCAACCAGCAACGCGCCCCAGCCTAGCAGAATGTGAGGAATCCCTTCGGAGAGGTTAACGTCCATGGAATCCATGATCGGAATCAAAAAAATGCGGAGCACGTTGATGAACATGGTCCAAAATACAGCTGCGAAAACCAGCAGCATGGCCCGAATGCCAAGCAGTCCCCACAGGACAAATGGCAATCCAATGTAGAACAACAGCGAATTCCCCAGAATCATGCCGGGAACAATAAACAGCAGTCCAATAATCGAAAACAGAACTCCTCCTGCAACGGTGGAATTGATTCTTCGGTAGGCGACCAGTACGACCATCGCGATAAATAGCAGTGTGAAAAACGATTGGACTCCGCTGCAGGCAGCGGCAACTCCGTAGCCAGGCTTTCCGGGCACCATAATCGAGGTCCCGTTAAGAAAGTGAGGAATCCCTGGCGGAAGATCCAGCAAGCGACTGGTAAACCAAGCACTGTACCGCTGCAGAGCCGTAATCAGCATCGTGTCTCGCTGCATCGGAAGCGGCAGGAAGACAAACATCGGCAGCACAGCTGGCCAAAGGCTGCCGCGAGTTTCCGGATCAATGATTTTCATCAACAGGCTGGTCAGCAAAAGCATAACGCTGACGGCGCAGAACCAAGTGTCCACAAACATGACTGAGCCGATCCCAAACACAAGTCCGAGGACGAGTAAGACGTTGCTGAGCTTGCTTTCACGACATGGAACTTTTTCTTCGCGGGGCCACCGAATGAAAACGAAGGCCGCTGTTGCGGCGATGGCCAGCCCAACCATTTGGTAGTGCGTTTTGCCCATCATTTGCCGCAGGAACAGCAAAAACATAGGAGTCATTGCACCAATGGCAATGAGGTACGGCATTACCACTCGCATCGTTTGGGATGCGTTGTTTGAACTGGGAGCTGAATCCTTTGAAACGGTAGCAGTAGCCATAGAATTTATTTTTCGAAGGTAATGGAAGCCGTGGTTAATCGTCGAGTTTAATCTTTGAGAGATGGCAGTCCAGCCTAACAACCATTTGACGGCGTTGCAGATAGCTTAAAAGGGTTAAGTTGCCCTCAAATACCGAAAAATAGGAAAAATTTAAGCTTCGGGCATGTGAGAGTTCCGATTTGGCTAACCTTCGCGGTTTTACCATTTACGGGGCACTTTCGGTTGATAAGCTGAACACCAACGATGGCTCGAGGATCGATGGATTTGTCGGTGCTTTGGCCGTTTTTTGCTTTAAACCCGAACAAAGCAATATCTGGTGTCACCCAGGGGGACGGAGTCCCTACCTTCCGAGCCGATTCGAATTTCGATTCTGATTACTTATTTTCGGCTCCCCGTTTCCTACTGGACAACAACTATGATTTCTGAATCGAAACAAACAAAAATTTGCTGCCTTGGTGCTGGCTATGTGGGCGGACCCACAATGGCCATGATCGCTCACAAATGCCCTGACATCGATGTGCATGTCGTGGATTTGAATCCAGATCGCATCGCAGCTTGGAACAGTGATGAGCTGCCTGTTTACGAACCTGGCCTCTACGATGTTGTCAAATCAGCACGTGGCCGGAATCTTAAATTCAGCACCGATATCCCGGGTGCGATTCGCGCAGCCAACATGTGCTTTATCTCAGTGAACACGCCGACCAAGACGTTTGGTATCGGTGCTGGCCGTGCGGCAAACCTTGAGTTTGTCGAAAAATGTGCTCGCACCATCGCTGAAAATTCCGATTCCGACAAAGTGGTTGTCGAAAAGTCCACCTTGCCGGTTCGCACCGCTGAATCGGTCAAGCGAATTCTGAACGCGTCCAGCAACGGTTCAGGGGTCAAGTTCGACGTTCTGAGCAATCCAGAATTTTTGGCAGAAGGCACCGCGATTGATGATCTGCTTTCACCCGACCGAATCTTGATCGGTGGTGATAGCCACGAAGCCATCGAAAAACTGGCCGACGTCTATAAGTCTTGGGTTCCTAACGACCGCATCATTCGCACCAACCTGTGGAGTAGCGAGTTGTCAAAATTGACAGCCAATGCGTTTCTTGCCCAGCGAGTCAGTTCGATCAACGCGATCTCGGCCCTCTGCGAAGCCACCGGTGCTGACGTGGACGAAGTTGCTGGAGCGATCGGAACGGATTCGAGAATCGGACCTAAATTCCTGAAGGCCTCCGTTGGTTTCGGCGGTTCTTGTTTTCAGAAGGATATTCTGAACTTGGTTTATCTGTGTGAGCATTTCGGTCTCCCCGAAGTCGCCAAGTACTGGGAACAGGTCGTCGTGATGAACGATTACCAAAAGTACCGGTTCTCGACTCGGATCGTAAAAAAGATGTTCAATACCGTGTCGGACAAAAAGATCGCCGTCTGGGGATTTGCCTTTAAAAAGGACACCAACGACACGCGTGAGTCGGCTGCGATCTACGTTTGCCGTGACTTGCTTGAGGAGCGAGCTCGACTGACGATCTACGATCCACAAGTCAGCCTTGAGAAGATTCGCAAGGATCTGGAGTACGTCATGGCGGGTCCCGATGGAGTTCTGACCGATGTCCAGAAGTCTCTGTTGGACAACAACGTTACCGTTGCCTCGAGCTGTGAAGAAGCGGCTCAAGATGCCCATGCGGTTGCCGTCATGACGGAATGGGATGAATTCCGAGATCGCGATTTCGATGCGATCTACAAATCGATGAAGAAACCTGCGTTCCTGTTCGATGGTCGCAACATCCTTGACGCCGACACGCTGCGAGAAAAAGGATTTCAGATCGAGAGCATCGGAAAACGATAGGGTTAAATACGAAGCGCGTCGTCGAATTTTTGGCGATGCGCTTCTTTTTCTTTGATGTCAAAAACAGCGCTGATCACAGGAATCACAGGCCAGGACGGTTCTTATCTGGCAGAACTTTTGCTCGATAAAGGCTACCAAGTTCATGGCTTGGTGCGCCGCAGTAGTTCCTCGAACTTGTCTCGGCTCGATGCTATCTATCGAGATCGTTTGCAATCTGACCTCGAGCTGACTCTGCATTACGGCGATCTGACTGACGGCCAACGCATCAGTGAGCTCGTTGAACAGATCGAGCCCGATGAGATCTATAACTTGGCGGGGCAAAGCCATGTTAAAGTCTCTTTTGATTCGCCCGGCTACACCGCAGAGGTCAATGGCATCGGTGCCCTCAATGCCTTGGAGGCTGCCCGCAAGCTCAATCTGAAGAAAGAGATCCGTTTCTACCAAGCGTCCTCGTCCGAGATGTACGGAGATGCCATCGAAATGCCTCAGGTAGAAACCACGCCTTTTCGGCCGCAGTCGCCTTACGCTTGTGCGAAGGTTTTTGCCTATCATCAAACGGTGAATTATCGTCGCGCCTACGGCCTGTTTGCGGTCAACGGCATTCTTTTCAATCACGAATCACCGCGCCGTGGCGAGAACTTTGTAACTCGCAAGATCACCCTCGCCGCGGCGCGAATCAAGTTGGGTCTTCAGGACAAACTCTATTTAGGCAATCTCGACGCCAAGCGAGATTGGGGTTTCGCCAAGGATTATGTCGAAGGCATGTGGTTGATGCTGCAGCAGGATCAGTCGGAAGACTTTGTGTTGGCCACCGGAGAAGTACATTCGATTCGCCAGTTCCTAGATTTTGCTTTCGGATATCTGGATCTCGATTGGGAGCGGTATGTTGAAATCGACCCACAGTACTTTCGCCCGACGGAAGTCAATCGCTTGGTCGGAGATCCCTCCAAAGCCAAACAGAAACTGCGTTGGGAGGCCAAAACCAGTTGCGAAGAATTAGCGAAAATAATGGTCGAGCACGACCTTGGGCAGTCCAAGGAGGAAGTGACTCGGAAGAGCCTTGCTGAGGGATAGTCAATGTCTGTAACTGAACGACTGCTTTTTTCTGTGCTGGTGGTGGTATTCACATGCTGTTTTTCCAGCCAAGTGTTTTCACAAGGACCCGAAAACACGCTTGTGGTGGTGAATGAAGAGTCGCCAGATTCACTTGGGGTTGCGAACACCTACGTTGACTTACGTAACATTCCTGCATCCAATGTTGTCTATCTGAAGGGGATATCTCATAGCGAGAAACTGGGTGACGAAGCGAGTAGTTCGTCTCTTTTTTTGTCGCAAATTGGTCAGCCAGTGATGGCAGCGATGAAGGATCGAGGCTTGGAAAAACAGATCGATTGCATCACCTATTCGGCCGGTTTTCCAGCGCGATTCAACGTTCAGCCGGAGATGAAAAAATATCTGAAACAGCGGGGGCTCAAGTACAATATTCGTCAGCATGCGCCGTGGGCGTCGATCACCAGTTTGACTTATTTGTACAACAACGCTTTTTCCTCGCGCCCACGTTTTTTTGAGTTGGATACGAATCAATATGCATCCATTCGCCCTCAAAAACTGATGGCCAATCCGTTTGTTGGTTCTGTAGCGAAGCAATATGATTCCGCTCAAAAATTGATAGCCCAACGAGATTTTCCGAGGGCTCGAAAAATCCTCTCGGACTTGGGTGCAGATCATCCTGAACAGATGGCGGTCAAATGAGAGTATCAAACTTTGCAGCGTCGGCTTCTTTTCTGTCCAAGATCGTTTT
>CAZDZX010000021.1:0-14769 GCA_964510005.1 uncultured Pirellulaceae bacterium
TCTGGCGAAACTAGAGTCTCTGTCAATCGGATATTGGCTCGTCGTACTCAAAACGAATCCCTCGATTTTCAAAGGGAGCTTCGGCGGCTGCATCGATGAGTCGTTGAACCTTAGAGATTCTGACGTGGCGTAGGTTGGGACAGTCCTCAAGTTCGTCAAGTCCTTCAAGGTTGGGACAGTCGAGTACCGTCAAAGAAACAATCGCAGATTGATCTCCCGCCAGCACGATGCGTTCGAGGCTGGTCGCACCGGAAATGTAGACTTGTTCTAAGTCAGCCGATTCGGGGATCACGAGTTGCTTCAGGCTCGAAGCTCCCAATAGTTTCAAAATCTTCAACCGTGGAAGCGACTTCATTCCGGTGGCGTCTTCCAGATCGTTCGCCTCAGTTAGCGTTAGGTCCTTCAATTGTGTGAGGCCCTCAAAGCCGTTGAGGGTTTTCCAATGTGGCACACTTATATGGAGATCTTCAAGTTGCTGCATCGATTTCAAATAGCTGGCATCATCCAGCGGAGTATCATCTCGCTCGGTTGGCAGTCTGCGTTGGCTAATGAATATTTGCTTGAGATTCGTTAGAGACTTGATGGCTGCAATGTCCTCAAGTCGGCCGCTGTTGATGATCTCAATCTGTTCGAGGCCCGTGCAGTGTTCAATCCCAGTAAGGCTTTTCAGAGAAGAGCAATACTCAATTCTTAAACGCACCAGATGAGGCGCGTACTGCATCGACTTCAAATCTTTAAATCCATCGAGATGCTCAAATCTCAAATGTCGCAAGTGTTTTAAGTTTGCCAATGGCGAGAGGTCAATAGAATCCGAGGACCGCGCCTCGCCGATGACTCGAAACTGCACAATATTGGCGAGTATGTGCTTGCCGAACCAGTCTTTGAGAAACTGAGGCCCTGGGGGGACACCGGGGATCTTGCCAGTCTCTGGATCATAGACCTGATAGTCGTACAAAGCTTGGGTGTTGGCTCCCGGAAACGCCTCCAGTGTTTCTCGCTGCAAACGTTCTGTTCGAAGGCGAAAACTTACATAGGCAATGGCAAATGCGGCAACCGTCGATAGTATCAGTAGAAACCGGATCCCGAATTGAAAGGGACTGCGTTTGCGTTTCGGTTTCGGTTCGGGCATGGGTTTGGGCTTGCCCGTGGTTGAGTCATCTGCGAGTTCCATGAGTTCATGTTACCAACTCGCTGCACTCACGTCACGTTTTTTGAGTAGACCGAAAGCAGGCGCCTTGCCGCGGTCAAAACTAGGCAAGGCTGAGCTGGCAATCCGTTCCGCTAACTGCTGCGCAGGGTCAGTACGGTGATTTCAGGCCGAGCCATGAATCGGACACGATGTGTGTGGCCGATGCCGCGGTTGATGAACATCCGATGACCGGCTTCAATTTCATACTTGCCCGAAACGTAGTCCTTATTCTTGACCGGCAGGATCGGCGCGCCCAGCAACGGAAAAGTACATTGCCCGCCATGGGTATGCCCCGACAGCACCCAGCTGTTGTAGTTTTTCCAAATCGGAAGATCTGCCGTATCGGGATTGTGACTGAGGACGATCGACGGGCCGTCAGAAACTTTGGCTATCGCTTTGGCAGCGCTGCGATTATTAAATCCACCGTACCAATAGTCTCTCAAGCCGGCAATCCGCAGGCCGTCAAATTCGACGGTCTCGTCAATCAGGATTTTGATGTCATGTTCGGCAAAATCTTCCTGCAACGAACGGGTGACTTCGCCAGAGACAATTTTGCGATCGTGGCGATCACTGTCGAGGTAATCGTGATTGCCAAAAACACATGCGGTCCCAATTTTCCCTTTCGGAAACGATGGCAACATTTGTCGGCCTTTTTCTCGGTGCCAGTCGCTTGCGCAATCGAGAAAATCGCCAGTGAAGAAAACAAAATCAGGCTGCAGGGAACTGATGTAGTTCAGTTGCCGGCGGATGTAGTCATCGCCCACGCGGGAGCCAATGTGAGTATCGCTGAAGTGCACTGCAGTCGCTCCGTCCAGCCGCGAATCCAAACCCGGGATTTGGATTTCATGCGACGTCACTTCCAACCAGCGCGGCTCGATTCCAAACGCGTATACCCCTAAACCTAAAACGCCACCAGCGAACGATCGCTTTAAAAAGCGTCGTCGGGCGGGTTGAGGAGGTCGGCCATGCATCGACACGGGCAATCCGGGGAATGAAACTTCGGGATAAAGAAACTCTATCTCAATATTTTGAGAGTGTCGGCATTTTTAACGTTTTACCGAAATCGTCAAACGCTATTTCGGTTTAAACTGCTAGGGATGATAGCTGGCACCATTAGCGGCCTGCAAAGTCGGAACGCTGCCATTTTTTCAGGAAACCGCCGCCCCAAAGTGTTTAAAAGTTTGCATTGACGCGACAGCTTTGAGGTCGGGATTGTTATTTTTTGCTCACATAACCGTTGTCGATTTGATCTTTTGATGATTAAATCTCGCAGTCCACTCCTCCAATCGCCAACTGAACATGCCCAACGATACCGGTGAGCGTATTGCTACCGCTGACTACGACTACGAGTTGCCCAAAGACCTGATCGCGCAGAGCCCGCTTTCGAATCGGGAAGACGCTCGGTTAATGTTGGCCAACCGCGACCACAACATGATCGACCACTATCATGTTCGTGACTTGGGAGATGTCCTGCAGGCAGGTGATTGTTTGGTGTTGAACAACACCAAAGTCATTCCTGCGAAACTGGTCGGTAAGCGGAAACAAACCGGCGGTCGCTGGCAGGGGCTGTTTTTGCAAGCCGACGAAAACGGTAACTGGAAGTGCTTGTGCAAAACCCGCGGCAAGATAAAGCCGGGAGAAGTCGTTGTTATCACCGATCGTCACGGCGTCGAACGAGCCGAACTGTCGATGGTGGCCAGATTGGATGACGGGGCGTGGGTCGTCAAACCGAATGTCGATGGCACTTTCGAAGAAGTATTATCGCTGATTGGTCGTGTGCCATTGCCACATTATATCCGCGACGGAAACATGGTCGACAACGACCTGAAAGATTACCAGACCATCTATGCGAAGAAAGTTGGAGCGGTCGCCGCTCCCACGGCGGGACTTCATCTGACGCGGCGACTGATCAAAGAGTTGATCGATGCCGGGATTCGGATCGCCCAAGTCACACTGCATGTTGGCATCGGGACCTTCCGACCTGTCACCGCCGACCATCTTAACGATCATGAGATGCACTTTGAGTACGGAGAGATCCAGCAAAAAGCTGTCGACATCCTGAAGCAAACTCGCATCGAAGGCGGACGGATTATTGCCGTGGGGACGACTTCGGTTCGCGTGTTAGAAACGGCCGCAGCCGATGGCGAGATCAAGCCTTGGGCGGGCGATACGAATTTGTTTATCAAGCCGCCGTACGAATTCAAAATCGTGGACGGGTTGATGACCAATTTTCACCTTCCCCGCAGCACCTTGCTGGTGATGATCCGGACCCTTGGTGGTGACGATCTGATGAAGCGGGCTTACGCGGAAGCGGTTGAAGAGAAATATCGCTTTTTCAGTTACGGCGACGCGATGTTGATCGTGTAGCGTTTTCGTTAATTTTTTGAGTCGGCGCGAACCTCCAGCATCCAGAGCTGTCTCAATGGGGTCTGCTACCACCTTCTTCGCAGGAGATCTATCGTGCGAACTTTCTCAAAAATTGCAATTGCCGCCTGAGAGCGTGGTCCTGTGACCGCTGCTTTCAGCCTGAGCCCGACGTTTGGTCTGGGGGAGATTCCCCTGCGCCGCTTTCGTGACGGATAGAAGAATCCGGATCGCATGCATTGCGCGAACTGGCGTTGCTGGCTCACTCTTTCGCTGCTTTCTACTCAGCCATCTTTTCTTATAGGCAATCCTGTGTCACGACGCAAAAAAAACGCGAGGCAGCTGCGCGATGAAATGCTGCAATACTGTGGAGAGATCCACGAAGAAGACGGAATCGATCCACGCGAGTGGTTCAAAAAATCGCGTTCCTCAAACCAACAGAATCGCAAAATTTGGCAGCTGTGCCGACAGGTCGCGCGGACTTTAGAATTCGTGCTGACCGATTGCGATGATTCATTGGTCCAAAGTATGGACGTGATCACCGTCGTTCCCAACCCTGACGGATCGTGTTTGCGAGTTCATGTCAGTTGCAACGAACCCAGTTCTGTCAACGAAGCCATTCAGGCGTTACAACGACAGGCCTCTCGTTTGCAATTCGAAATCGCCAGATCGATTCATCGCAAAAAGGTTCCGAATTTGACATTCACCGTTGGGTTCCCTGAAGGAGGCATCGATGAAGAATAAATCTATTCACTATTGGATTGATCGCGCCATCGATTCGCAGATCACACGAAATGTTGAACGTTTGGCGGCGGCGCCCGGGGTGACTCGGGTCGCCGTGATGCCGGACATTCACCTTTCGAAGAAGATTTGCAACGGTGTGGCGATTGCCTCGAATGGCGTTATCTTTCCCGAAGCAGTGGGAGGAGACATTGGTTGTGGCTATCTGATGGCTGATGTGGACGGCTCTCAGGGCGCGTTTCGCAATGCTCGGAAAGCTGAAAAACTGCTTCAGCGGCTGAGCCAATCCGTGCCCATCATTCGTCATTCAAAAGAAACTATGGCAACCCAGTTGCCGGACGATCTTTTGAACACGCAGCTAACTTGCGAGAGCCTTGAAAAGATGAAGCAGCGCGATGCTCGGGTTCAGTGGGGAACTTTAGGACGCGGCAATCACTTTGTCGAGTTCCAAAAGTCCTCTACCGGACGGATTCATCTGCTGCTTCACAGCGGGTCGCGAGCGGTCGGGCCAGCGATTTTGGCTCATCATTTGAAATCCGCGACCTACGATGAGGCTTCCAAGTTGTTATTCCTCGATGCAGAATCGGCCGAGGGCCAAGCCTATCTTCACGATATGCAGTGGGCGCGCAGCTATGCGGCGGCGAATCGTTTGCGGATGCTCGAGCAGGTCCACGCGATGCTGGCCGGATTTGGCATGTCCGTCGATTTCGAATCGGTGCTGGATCGGGATCACAACCATGTCCAGCAGGAAACTCATGGCTCCCAGACGTTTTGGCTGCATCGAAAGGGAACCCAGCGGCTACCCGAAGGCGAGATCGGGATCATTCCGGGATCGATGGGGACGCCCAGTTTTGTGGTTTCAGGTCGCGGGTCGGCAGATGCGTTTTTGTCCTGCTCTCACGGAGCCGGGCGGCGGATGAGCCGAACCCAAGCCGCTGATCGGATTTCGGCCAACGATTTGAAGCGACAGATGAAGAGCGTTCATTTCGATTTGCGAAAATCTCGGAAGCTGTGCGACGAGGCCCCGGGGGCTTACAAGGACATTCGAAAAGTCATGAAAGCTCAAAAGGACTTGGTGCATATCGAAGAAGAGCGTCTGCCGGTGTTGAACTTCAAATCAGGTTAGCGGGATTCGAGATGGGGCGGTAAAATCAACCGCCCCATCATTTTGGACACCACAGATGCGAGTTCTTTTTTTTACCGAATACGGCAGCCTCAATGGAGGAGAGTTTTCATTTTTGACTGCCCTGCCTTTTCTACAAAATGCGGGTTTTGAATTTGTTGCTGCCATTGAGCCGGAATCGGACCTTGCCAATCTATTCGAAAAGAAAGGTGTCGCGATTGAGCCGTTTTCGGTTTTTGAGGCTGGCGTACGCAAACCGCTGGAGCAGATTCGCAAGGAGTTAAGCGAATTGTTGGTTCAACTGAACCCGACCATGGTGCACGCCAACAGCCTTGCCGCCAGCCGGATCGTGGGGCCCGTCGTTTCGCAGCAATCAGTGCGAGGCGTCGGGTACATTCGCGATATCGTCCGTTTGAGTGGGCAGGCGATGAAGGACTTGAATCAATTGGATCGCGTAGTTTCGGTTTCTCAAGCCGCGGCTGACTTTCATATCGAACGGGGGTTGGAATCGCAGCGAGTCCGAGTAATCCACAACGGAGTGGATCTGCAACGTTTCTTCCCGGCTCCCGATTCGGTGGTCGCGCCGGTGTGCTTATGCATCGGGCAAATCGGCATGCGCAAGGGAGTCGAATTATCTCTGCAGCTGTTTCAGGGATTGTGTGAGCAAGTCGGGGAAGCTGAACTGTGGATCGTCGGACAGCGGCATTCGCAGAAGCAGGAGGCGATCGAATATGAGCAGCGATTGCGGGATTTCGCCACCGCGAATTTTGCTCCATCCCAAATCAAATGGCTGGGCCGAAGAAACGATATTCCCGAACTGATGCAGCAAGCCCAGTTGCTGATTCACTGTGCCAAGCAGGAACCGCTGGGAAGGGTTTTGCTGGAAGCGGCCGCAACAGGATTGCCGATCGTCACGACGGATGTGGGCGGAACCCCAGAGATTCTGGAAGGGCTGCCCGAGCTGATGTTTGCTCCGGACGATGTCGCTACCGCTGCGGTGCCCGTTGCGACAGAATTGTTGCTGGACCACAATTACCGCGGCGAGGTTTCGACTAAACTACGCTCCATCGCGGAATCCAAATTTTGCTCGCTACGGGCGGGAAATGATTTATTGTCTTGCTATCGCGATCTGATCGCTCCGTAGGCATCTTGTCCGCGATCAACACTCATTCTCAGAGAGACAATTTTGCAACGCTTGGACCTGACACTCGACGCGGTGATGAACATTGCGTTGGACGATGCGCTAATTGAAACGGCGGAAAACGTGGACGACCATCCGGAAGTCCTTCGTTTCTGGGAGCCCAAAGATCCAATCGTCGTTATCGGCAGAAGCTCTCCGTTGAGCACCGAGGTCAACCATGAGTTCTGCCGTGACAACCAGATCACGGTCGTCCGGCGGGTCAGTGGAGGCCAATCCATCGTGGCTGGGCCTGGTTGTTTGATGTACGCCCTGCTGTTGGACATGCGTCTGCGACCGGAATTGCGGTCCCTTGACCAGGCTCATCGAATCGTCATCGAAGCCATGCAGGAAGCAATCAGCTCGTTGGGCGTGGAGACGCAAATGCAGGGCACCTGCGATTTGACTTTTAATGGACGTAAGTTTTCTGGCAACGCCGTGCGATGTCGTCGCAACTGGATGCTGTACCACGGCACCGTGCTGTGTGACTTTGATCTGGATTTGATCGAAAATTGTCTGGGCACGCCGATCCGGCAACCGGAATATCGACAGCAGAGGTCTCATGCTGATTTCGTCAGCCGCATTCCCGTTTCAACGCGGGCAGTGGCCGATGCCCTAGCCCAGCAATGGCAGGCCACAGATCGTTTCGAAGCCGTTCCCATCGAACTTGCTGAGTCTCTCAAGCAGGAAAAGTACCTGACCGAAGAGTGGCTTGCAAAGGTTCCCTAGAAGAAGTTTCAAAACTGGAATTAGAAGTAGGGCCGGTTCCTGCCGGCCGAGAAATGGCTTGTTTCGGCCGGTGGGAACCAGCCCTACATCGCGTTTCCAAAATGCTTTTAGCGAAAGTTGCTCTAGACCAACGCAAACCGTCGATTCGAAGTGGTCAATGCTAGGATACCAGCGCCGCTTCTTTGCGAATTTCGTTTACCAGTTCTGAATCCAGTTTCAGTTTCGCTGCCAATTCTTGAAGGTAGCGCTCTTCAGCGTCGTTCTGTTGACCGGTAACGACCAAAGACGCCAAGTATAAATCAACGGCCAGTTTGGGCGAATCGGCTAACGCTGCGATTTTAGCGGGATCGGCAGGCTGACCCATTTGCTCAACCAAAATCGCCATCGCGCGGTCTTGCAAACCGGTGGCCTTAATCTGACCGGTGATGGCAGCGTTTTCCTCTTCGCTGACCACACCGTCAGCCTGGGATGCTCCAATCATGGCTTGCAGGATCGCCAGACTCTGACGTTCGCGGTCCTCCGCGGAATCCCCATTGAGATCGGGTTGTCCATTGTCTTCCTGCCACGTATCCCAAGCCTTGTATCCGACGGCGGCAAGGGCGGCCACGGATCCGACTTTGATCAGCGGAGAAAGAACTTTGCGTCCCTGCTTGGTTCCAACCAGCAGTGCCAGCAAGCCACCGGCGGCAGCTCCAGCGCTGAGGTTTTTGAGCATGGCGTCGCGTTCGGGCCCGGCTTCCGGAAACTCGATCGCGTTGGAAGCAAACTCTGCTCCTTCATTGACCATTTGTTTTCCTTGATCGGCAATCTGTTTTCCAGATTCCAAAAGCTGTTGCAAAAGTTCTTCAGCGTTCATGGGTGGGGTTCCATTTAAGAGAGACCGGCTTCCTTAATTGTATCAATATTGGAGCGCAGAATCCGTTTTTCGAAATCAGATCTCAAAAAAAATCACCCGCACAACTTCTTGGCTTTGCGAAACACCCCGTTGAACATGGGCTCTGTGAGCCGTCCGGTAAAGGTATTTTGTTGGCTGGGATGGTAACTGCCAATAAAGTGGACATTTGATTCCGTCGAATAAATGACACCGTGAGCGAACTTTGGGCGCTTCTCGTTGTTTGGGATCCATTCGAGTTGCTGCCCCATCCGAAACGATTCGTCCCACGCCAGTTTTCCCAAACACATCACCACCCGCGGGTCGCACGCCAGAAAGGTTTTCTCCAAAAACGGCTGGCAGTTTGAGATCTCCTCGCGAACGGGTTTGTTTCCCGGCGGGGCACAGTGGCACACATTGGTCACCATGGCGTTGATCAATTCCAAACCATCATCCAGATCGGACTGGGGGGCTTGGCTGGCGAACCCGTATTTATGCATCGTCCGGTAAAGCCAGTCGCCACTGCGGTCACCGGTGAACATCCGCCCCGTTCGATTTGCCCCGTGGGCTCCCGGAGCGAGGCCCACCACCAGCAGCGAGGCCGGCGAGCTGCCGAAATTGGGGACCGGTTTGCCCCAATAGTCTTGGTCGAGATAAGCCCTGCGTTTTTCGACAGCGATCTTTTCGCAGTGCTCGATCAGGCGAGGGCATTTGCGGCAGGCGACGATTTGCTTTTGCAGTTTCGCCTGTTCTTTAGAAACGGAAACCTTACGACGCTTTTTCGGCAACGCCCTGGCTCTCCATGTATTTCGATTTGACCTTTTGGTATCTCCAGTTGATGAACACGCCCATCAACAGCAGCAACACGACTCCGCCGATCCGAATCGACCAGTTGTCTTTGACCAAGTAATTAATTTGTTTGGCGAAGGCGTACATGATTGCGTTGCCCAGCAGGCTGCCCAACAGCACACCCCCAATCGTCGCCCAGCGACTCAGGCCCAACACGCGACCGAAAATCGATCCACCGATGCTGCCGGTCGTCGACGAGGGAAATATGACGAAGCTGACCAGTCCGGCAAAGGCCATCCGTTTGATCCACGGCGCCGAATCCATAAAGAACTTTCCATCCCAAACCAGCATCGCCAGTCGCGGTCCGACCTTGGGGATGCGAAACAGCACACCCATGTGAAAGGTCACAAACAGGGCGACGATGAAATCTAGATACGTGACCAGCCAAAATAGTTCGCCAGGCGACATGGCGATCTTGCTGAACTTTTCAGCGGCTTCCCCTTCGACACCTGCCAGCAGAACAAAACGCCCTGCAACAAAGAAAGTGAACAGGGCATGGCTGACCAGTTTGAAGGCGGTGTTGGGTCCATGGATAATGGAGGCAATCGCCAGAATTAGCAGGGATAGCACGAGTGGTGCCAGCAGAGTCGCTTTCCAGAGCAGAGGGCGATCCTTCCGGAACTGTTTCTCGTGACCGGAGAACATTTGGTCCAACTGCTTGCGCACCTCTTCCGGGCTGTCATCGGTTTCGATGTCCAGTGCTTCGTCGAAAGTTTCGTCTGCTTGGGGGCTATCCGAAAGTTGTTCCATATTGGCCTTAAATATTGGCAGTGCCTGACCGCCAAAGATGTCGATTCTGTTCCGAATCGGGTCGAAAAGTTCAGCCGTGAAATTATCGGGGAAACTCGGACTTTGGCTACCCTTCCGAGCTTAACTAGATTCTCACATTGAGAGGGGCTCAGGATATCCGTCGCGGCTAGCAGAACCCCAGAATTTCCGATGACAAATGTGAAAAGTTCTTCTAACCTGCCGTTCGTATCGACCTAATGGCGGCTGAATTGTAATCCGCTATCGAGAATCCGAAGAAATGTGACATAACTCATGAAACCTGATCGACGAGAAGTCCTAAAAACTATGGGTTTATTGGGGTTCGCTGGTTTGGGTTGCGGGTTTTGCGGGTGTAAAACCGCACCAATCACGCAGCGGCCGCAATTGTTATTGGTCCCCGAAGGCCAAGAAATTCAGCTGGGAGTCCAGGCTTTTCAAGAAACGCTCTCTTCCGAGCAGTTGTCCACCAATTCAGAAATGGCCAATATCGTCCATCGAGTCGGCAAACGGATCGCCGATGTGGCTGGTCGAAGTGACTACGAATGGGAATTCCGGTTGATCGCCAGTTCCCAGCAAAATGCATTTGCCCTGCCGGGTGGAAAAGTAGCGGTCTACGAAGGGATCATTCCCATCTGCCAAAACGAAGCCGGCCTTGCCGTTGTGATGGCTCATGAAGTCGCCCACGCGTTGGCGCGGCATGGTGGTGAGCGCATGAGCCACAATCTGGCCTCTGACGGACTCAAGCGAGTGGCTGAGACCATCGCAGGGCACTACGTCCCCAATCAGCAAGCTCTCTTGCTGCAAGCCTACGGGCTGGGAAGCAAGTATGGCGTGCTGTTGCCGTACAACCGGAAACAGGAATCTGAAGCGGACCATATCGGCGTGAACTTAATGGCCCAAGCCGGTTACGATCCAACGGTGGCGCCCCAGTTCTGGCAACGGTTTTCGCAATTCAGTGGCGGTGAAGAGCAGTCTGAGTTTCTGTCAACGCATCCTTCAGATCAGCGCCGCGCTGATGACCTGTTGGCTTTGATGCACGAGGCGCAGTTGCTGTACGCTCAAGCCAGTGAAAAAATTGGCGTCGGGCAAAGCCTGATCTAGTAGAAGTTGAAGTCGTTGAGTTCGGTGTCTTGCATGGAGGTTTCTCTGTTTCGGAAAATTCCACAACACCCACAAACTTCCGCGATGGACCTGTTTTATCCCCGGTTACGAAACCTCAAAAATCTCGTCAACGTTACGGCGGATCATGTCGGATAACTTTTGAGTTGGCAAGTCGTTGGCGTCTAGGCCAAATGGCATCTCAATCTCTTCGGCAATAATCTCTAACGAGACCAACACGTAAAACACAAACACTGAAATCGGAATCGCCCAAAACTCAAAATAGGCAACAAAACCGATCGGCAACGTGACCATGTAAAAGAAAATGAACTTCTTCAAAAAGATGCTGTACGAAAATGGAATCGGCGTGTTTTTGATTCGCTCACAAGCGCCCATGATGTCGAAAAACGATTTCAGTTCTTTGTCGACCACGATCAGTTCGTCACCCGTCAATTGCTGGGCGTCATAAAGCGATTTGGTTTTCTGATACATCGATTGGATCATCAAGTTGGGAATATGTTCCTGAGCTGCAAATCGTTCCTTAAAACCTTCAGCGTCTTGGACTTCGTCCAGTTTGATGCCCTCGCGTAAGTGCTCTTTGAGCGCAGTAGGAAATTCCCCAATCATGGTTTTGAAAAACTGTCGCTCCGCAGAGCAGCCGCTGGGCAAAAACGAGTTGATCTTAACGGCCAGATTGCGCGTGTTGTTGACCAGTGCGCCCCATAACTTTCGACCCTCCCACCAGCGGTCGTAAGCCGTGTTCGTACGAAACACGACCAACAACGACAGCACGAATCCGAGAATAGAGTGCATGATGGTGGTATCTTTAAGGGCCTTCTCGACCGATTCCCCACCGGGGGCCAGTCGCCATTCGCGGAGGAAATGGATCTCAATCGCAGCCACGATCGCGGTGTAAATGGCGACGATGACCATCTCCCAGAACAAGATCCGAAAGGTGTCGGTCTTATGAAATTGAAGGATGTGGCGGAACCAGACTTTGTTGTCGTATTCGATCATGCGATGGATTCAAGCAAAGCAAAATGTGTTGTGAGTGTTTCAGGGCGATGACGCCGCATTCGCCGTGAGGTCGTGATTTTATACATCGCCTTTCGCAGAAAAAATGGCAATTTGAAGATGGCTATTATTTTCAAGCCAGAGAAGATCTGAATTTCCAGATGCAGTACGACGTTTCTAGGCCTCCGACCGCAAGAGCCTCCGAACTGTTGCCAGTAAAAGTAGGTCGCGAAGGTCAGTCAATTGGGTTTCCAAAACTCAAGCTGTTGCTCAAGGACGGTTGGGTCAATTTCATCGACGCGAACTGTTCGGACATGCCCGCCGACATAAAGCACGTTGACGATGCCACCGGGATGGAACTCGGGGACGAACTCATGGAAATCGTCATTGTCATCTGGGGCGACGACTTCACAGACGAGCTTCAGGTATTCCATCAGCAATATTTTTTGAGCTGTCTTGTTCCAGCATCAGCAAGCGGACTTGATTGTTGATTCCATAGCTGGATTTGCCAAGAAAGTGTTCAATGACGGCGGAGTTACGGGGCGTCAGATCGGCGATGATGGTTCCGTTTGGCCCACGCAAGTCATGTCGAAAAGCAGCATTTTTTTCGATAGAAGAAATTCTAACTTCGAAGTCATTGAGCGGAACCGCAGTGCAAACGTGATCATCGAAGTCGGCGTCATTGAAGTCTTCAAATCGGTAAATTTGTGATCCGTTAGAAAAGGAACTGACGACTGTGCGAGGCCCTTCTGAGAAAGGGATACCAAAATTGCTGTCCGCTACGAACAACTCAATCTCAGGGAATGAATTGACCGATGTCCGCCCGATGTCATTGGGGCAAACATACATCGTTCGATTCCCTTCCAAGTAATCCTTCAGTCTGCCCACCCATGCGCTTGGATTATCTATTTTGTTTTCGTCGTTGCGCTGATGCTGGCGGCCTTCTTCTATCTGCCGGGACTTTTGGGCGGCGCAAGCATTGAAACATTGACCGACACGGCTCTTAATGGAGCCACCCAGAAAGACCAAATTCGTGCCGCACAGGAATTGTCTCGACGGGGCGGGCCAGCTCTCCAAGCACTTCGCAATGTGGCCGGTCAAAGCCAGAACGCGAGTGTTGTTTCGGTGTGCATTCTGGCGATTTCCAGGCAGCGAGATTACCCGAGCATGGATTTGCTGCTCGCGAAACTCGATGACTCCGAATCGGGTGTCAGGTCGTCGGCGGCCACTGTGTTAAACAAAATGCTGGGACGCGACTATCACTTTCCTGCCCAAGGAAATAAAGAAACAAGAAAACGAGTTCGAGACTGGACAAGAGGATTCCCAATTTTTAATGAAGCGGTCCCTCCAGCACAAAGGTTTCTTCATGTCGGGTCAAATTTCCGCCAATCTGTTGAGATGGCAGTTTGTGGATGTTGTCTCCGTATTCAATAAAAAACGCAAGCGAGTGGTTACGATGAACCGCTCGCTTGCGTTGATTTGTATCTAGATAGCCACGCAGGGTTTAGGTTGTGCCTAAACCGCTGGTGATTACTTGCGGCGTTCGCGAAGGCGAACAGCCTTTCCAATGCGATCACGCAGGAAGTACAGCTTCGCACGGCGAACAACCGACGATCGCTTGACTTCGACTTTAGAGATGCGAGGTGAGTGCACTGGGAATTTGCGCTCAACACCTTGGCCGGCAACGATGCGGCGAACGATGAACATCTCATTAACGCCTTGACCGCTGCGACCGATCACGGTGCCGGTGAAGACCTGCGTTCGTTTCTTTTCGCCTTCAAGGATCAGGCAATGGACGTCAACGGTATCGCCGATCTCGAATTCAGGAGGATTCTCCTTCATGCTGGTTTGGTTAACCAGTTCCATGATCTTATGAGTCATCGTCGTTTCCTTTGGCACACAGGCCGCTTCGTTCGCTAAAAAATTGTTCAGTGAAAATTAATCAAGGGCGATCGGGAATCAATCCAGCAAATCGCTTCGTTTTTGTTTTGTGTTTTCGATACTTTTGGCTTTCCGCCATTTCTCGATAGCTCCATGATCTCCGCCCAGCAGAATCTCGGGCACGTCATGCCCTTCGAAACTTCGTGGTCGAGTGTATTGCGGATGTTCAAGGATCCGGTTGCCTCTGGAAAAGGAATCATCAAAACTGCTCAGCTCGTCGCCCAAAACTCCGGGGACTAGCCGAACCAGTGAATCCATCAAAACCATCGAAGCGACTTCACCGCCGTTAAGCACGTAGTCGCCGATGGAAAGTTCCATTGGCTGAAGGATGTCAATCACGCGCTGATCGAATCCCTCGTATCGCCCACAGAGGACGATGAACCGTTCGTGCTTCAACGCAAGGTCTTCGCACAGCGGTTGTCTCAAGCGTTCCCCTTGGGGAGTTGTCAAAATGACCTGACCGGGTCGATCCGACATCGCTTGCACGTCGCGAACGCAGTTCACCACCGGTTCGACCATCAAGATCATCCCGGGGCCGCCACCGAAAGGTCGATCGTCCATACGCTGGTGACGATCTTTCGCCCAATCCCGCATGTTGTGGATGTGGACTTCGACCAATTCGCGATCGATGGCTTTGTTTAAAATGCTTTGACTGGTGTAGCCCGAAAACATGTCGGGAAACAAAGTCAGAACATCAAAACGCATTGTCGTTCTTCTTTCGTCCTTACCGAAACGGAATCGCTCCGAAAGGATCGAGGAGGGAAGTCCCTCCTGAATTTGTGTTCTGTAAAAAAAGCCCACACGCGGTGGACTTTTTGTAGCCTGCGGCTGGTTTACTCAGCTGGTTTCTCTTCAGCTGGCTTTTCTTCTTTAGCAGCCTCTTCCTTTTTCGCTTCGGCGGGAGC
>CAZDZX010000021.1:14869-23775 GCA_964510005.1 uncultured Pirellulaceae bacterium
GCAGCGGCATCGCCTTCAGCTGCAGGAGCCGCTTCTTCGGCTGGCTTGTCGCCTTCCGGTTTCGCGGGGTCCGGCATCTTGACGCTGGCGGCAGCGGCGCGAGCCTGCTCGATGGCCGAAGCTCTCTTCTCACTCAATCGTGAGATGGCTTCAGTCTGAGCATCCAAGTGGCTGCCTTCTTTGCCGTACTTCTTGATCAGTGTGCCAACTTTCGGAGTTGGTTGCGCGCCAACGCTCAACCAGTAAGCAATTCGCTCACCGTTGAGGATCGCGCGGGCGTCGGTCTCAGGCACCATTGGGTCGTAAGTTCCCAATTGCTCAATTACACGACCATCGCGAGGTGAGCGAACATCCATCGCACACACGCGGAAAAAAGGGCGATGGCTCCGGCCCATTTTCTTTAGACGAATCTTTACTGCCACTGTGTTTTTCCTTGATTCGGGTTCACGGACCCGGCATGTCATAAAATTTATCAAACCGCCCAAATGGCTTCGGGGCTTCGGCTTTTGAATCGGTGTCAACCCGCTGCCTGACCGCACCCCGAACCCAGACGCTTGCAAACAAGCGAAAATCGCGGGGGATTCGCGAATTGAAGGCTGGATATATTACCGACTGATCCGAAACCCGAGAAGTGCTAAACCGCATCTTCTCCTGGCTTTCTTCGATTGTTTTTCTTGTCTCTCTTGAGCTGTCGCGCCTTCTTTTTGCGTTCTTTTGCTAGTTTCTCGCGTTCTTTGCGAGATAGGCGCTTTCCAGTCGACTTTTTCTGCCCTGGAAGCTTCTTACGAGTCGGATCCATCATCGCCTGCTGCATCTCCTGCATTTTGGCCATCCGATCGCTGGCTCCTAGGCCTCCCATCCCCGTCATCATGCCTTTCATCATGTCAAATTGCTTGATTAGCTCGCTGACTTGCTTGGCTCCGTTGCCAGAACCGGCGGCAATCCGCTGGCGACGTCGAGCGTCAATCACAGACGGGTCTTTTCGCTCTGCGGCGGTCATGCTGTCAATAATTCCGCACATCCGTTTAACTTGGCCAGACGTTTCTTCGGTGTTGACCGAATCCAGCATGTCCTTCATCTGCCCCATACCCGGCATTAAGGCCATCATTTTTTGCATCAGCCCCGGTTTGGCGACCTTTTCCATGTGGCTACGGAAGTCGTCCATCGTGAACTGCCCCTTTTCGAGGGACTCTTGCATCTTTCGTTGCTCGTCTTCGTCAACGATTTTGCTGACTTCCTCGAACAAGCCGACCACGTCGCCCTGACCCAAGATCCGGCCCGCCATCCCGTCGGGGCGAAACAGCTCAAGGTTATCCAGATGCTCGCCAGTACCGATAAAGCGAATCGGGACTCCGGTGACGTGCTTCACTGATAGCAGTGCACCGCCACGGGTGTCACCGTCGAGCTTGGTCATCACGACGCCGTTGAGCTCAAGGGCCTCGTGGAAGGCCGCCGCACTGCGAACGGCGTCCTGTCCGGTCATCCCGTCAACGACCAGAAACACGTGGTCCGGCTGGACATCGCGGTCAATGACCTTCAACTGCTCCATCAACTCCTCGTCGATCGCAAGGCGACCGGCGGTGTCGAGGATGACGACGTCGATGCCGTCCTGTTTGGCTTTGGCGACGGCGTCCCGGCAGACCGCAACGGGGTCTTTATTCTCAAGGTCGCTGTAAACGGGAGCACCGACCTGCTCTCCGATGACGTGCAGCTGCTGGATCGCGGCAGGACGCTGAAGGTCGGCCGCGACGAGCAATGGCTTAACCTTTTCCCGCATCAAAAGCTTGGCCAGCTTACCGCAGGTCGTCGTTTTACCGGCACCCTGCAAGCCACACATCATGATGATGTTGACGTCTTTGGTGAGCTTGAAACCCTCTTCGACGGGCCCCAGCAGGTTGACCAGTTCTTTGTGAACAATCCCGATAAACTGCTCGCTGGGCTCCAGGGCCAGCATGACTTTTTCGCCAAGGGCCTCTTCGCTGACCCGGCCCATGAAGTCTTTGACGACGTCATAGCTGACGTCGGCTTCCAGCAGCGATTGCTCAACCAGCTTGAGCCCATCGCGCATGTTGGATTCAGAGAGCTTTCCCTTGCCACGGATGGATTTGAAAGCACCTTTAAGATTGTCCTGTAGCGAATCAAACATGGAGATTTTTCCCGGAGGTTAGTTGCAGAAAGTTTAGCCAGTGCCGTGTGGCTTGGGAATGGTCCGATTTGGCGTGCTGTTGCGATGCAGCCACAAAAAATGCTCACCGGATGGTGAGCATAAAAACGGATCGTTTAGAATCGCCTTACTTGGTGGCAGAGCCATCCGCGTGGGCTTCCTCGAACTTTTTGCCTTCGTAGGCTTCGTAGAACTTGCCGATGGCTTGCTTCAGGGCAACTGCGGTCGCAGGATTGGCGTCCTGCTTGCACTTCATGGCCGCCACGATGACGGCGTGGGCGGTCGCAAGTTGGCCGGTGTAATCCTTGTGGTCTGATTTGATACGCTGAGCATGAAAGTACTCTCCCATCACGTTCTGGATTTTGGTCGCGTGGGATTCTTTGTTGGAGACCCAGCGGACCAGTTGATTCATGCCAGTGGCCGATGCGGGCTTGCCGCTGAGGTCAACAATTTGATCGATGGCTTTGGCAATCGTTTTGGTGTCTTCGAGCATGGCTTCGAATCGCAGTTGGTCACCGTAGATTCCACAAGGAACTTGGCAGTGAGGTGCCGGGGCGGCAACGGGTTGGGTTGGAGCGGCCTTTTTCGGAGGCTCGGTGGCAAAGGCAGCCAGTGAGCTGAAAAGAACAACGGCGAGAGCGGCGAAGAGTTGATTGAGACGAATCATTGTTTGTTCCTGAATGATTAAATGACTTGCTGATTGCAATGGTGGCCGAGCCGGAACCCGATTCCGACTTTGAATCATCAAATTGTATCAGACTCCCACTGTAACATATTAACATGGGGACAGTCCCATTGAAATCGGCAGAGCGCGGGTGAAAACCACCACAAGTCTTAGAACAACTGAAATTCGCCAGTGGCCTCGAAGGCGCTTTGGAAATGAGTCAGTGCTGGGGTTTGCTCTCGGTCGGACCAGACAATCGAGATCACATCGAATCGGACGGGACAGTCTTCGAGTCCGTTTCTGACCAAATACAGCCGAGCGGTTTGCGAAATGTGTTGCTGTTTGAGTTCGTCGACGGCTTCTTCCGGTGTGCCTTTAAGATCCCCCGCTCGAGTTTTGACTTCGACGAAAACGATGGTGTCTCCCTGAGTCACGATCAAATCAATTTCACCCGTTTTTTCACCGAACCCGCGTTCAACGATCCAGTAACCGTTCTTCAAAAAGAATCGCTCGGCCTCGCGTTCCCCGAGTTCACCTAGGTTGAACCGGCTGCTGTTGCGATCCAGCAATCGTCGGCGCCAGCCCGACAGCATCCAATGAAAAAAGCGTCGACGTACCCAGAGGGTCCATCGACGCTTTGTCTGTTTCAAAGATGTCTGTGCGAGACTAGCCATCGCCCTTTACCGGTGGATCTGGATCAACGGGCATCTCTGGCTTGGCTGGTGTTTCGACTTCAACGGGCTTTTCGGCCATTGGAGTTTCAACTTTCTTTTCCATTGGCTCTGATTCAGTCTCGCCTTCGGCAACCGGATCTTTCATTTCACCGGGCGCTTCGCCAAGCTCTTCTTCACCGATCTTGAAAGCCTTTTTAGGGTCAACGGTGACTGGTGCGTCATCAGGAATCGTGATGTCAAATTTGACTTCGGGAGCATCGGGAACCAGTGGACCCGGAGCCACACCTGCCGCTTTCTCGTAAGAAGTAAACTGCTCGTAGATGGCGGCATACTCTTTATTGGTCGAACGCTCTAAGCCTCGTTGGGCTGCACCCACCAATGCCGATTCAGGAGCCTTTTCAAGGATCTCGCGGTAGTACTTTTCCGACTGGTCGAATTTGCCCAACGCTTCATAGCATCTGGCAGCCAGCAAAAACGATCGCCGCTGAGCCAGTGGTGATTTGGCAGAGTCAGGAGCATCGACCACCGATTGCACAGCCGTGGCCGCTTTTTCGATCATTGCGATGCCGCCTTTGCGGTCTCCGGACAGCATGCTGATGCCTTTGTCCAGTTCCAGTTGTGAGGCCATTAGCATGGCCCAACTGCCCGCGTTGTTGTCACGGTTCTTTTCGCCCATGTCCAGTAAATACTGTTCCGGAGGAGTCGCATTGGCAGAGGGCTGATTGTATTGAGTGAATTCAGCAATTTCCCGTTGCACGTTGGCATTGGATAGCTCGCTCCATGGCTGCGAAGCGGCACTGTCGTTGCTGGTTGAAAAAGCACCCCACAGAACTGAACCCAGCATGACACATAGAATGGCCAGTAGGATATGCGCCCAGTAGGGTTTCCACTGCAGTAGGAGTTTGCCACCAAACGTCATGTCATCTTCGACAACGGCACCTCCGTCCATCGGCACCCCATCACCAGCAGTCGCCAGTTTTTGATCGTCCAATTTTTTAGGTTCCGCGACGGTGGTTGAACCACGGTCTCGTTTGCGTGTGTTTTTTTTCTTTTTTGATTTGGCTTTGGCCATGGGAAAACCCGTAAAGACAGCCTTGTTCAGGCCGCAAAAGGTCTATGAATTTCGGTGAATTGTGATCCCAGAGTATAGAATCGGTCGGGCAAAAGCGTCAATAGCGAAGCTTTCTACCGGGTTCCGATCCGCGGTCGATTTTGGGCGCCGTGTCGTTTTGCCCTGTTATTGAGGGATCAAACGGATACCATTCCGACTCGAACCTCGATCGAACCCAACTGACATCTACCGCTGACTGCCATGAGTGTCGTATCTAACCCACCCAATTCCGGACTCAACGACGCCCAATGGGATGCAGTCAACACGCTTTCAGGGCCCCTTTTGGTGCTGGCCGGTGCCGGAACTGGGAAGACCCGCGTGATCACGTTTCGGATTGCGAATCTAATCAAAAAGGGCATTCCACGAGAGCGCATCCTGGGGGTGACGTTCACCAATAAAGCCGCCAATGAGATGAAAGAGCGTTTGGCTCCGATGATCGGCTCCCAAGTCTCCACTGGCCGTAAAAAACGCAAAAGCAAAGAAGGCGAATCCAAAGACCCCACCATTTCGACATTTCACTCGCTTTGCGTGCGGATCCTTCGTCGTCGTATCGACCATCTGGGCTATCCGCTCAAGTTTGCGATCTACAGTCGCGGTGACCAAGAAGCGCTTGCCCGCACCATTCTGCGTGAAATCCGAGTCAACGACAAACTGCTGGCTCCTTCGCAGATGCTATTCTGGATCGGCAACTGGAAGTGCAAATCGATGACGCCCAAGCAGGCGCTGGTCAATAGCGAGAGCGATGCCCAACACCTCGCCGCGATCGCCTTTGAAAGGTATCAGAGGCAACTCAAGCTGCGCGGGGCGGTGGATTTCGATGACCTACTGTTGCTGACGGAGTTCCTTTTCGAAAAGCATCCCGATATCTGCGCCGAAGAAGCAGCCCGCTTCGACCACCTGTTGGTCGATGAATACCAAGACACCAACACCAGTCAGTATCGGATCGTCAAAGCACTCGCCTTGCCCCATCATAATTTGTGTGTGGTCGGTGACGATGACCAATCCATCTACGCGTGGCGGGGTGCCGAAGTCGAACACATTTTGGCATTTGCCAGAGACTGGCCCAATGCAAAAGTCGTCCGCCTCGAAGAGAACTACCGCTCGACCGAAGCGATTATTCATTTTGCCAATACGCTGATCCGTTTTAATTCCAAACGACACGACAAAGTTCTGCGAGCGGCCCGACCCGGTGGTGATGTCCCGGTGATCAATCAATGGGAAACCGAAACCAGTGAAGCCGAAGAGGTCGTCCGTTCCATTGCCAATCGTTTGAACCTGCATGGCCGCGAGCCGCGAGATTTTGCCATCCTGTTTCGCACCAACGAACAGCCTCGCCCGTTCGAGCAGGCCCTGCGCGAAGCCGATTTGCCCTATGTGCTGGTCGGAGGCATGTCGTTTTTTGATCGCAAAGAGGTCAAAGACGTACTGGCGTACTTGCGGCTGTTGGAAGACGACCCGGACGACATTTCGATCCTGCGTGTGATCAACACGCCTCCGCGTGGCGTCGGCAAAAAGTCCGTCGAGGTTCTGTTGAATCACTCCGTTAGTAAAAAAGTGCCGCTGTGGGGGATGATCACAGGCGAAGCCGAGCGTCCCGACCTGAGCGCTCGAGTCGCTGCCGCGCTGACGGATTTGACTGAGAAAGTAAATTCTGTTCGCAACGCCGGGCCCGGAGTTTCGCTGGTCGACAAGGCCCGCATGCTGATTGAAAAAATTAACTACCGATCGGAAATCGTGCGGATCTACAACGAACCCGAAGATCGAGAGACGCGTTGGAACACGGTTGAGCAAGTCGTCAACGCGTTGGCCGAATACGAAGCCGGCGCCCGCAAGCCTCAACTGACAACGTTTCTGGATCGGCTGTTGCTGGGAGACCAGAGCACTGACGACGAAAAGGAAAAGCAGCTCAAGAAAAACGCGGTGGCATTGATGACCTTGCACGCGGCCAAGGGCCTTGAGTTTCCAGAAGTCTACATGGTTGGGATGGAGGAAGGTATTCTTCCGCATCATCGATCGCTGGATGACAATGCCAACGTCGCCGAAGAAAGACGGCTTTGCTACGTAGGCGTGACTCGGGCCGAGGAGCGATTGACGATGTCGATGGCGCTCACACGGAAAAAGTGGGGCAAACCTAAAGATACCATTCCCAGTCGTTTCCTGTTCGAGCTAACCGACCAGGCGGATCATCCCGAAAATGCCAACCAATAGAAGTTGGTAGCATCAACGTTCGTAGTACCCGCCCTAAGGCCCTAAGGCGGAATGCAGGGGCGTTGGTCTGCAAGTTCGATGCAAACCAAAGCCGCGCCCAACGAACAACCGCAACGGCACCCAAAACAATCAATCGTTCGACGATCGCACTTCGCTGCGTTTCTCTTCGTCTTGAATCAGAGTCTTGAGCCGGCGAATGGCTCGCAGGTATCGCATGCTTGCCGCCGGTTCGGTCAAATCCAGCAGCTTGCCAATTTCCTGATTGGAAAGTCTGCGGACTGCAGCTAGCCAACATCAGTTCTTACTTTCCGATACCTGCCCAGAAATGTCTTCCTTCATAACCCACGATGACAAGCGCTCGAGCCGATGGACAGCCCACCAAGTGAAGAACAATCCAATGATCGCGTAACTCGTAAGTACCATGTCTGTATGTAGTTGTTGGAGAAAGATAGCGGTAGTGAGTACTTCGAGAATGGCCATCGTAGCCACAAACCAAATGATCGTCCGCTCCGAGACCTTGGCCGCGCACCATGCTCCAAACGGCGCACCCCACACCACCACTGGTGCGGCTGCCAGCCAGATGCCAAACAAGTCGAATTGGACAGCGGATTCAGGTCCAAATGCTTTGCCTCCGACCGACACAACCTGACCTGCTTCGAGTCCGATATTGAGCTGACCGTGCCACAGGCCAACGATTGCAAATCCGATAACGCTGACGAAAGCCATCGCGATGATGCTCGTAGGGATCGCAACTTTTGGCGACACCTGAGCTACCAATACGATGAACACAAAGAGCATAACGTCGGTGCCAGAGCCGGTGAGTGACGAGAAAATTCCGCCGATAAACGCGAACACCAGCATTATCAAAACCGCGCGCGCCCCCCAATGCGGGACTTCATCGAACCTGGACTCTTTTGTTGCACAGAGTCGCACGATAAGCGCTACGGCGAAGATAATCAGTGTGAATGACACCTTCACGTAGGCTGAATCGATACGAGAATCCCAAAAAGGCGTTGACGGATCGCCGAGCGCGAAGAATCCGACGAGCAGGCCGATCGAGCCGCCAGCCACGCCAAGGCTGAGTGCTTTCCAGTCGACTTTGCGACCTGCAAGGATGATGGAAGCTGCGGCCATGACCATTCCGGTTGCCTGAATGGCGATCGAAAATGAACGCGCAACCGAAGCCGGCATTGCGAGCACTTTTGTAAAAACCGGAAAAGCGATCGCACCGCCGCCTTGAGGTGTAGATCCGGCGACAAAGCTTCCGAAGAGCATCGTGAGCGCAGCCCGCCAGTTATCTACTACCCGGTCGAGGTGGCCACCCAGGAAGACGTACAAGATCCAGCCGAGTGTGAACGCCGCCGGAAGCCCCCATATCAAGAAGCGGCGCAGTGGAGAGTGGTCATGTGCAGCGGACGTTGAGCTTTCGTCCAGTATCGACTCCGTCATTGGGTTGAGAACTCGGGAATGTTAAAAGGGTGGGGTGGGACCTGCGATAACCTGGCAACTTGCGGCATTGCTCGCGATTTCGGATGTGTTGCAACTGGAACACATCACAACTGCCACTAGTAGCAGTCGCTGGATAAGTGGCAAGTATACTACACATTAGGACACTGCTAGAATAGAGAATTGCCTTGGCACTTCAGTTGCTGCCTGAAGACTATTGCTTCTACACGGAGCCCGCGGGTTTCAATATTTAGCAAGTTTGCCGCGGCCCGGTGGAGCGGGGCGCTATCCCAATGGCACTTACTTTAGAACAAGCGCTACCCAACACAGGTCGCTGAAACCGATTATGTCACCCTCCCGCTTGCGGGAGGGTCGGAGCCTAGGCGACGGGGAGGGTAAATCACCAGTTTTACTTACGCTCAACAAGCCCTCTCCGGAACTGAGACTCCGACTCTCCCAAAGGTCTCAAAGGGAGAGTAACAAGTGCCTGTGGGCGAACCTAAAGTGAGTGCCATTGGGCGCTAGCCAGCTTTCAGCGACAACTGCCAAACTCGAAAACATGTCTAGTCCACCAGAAATCCTTCCTGACTTTGACTGGCCCCAGTTGTGGTCTCACCACTGACACATTCTTGGGAATCA
>CAZDZX010000022.1:0-13152 GCA_964510005.1 uncultured Pirellulaceae bacterium
GCTGGTATTGCCGGTCCAAGTTCAAGGCACCACTGCGGCCGATCAAATCGCCGGCGCGTTTGACCAGATTTCCAAAATGGAATCAAAGCCCGATCTGGTGGTACTGACCCGAGGCGGCGGCAGCAAGGAAGACCTCTGGAGTTTCAGCCAAGAGCAAGTCTGCCGAGCCGTCTACAATTGCGAGGTTCCCGTCGTCAGCGGCGTGGGTCACGAAATTGATGTGTCACTGTGCGATCTGGTGGCCGACGTGCGAGCCCTGACTCCCTCGGAAGCGGCCGAAAGAATCGTACCCAACCAGCGGGAAGTGCTTCAGCATCTAACGGCGGTCGCATCGCGGCTGTCCAATTCAATCGCCGACAAATTGTTAGTGGCGAAATCAGAACTGGATCAGATTGCCAATCGCCCCGTTTTCGCCAGACCGTTTTCGATGATCGAAAAATGCCAAGCTGATTTAGAGAGCATGGAACCGCGTTTGCGACGGGCAGTGACGTCGAAAATTCAGCTGACCGAAAAAGACATCGCCGCGATGGCGGGAAAGCTGGAAGCCATCAATCCGCTGGCCGTGCTGTCCCGCGGCTACAGTGTGACTCAGAAAATCGATGGCGATTCAACGTCGTTGATCACATCCGCTGATCAATTGAACGAAGGCGACACCATTGAAACGACGCTGCAGCGAGGAAAAGTCACCAGTTCCGTTGTCGGCATCGAGACCGACTGAACATCCCCGTCGCTATCAAGAAACCGCTTGTTTCGCCGCGGAACTTTCCAAAGCCGACTTCATCGCCCCAGTGGCGACATCTTCCAACCAGCCAAGGTCCATCGTCTGATGCGCCTCGCAGATGAACCACGGCTCGCGTGAATCGGGCTCCAACATCACGCCAGCGTCGATCAGATTCCAAGCAAACGCTTCGTAGAGCTGGCTGTCGGTTTGCTTCCAATCGCGATAGTTGGTGGGCACGGTTTCCGTAAAGTGAATCCCAAACATTGAGGGAGGTCCGGCAAAACGGTGTTCGATCCCGGATTGGGTAAAGACACGTCCCAGCACGTCTTGGATCGCATCCCCCATTCGGTCAACGGTTTCCAACGCGTCGCTGTGAGTCAAGATATCAAGCGTGGCGTGGGCCGCCGCCAGACCGACAAGGTTGCCGGTGTAGGTTCCGCCATGGACCACACCGCCCGTATTTGAACCCACCGAATCCATCACGTCTTGACGGCCCCCAAAGGCAGCCACTGCGTAACCATTGCCGATGGCTTTGGCGTAGGTACTCAAGTCCGCGAAAATTCCGTAGCGTTGCTGGGCTCCACCCTTGGCCACGCGGAATCCAGTTTTGACTTCATCGATCACCAACAGAGTGCCATGTTCGGTGCACAGGTCGCGAAGTCGCTGCAACCATTCTTGGGTGGCCGAGATACTCCCGCAGTTTCCAATGATCGGTTCGAGGACCACACAAGCGAGCTGCTCTCCGTAGGTGGCGAAGTGGTTTTCCATCGCCTCGAAGCTGTTCAGCGGAAGCAAGTCAACCAGATCTCGGGTCTTGTGAGGAATTCCGCCGCCGAAGGGAATGATCTGGGGCGCCCCATCTTTGGAACTCCAATTTTCAACATCGGACTTCCACATCATTTCGTCATACAGACCGTGAAAACCACCTTCGAAAATCGCGACGCGATCACGGCCTGTGAAACCGCGTGCCGTGCGAACGGCGCCCATCACGGCTTCGGTTCCGGAGTTGGCAAAGCGAACTTTTTCAACTTGCGGACACAGCGATTTGATTTGTATAACGACCTGAGTATCGAGGGCCGTCGCAAAACCGGTCAGCGTTCCGCCTTTTTGAATTTGAGAGACAACGGCGTGATCAACGCGTTCATCGCCGTAGCCCAAAATGATCGGGCCGTAACCTAAACGAAAATCCACGTAGGTTTTGCCGTCGGTGTCAACGATCTCGCAACCCTTGGCACGATCCACAAACACGGTTCGATCGTCGCCCCAATAGCGATAGTTTTCCGCAACCCCTTGAGGCATATGCTTGTGAGCTTCGGCCATCAACTGCGACTGGCTGGAGCCTTCGGAGCCCTTGGAGCCCTTGGATTGGGCGGGCGGTGAAGTTTTTGTTTTCTGAGCTACCGTCTCTTTCGGACGAAGCAGCAAACCCATTTTTTCTTCGACCAAACGAGCGACGGAAAGCTCGGGAGCATCCCCGCCATAGATCTCTTTGGCTTGCTCGAACATGGATCGAGCGACGGATCCTAGCGTGAGCGGTGTCCCTTGCTTGTCGGCGATCTCGTGGACCAAACGCAGATCCTTACAGCACAAATCGAGGCTGAAGCTGGGATCGTAGTGACCGGCAAAGATCGAATCGATATCGTGCTCCGCGACCCAACTGTTACCGGCACTGCAGCGAATGGCTTCGGCAACGGTCTCCAAAGGAATCTCTGCCTTGGCTCCGATCATCAAACCTTCGCCGATGGCGGCGGCATTGATAAACCACAGCAAGTTCGTGATCAGTTTGGTCGTGGCTCCGTTTCCAGGCTTGCCGGTGTAGAAAAAGTCGGTGCCCAACACGTCAAAGATCGGGCGATGTTTCGCGAAACAATCCTGATCCCCTCCGATGAAAAACGCCAGCTCTCCACGAGCCGCGCCATCGATCGCGTTGGTAATCGGGGCTTCGATGAAATCGAGACTGCGCTGCTTTGCTTCTTCTTCGATTTGAACGGCAAGTTCCACGGAACTGGTCGATGTATCGATAAACGTTGTGCCCGGCTTGGCGTGGGCCAAAATGCCCGCATCTCCCAAATACACGTCCGTGACTTGAGAAGGACCCGGGAGCGAGGTCAACACGACCTCACAGTTCTCGAGGCCTGCTGCGAGGCTGGAGGACCACGCCGCGCCCAACGCTAACAAATTTTCAGCCTTTGCTTTTTCGACATCAAAGACGGTAACGGCGAAACCTGCTTTCAACAGGTTGGCCACCATGGGGTTCCCCATGTTGCCAACGCCAACGAAGTAAATGGAGGGTTTTGTTTTTGACACCGAACTATCGCTTTTAGTTTTGCTTTTGGTAGGTAAAGAACTTTCGAGTCGGGTTTAAACCCAGCGGTTCACATCCGAGCTCGCTAAAAAAGCTGTGAATCTCTTGATCTGAAATGACCAGATACCGATAGAATTGCTCCGCCACGACATCGTTCTGTTTTGTGAACGTGTATTGTTTTGTGAACAGACCATCGCCCTCATTGTGGATGGTTTGAGAGTAGGTCAACTCATCGGTCAGGGACTTCGAGTAGTCCGTATGAGTCCCCTGCAGCGCTAACGACAACACACCGCCGGGCTCCAAGTGCTCCACCACGCGGCGCAGGCTCTGTTGGCACGTTTCGCGGTCATCGATATGACTGCAGAACTCAAGTCGGTCGCCTTGATCAATAAAGTACCAACACCCACCGACTGAAAAAGAAGCTTCGAAGGTTCGCGGCAGTGACAATGTGGTCACGTCTTGCAGCTCGTACTGAATCTTGGCCCCGAGGCGCTCTTTGGCTTGGGCGAGCATCGATTCCGTGTTGTCCAATCCGGTCAGCGACAGATTCGGATTCTGTTGGAGGAGGCCTTCGGCGACTAAGCCCGTTCCGACGCCCAATTCCAACACGCGCTGTCGAGAACCTAACAGTGCGTTTAAGTCACGAGTGATTTCGTCGTAGTTGTAATAACCGTTGGTCATCAACACGTCGTAGTAATCCGCGATTCCTTCGTAGGTGTTGAGATCTTGTTCTGAATACGTTTGCTCGGTGGTTGCTTGGTTCACGTCAGCCTCTCTGATATCTGCTCTTACACGAGTTCACTATCAAGACGAACGACGTTTGCCTCTAAGCGATCTTTAAAGGCCGGAATTGTATGGCTTAACGGGATTCCATGGGACCGCACTTTAAAAGCGCAAGGTTGGGAATTCGCACTGCAAACGCGTATTGTGTTTTTTCGGACAATTCGACGGTTCTATTTGTTGCCAAACCGCGTTTGCCAGCATGGGGTTTTTCTCAGAACCAGTATCGCTTTTGTAGCCGGACTGGCAACAGTTACAGGATCTATCGATTGAGAGACGCCTTCTCCAACATTCGCTTGATTGTGGGGTAGCGCGCAATGGCACTTACTTTAGGCCAGCGGCCGACACAAAAACCTGAGAAAGCGGCTCGCAAGCCCGGTTCGCTTGATGTGTCGCCCGCTGGGCTTAAGAGACGACGTTCCCGAAACCGTTGGCTTACGCCAACGGCAATGGGTGTGCCGCCCGCTGGGCTAAAAACCACGGCAGCTCGCTCGCCAACTGGAGTACGTCAGGCTGTGCCTGACTTGTCCGCAGGATCGATTCCGCTGCCTTTCAGATTTCGCTCACTTGCCCATCGGACAAGCTTGAGTGGTTTTTGACCAATTCAGAACGGTCGATTTAACTTTTGATGGCAACAAAATTCGATACACCAAGTGACACAACCCCGTTCGGCAAAGCGGAGCCATCGACAACTTCATCGGACTCGACAGCCATCGCTTTCCCGTGCCCAGTCGCTCAAGGATCTCGTCTTCGACCAGCATCGGAAATCCAGAGATCAAAACTTCATAGTTCAACGGCCCAAGAGCTTGCCGATAGGAATCGAGCAGTTTGGAGGTGTAATCGTTTCGAACCCACTTCTTAATCCGCTCGCGCCGCTGCTGGCACAACTGTTCCCAAGTCCACGGCAGGTCTTGGATTCCCATCTGTTGGCCGGTCAAACTCAAGTCGCGCACCATGGCATCCTTTTCGGAAAGCTCCAGCTCCTTGCCGGTGACCAATGGAACACTGCGAATCGAATAGATCATGTTCATGCATAGCACGTCCCGATAGCTCAACGCCGGAATGGTGTCCCCGCGTTTTTGTTCGAGGACCTCGTGTAACTTTTTGAGCTTTTTGGCGTCACGATTGCGAATTTCTTCATCGGCCACGATCAACCGCCGCAGCCACGCCACTGTTTCTAAAAAACGGGCCAGCGGATCGGAGGGCAAGCGCCCGGTATAGAACAACCAGTCAACGGCCGGGTTAAGCGGAAATTCGGCGCTCGATCCGACGAACACCAACAGCATGCAAGTGGGATCGGACCAGACACGTCGCGAAACTTCAAAGGGCTCATGTTGCTGCGGAGGTTCACGGCTCATCGATGCATCATACTCTCTTTCAAGTCTTTTTTGAAATCGCGTAGCACCTCTTGAGGCGATTCCCGCTGCCCATTTATCATGTCGATGGATTTCACCGCCCGCCAGCATCCACTTTCCCCAGTGAATCCCCATGAACTCTGAAGATATTACTGAAGGAAAGACGAACGACAACTCTGAAAGAAAGAACGAAGGCACCACTGATGAGGACATCTTCTTTCTGTTTCAGAACGACCGCTGCTTGGCCACACTTTCCCAGCCTCGGCTCGAAGACATGTTCTGGTGCTCATACAGAGTTTTAGCCTTCGATGATGCGAGTCAAACGACCATTCTGGATCAGACGTTTTGGGAAACGGTTGATTTCGAAGTGAGAGACGCGGCGGGTGAAATCCCCAACCCCCACACCTTTACTGGCCGGTTCATTGAATTCTGCAATGGAGAGACGGATCGACTTTGGTTTCGATCTCTACAGCCTCCCCAAGCGCCCGAACGCTCAAAAGGAATTGTGGGCTGGCTGAAGTCCTTTTTTTGACAAGCCCCACGACTCGTTTTGCCTACTCTTTGGCTTCGTCTTTAAACTGCTGCAGCATTTCCAGTGCAGCAATCGGAGTCAGATGATTCGGATCCAGCGATCGAATTTTCTCAATCAGCGGATGCTCGGATTGGAACAACGTCATCTGCATTCCGCCTTCGCCGCTTCGCGATGCATTGGCCCCTGCGGCAACTGCCTGACGGCTTTTCTCCAGATCGTTTTCGGTTTCGAGGCGACCGAGAATCTGTTCAGCACGCCGATGGACCCACGCAGGCACGCCGGCCAGACGCGAGACATGGATTCCGTAACTCTTGTCCGCACTGCCGGGAACGATTTTGTGCAGGAAGACGATCTTCTCTTCCCACTCGCGAACCGAAACGTTGTAGTTGGCAACACCGCCAAAATCATTTTCCAGCGCCGTCAGTTCATGGTAGTGCGTGGCAAACAAAGTCCGGCACCCGATTTGATCATGAAGGTATTCGACAATCGCCCACGCGAGAGAAACTCCGTCGTAGGTACTGGTGCCGCGTCCAATCTCATCCAGAATCACCAGCGATCGCGAAGTGGCGGTGTTGAGGATCCGAGCCGTTTCAGTCATCTCGACCATGAACGTACTTTGGCCGCGAGAAAGTTCGTCATTGGCACCGACACGGGCGAAGATCTGATCCACGATCCCAATCGTGGCGGCGCTGCAGGGAACGAAACTGCCAACATGAGCCAACAGAGTGATCAACGCGACTTGGCGAATGTAGGTACTCTTACCCGCCATGTTGGGACCGGTGATCAAATGGAGGAACCCACTGTGCTCGTCGACCGATGTCCCATTGGGCACAAACGCGCCCAAGGGTTGCATGATGTCGAGAACCGGATGCCGCCCATCGACAATGTTCAAAATGGAATCGTCAACGATCTCTGGCCGACAATAATTTTGCTCGGCCGCCAACTGAGCGAACCCGGTTAGCGTATCCAGCGTCGCGATCATAGCCGCATTGTTTTTCAGACGCGAAATATGAGAGCGGGCAAATTCTTTGAGCCCTTCGAAAAGTTCAAGCTCCGCGGTGGTGGCTTGCTCGTCAGCGGTAAGGACTTTTTCTTCGTACTCTTTAAGTTCCGGCGTGATGAAACGCTCGGCGTTCTTCAAAGTCTGTTTCCGGATAAAGCCCTCGGGGACTTTGTCGCGATGCGTGTGCGTGACTTCGACGTAGTATCCGAAAACTTTATTGAAGCCAACTTTCAGGCTAGGGATTCCGGTCGTTTCGCAGATCTCTTGCTGGTAGTTGGCAATCCATTGCTTGCCGCCGGCTGACAGCTCACGCAAACGGTCAAGGTTCTGGTCGTATCCTTCTTGGATAAAGTTTCCATCGCGCGTGTGCGGCGGACAGGCATCGGCCAACGCTCGATTCAGTTCTTCACATAGTTCGAAACAGGGATCCAATTCATCGCAAAGCCCCTTGAGCAGATCGCTTTGGCAGGATTGCAGTTGCTCTTTAACATCAGGTAACTGCAACAGCGTTCGGGAGATACTTTTGAGATCCCGCGGAGAGACTCGACCGGTGGCGACTTTCGCGATCAAGCGCTGCAAGTCGTGGATCCCCTTGAGCGACTCGCGGATTTGCGAACGAACGGTTTGGCTTTCAAGGATCTCGTTTACCGCGTCGTGACGTCGGCCAATTTCTTTCCGATCGATCAGCGGGGCCGCAATCCATTGCCCCAGCAAGCGACTTCCCATCGGCGTCTGGCAGCGATCAATCACGCCCAGCAGCGAACCATCGCGGCTGCCGGAACGAAGTGTCTGGCTGATTTCAAGGCTGCGCCATGATGCCTGATCAATTTTTACGTATTCGGTCGTACGAAAGGGTCGCAGGTGATCAAAATGTTCGAGGGCTGATTTCTGAGTTTCGCGCAGGTAGTCGATGATCGCTCCGGCTGCACAAACTCCTGCGTCTCCGAACTCATCGATACCGAAGCCTTCAAGGGTACTGACGCCCAGCTGTTTCAGTAGAATGCTGTTGGCGGATTCCAGTGAAAACGCCCAGTCGGGGCGGTCCGTCAAAATGAAATCCAGATGAGACCACTGTTTCCCAAGTGTCTCCATGGACCGTTCGGGCAACAGGATCTCTGAAGGGTTAAGCCTCTCTAAGAGGTCATCGACATGTTCGTTGGCTAGCAAAGTGACAAAGAACTGGCCGGTAGAGAGATCGGCCCAAGCGACTGCAGTGTCATTTAGCTGTTTCTTATTGTGAAGAACTGCCGGAAAGACAGCGCAGAGAAAGTTGCTGATCGCCGGATCGAGCAGGTCAGCATCAACGATCGTGCCCGGCGTAACGACCTGAGTGATCTCTCGCTTGACGAGCCCTTTGGCCTTCTTGGGGTCTTCGACTTGCTCGCAAACGGCCACTCGCTGCCCCTGCTTAATGAGCTTGGCCAAATAACTGTCTAGCTGATGGTGAGGAAAACCTGCCATCGGAACTGTATTGGATTTATCACGACTGGTCAGTGTGAGGCCAAGTGCCTTTGCAGCCACTTTGGCGTCGTCATGAAAGAGTTCGTAGAAGTCTCCCATACGGAAGAAAAGCAGGGCATCGCCACAGGCCTTCTTAGCCTCGTGGTACTGTTTCATCATGGGAGTAGTCATCTTCGAAATTTAGCAATTCCAGAGACGTTGATCGAGTACCTAGAGGGGTACAAAGCCAATTCTTTAGCAGATAACCAAAATTCAGCAGTAAAGGTTCTATCGCAAGCAAAAAGCATACAATCGTAAAGCTTTAACGCGAGGATTTCTCAGACACTTTTGAAATGCGTTACAACCGGAATTCACGCCTCAAATTCTGCCAACTCGCCACTTCTCAGGCCCGATTTTTCAGAAACTACCAAATTTGATTTCTTGAGCGTTCGATAGGCTTTGATATAGTGGAGTGCGGGAAAGAGACTCATTTCTAACCCCGTTCATTTTACTCGCATCATGTTTTCTTCTTATCCACTAAATCTGCATTGCTGATTTCGGGAGGACGCTATCGTGGACCATCAACCACACAATCAAGTCGGTCACGTCAATAGAGGTCCAATGGGCGGACCCATGCCAGGGATGCCGCCTGTCGTTTTTCAGTCGGAAGACGAGGACGCATCGTTTGACTTGCTGGGAGTTCTTAACCGGCGCAAGTGGCTGGTTTTCCTTGGCCTGATCACAGGCCTCACGATTGGAGTCTTGATTTACTCCAAAAGTGAAACGATCTTTGAGAGCTCAGCGGTGATCTCGATTGAGCCCAAGCAAAAGCCGATCGTGAACAGCAATCAGAGTCAAAGTTTTGCTCCAACTGTTCAGGAAGACGTTGCTCACGAGAAACTGATCGGTCAGCGATTGATGGTTCGCAACTGTATCACTTCGGAGGAACTGCATAACCTCAAAACATTTGATGGAATTGCAGAAGACGAAATCGTTGATGAAATCCTAGACAACTTGTCCGTTACATCGGATCGAGATGCTCCTTACATCTACAGTATCGTGTTCAAGGGTCCTGACAGCAGCGACACCGAGTACATTGTTAACAAACTGGTAAGCACTTACTCAACCCATTTGGATCGCAAGTACCAGTTCCGAAAGTCTGAATTCAAAAAGTCACTCCAGCACTACATCAACACTTTTGACCGGAACTACAAAGTCGTCCAAGCAGAAATCGAAGAATTAGAAGAGCAGTACAACGCTCTGCCAATGCAAGGAGGCGGTTCGATTTACGAACGTCTCGTTGTTGAAAACAGCAACCAGATTTTGGCTGGCACAAACCAATTGAGAGAATTGCAAGACGAACGAAACAAAAACCGTGAAGCGATCGACTATGGTCGAATTGCAGAACGAGTTTGGCAACTTCGTAACAACCGCGCTGTCCCTCTCGAAGAAGCATTGGGATCTGACGGCAGCGCCCTAGTCGCGAGAATCGAAAGTGATCTGCTAACTGCGAAAGCGCAATATAACAACACCATTAAACGGGTTGGCATAGGTCACCCGCAAGCGGACACTGTCAAATCTCAAGTCCAGTTTTTGGAAGATCAACTCGCTCGAGCTGAAAAAGACGTCGCGGAATTCAATGCTGGAAGAATCAACCTTCCCGATGAAGAAATCCTCCGACGTTACCAAAGCCAGATCGAACGCAGCATTGAAGACATTTCCAGAGCTATTGAAGAAAATCAAATCAGCTTTGAACGAAATAACACCGAAGCGATGCGACTGTCCACGATCCGAAGCCGCATGAATTCAAAGAATGATGAACTCAAAATCATTCGCGAGACGCTTCGCTTGGCGAACCAGAAGTTTCTGGAGCTGAACCCCAGAGCAGAAAACGACCCTAACTTATCAGAAGGCTATCGCTTTGATGTTCTGGCCGACGCCCGTATCGGCGAACCGATCTGGCCGGACCTTCCGATTCTTCTGGGACTCGGCGGAATCCTTGGTTCATTGCTTGGATTCGGTGTCGGTTGCCTTGTCGAATTGGCTGACAAGACATTCCACAATCCATCTGAAATCATCAAGCAGCTTAGCATTCCGCTGATCGGACACGTTCCCGTCATCGGACAGAGCAAGCGATACTTGGTTGAAGGATCAGCGATTGAACCCATTGTTTGCTCTTACCATCGTCCCAAGTCCCAAGTCTCTGAGGCTTTCCGGGCGGTGCGAACAGCCCTGTTCTTCAACACGCAAGGCAAGCAACATCAAGTCATCCAAGTCACCAGTCCGACGCCTGGTGACGGTAAGTCGACGCTTTCGTCGAACTTGGCCGTCTCCATTGCTCAATCTGGAAAACGGGTTTTGCTGGTCGATGGTGACATGAGACGTCCACGGCAGCACTCAACATTTGGCGTCACGTCAAAAGAAGGATTTGCCTCAGTGCTTGGCGGTCAATCCCACTGGCGTGATTGTGTCTTCGAAGTCGCTGAAATCGAAGGACTCTCTTTGATGCCTTGTGGATCAAAACCACAAAACCCAGCCGAACTGGCGTCTTCGCCGGCTGTTAAAGAACTGATCGATCAGATGCGGGTCGAGTACGACTTCGTGATCATTGACACTCCACCACTACTGGCGGTGACGGACGCATGTCCAATCGCAGCCCGTGTGGATGGCGTTGTCATCTGTATGCGGATCAAGAAAAACGTTCGCATCAGTGCAGAGCGTGCCACCGAGATGCTTCGCAACATCGGTGCCACCACGCTTGGATTGGTCGTCAACGGAGTTGGACAGCAGTCGGGATACGGCAGCCAGTACACCTACGGTGCCTACCGAGCCGGATACTCGTACAACGGCTACGGATATGGCTACGGCTACGGTTACGGCTATGGCAGCGGAAACGGTGGCAAGTACTACGACGAAGACCGGAAGGACCGAAAAGTCACACCAGAAGTTGCCCAGAAGATCGAATCTCAGGGCTAAGTCGAAATCAGAGCCAAACCGAAGGCGCCCCCTTACATCCGCCCTCCGCTCACCCAACAAGCCACCGCTTTCAGCGGTGGCTTTTTTTATTGTCGCCTCGGCATTCGAGCCGTTTTTCCGAACTGCTATCACCCATCCGGTGATGACATTTCCCTGAGGGCAGGGATCTGCTAGTGTCCGGCTGAATTCCCATCACGAAACGCGATCCACGGATGCCCACGATTCGAAAACTGTCGATTTTGGCCCTTCTTGCGATACTGATTCTTTCAGGATGCGCCGAAGGCATGTTCTGGCGAACCGGAAAATATGCGCCATGGGTCCGTCAACAGTGGGCTGAAGAAGAAAAAATTGCCGACACCCTGTTCGCCCGTAAAGACCGCATGACAAACTCGGTCGCTGCCGTGATCAACGGATCCATCGACCAGCAACAGGAAGTCGCCACCCAACTCTCCGATGTAATCCTACGCAGCCCTGTATTGCTGCTCAGGCTCCACGCCTTGGATCTAATCACATCGCTCAACAGCCCCAAGCGGATAGAAACCTTAACGATTGCTTCCACAGATCCATCCATCGACATCCGACTGGCGACAACGAAATCGCTTGGAAGAATCGGCTCACAGGATGCCATGTTCCAGCTCCAAGAGATGCTGGCCAACGATTCTGAAATTGATGTCCGGCTGGCCGCCACCCGGGCTTTGGGAGATTTTCGCGACCCCATGACCGTACGTGCACTGGCAATCGCGCTCAAAGATCGAAATCCGGCGTTGCAAATCGGTGCCACCGAATCCCTTGCAAAAGTCACCGGAAACCGTGAATTTGGCCCCGACGTCGTCGCGTGGCGAGAATTTGTAAACCAGAATTCTGGCTCGACAACCGCTCCTCTGCAAACCGATGTGTCCAACAGTGAGCGACTGGCCGACGGAAGCTCCAACAAAGTTCGGTAATGAACTGTGTAAACTTCGGTCGCCCCGTTGAAAGACTGGCTTTAACAATGCTATCCTGTGTTCTCAATGAGTTCATCAACTGGGATGGTTTCGAAGGGTATTTGTCGTGAAGGAAGAAAAGCAGTTTTTTGCCTTCCTTGATTCGGCGACCAAGCTCTACAAATCGACCGATGCCGAAGCCTTGGTTGTGCTGACCCAAAAACCGGTCAATTGGTCTCGGCTGGCCAAAAAAACCAACACCGTCAAAGCCCTCGTCGTCGCCACCCACACCGAAGAAGTGCATCAGTCTGCCATCGAAGCGGGCATCAAAGCGATCCTGTTGGAATCCACGTTGATCAGTGGTCGCGACCAGCTCCCTCAAGCCGTTTTGGCCAGTGTTGCCGAAAGCCTGATCGATAGCGGTTCAAAAATAGTGGCCCTGTTCAGCAGCCAAGACGCGGACAGCGACTCGATCGATACCGTCACCTTGCTCAGCCTGACCGAGAAACTGGGCCGCCTAACATCACGCGACCTCCGGCAACTCAAAACCAAAGTCCCCCTTGAAACTCTCAAAGCCGTCGTCGATTTGGCGGTCGTCATTGGTCGCGAAGGACGTGAAGCCAAACCTGTTGGCACCATGTTCGTGGTTGGAGACCATCGTAAGGTGCTCGAACAAAGCCGCCCTGGTGGGTTTGACTTTGTTAAGGGTTACTCTCGCAAAGAGCGAAGTCTGCACGACAGTCGAACCCGAGAGGGACTCAAAGAGATCGCCCAACTGGACGGCATGTTTGTCGTCTCAGCGGATGGCACCATCGAAGCCACCGCCCGGATCATCGACACCGCTCCGGTGGAAGTCACGATGACCAAAGGGCTGGGCTCAAGGCACTTCGCCGGAGCGGCGATCAGCAAAAACACCAAAGCCATCGCTGTCGTTGTGAGTCAGTCCAGCGGGACGGTCCGCATCTTCCAAGACGGCGAAGTTGTACTTCGCATCGAACCTCTCCAACGAGCGTTGAAATGGAAAGTGGCTTCCGATGGATCCAGCGAGACAGGTTAAGCATCAGCGTTAGCGGGACTGCCTAAGCATCAGCGAGACGACCCAAGCATCAGCGAGACG
>CAZDZX010000022.1:13252-23006 GCA_964510005.1 uncultured Pirellulaceae bacterium
CGGGACTGCCTAAGCATCAGCGAGACGACCCAAGCATCAGCGAGACGCCCCAAGCTTCTTGCTTGAGGTGCCTTGATGGGTCGCTCCCTCGATCGTCTAAACTGCTGGTGACTGTCCACTACACCACATTGCTCCCAAACTTTTCCCCCTTTTGTGTTTCGCACCGACGCTAAAACTTGGAAATACTTGGCGAAATCAAGCGTCGATGATATTATGCAACAGCAGGGGCAGAATCTTTGACGATGCAAAAACTACATCGTAGGAGCAAACGGATTCGACATGATTTTTCGGAACATGCACATTTGGGCCACCCTGTTTCTTTGCTGGGTGCTGCCCGCTCACCTGTTCGCTGACACCGTCGTAATCCTCGAAGGAAGCCAAGAACGAACCCTCGAAGGCGAAATTCTGCTTGAGGCTCAAGATCAAAGCATGCTCTTTCAGAAACGCGGCGGTGAACTGCTCATTCTCGCTGCCGACCAGATCAAATCGAAGCTCGAATCGGAAATCCCTACAGTTCCGTTAACGGCCGATGAAATTGCCGCCAACCTGCTCAAGGAGTTGCCCGGAGATTTCAAAATCAAACAGACGCAGCATTACGTCATCGCCTATCAAACCGAAGACGACTACGCGAAATGGATTTCGACGCTCTACGAGAAAAAACTCTACAAGGCCTACGGGACTTTCTCCAAAAAGCTTCTCAAACTCGAACCAAAGGAACCTCAGTATCCGCTAGTTGCCATCGTGTTTGGCTCAAAGCCAGAATATGAGCGGTATATCTTCAAGCAGAAACTACAGGCTGACTTGGGTGACGCGCCTGCGTTTTACAATCAAATGTCGAATCGGGTCATCATGTACGATCTGACTTTTGATTTGGGTGATGGCAACGGGGCCAAACGCAAGCTTCGGGAAATCCTTTCTCGCAAAGAAGCGATTCCAATGGTCGCCACCGTCGTTCACGAAGCCACCCACCAGTTGATGCATAACCGAGGCCTGCAAACCCGGATGGCCGACCGCCCGCTATGGATCAACGAAGGGTTGGCCATTTACTTCGAAGCCCCCAACCGAAAAGGCTGGAGTCGCCCCGGACAAACCCATCATGGTCGCCTTGAATGCTTTAGAGGTTATCTGGCCAAGAGCCGCCCCGTAAATTCAATTGAATCTCTTGTCGCCAACGACCAACGGTTCAGCGGTCCAGGTGTCTTGCAAGCCTACGCCGAGTCCTGGGCACTGGTCCACTTCCTCTCCAAAGCCATGCCCGACAAACTGGCTTCCTATTTGGAATCCTCCGCAGCACAACCGCTTTGTCGTTCCTTTTCGAACGAAGAGCGACTGACAGAATTCGAGAAACATTTCGGCGACAGAAAGCAGCTCGAGAAACGGTTTATCAAATACATTCGCAAACTGAAATAGCTAGTGGGGTTGATCGTGACTCGCGTACTTACCTTCGGCGTACACCACCTCGCCATCCAATTGGATTTCAAGATGGATCGGAACAAAGGGATGCAAAAACGGAAGCTTGCTGCGAATCCTCAACAGATGGGTCGCCTGATCTCCGTGCAGACTCAAAATCGCGAGGGTGCAGTCATTCGCCGGCCACCATCGTGCACTTGAGTTGCAGCGCCAATCGTCAAAAGAAAGCCAACCCGGTCGAACCACAATGTCAGCTTCAAACAAGCCTCGCAGTCGCAGAGTCCGTTTTGAGAGGAAAATTCGAGCCAAACGATGAAACCAACCCTCCCGCACCACAGGTTCAATGATCAACACGGATTCAGCAGAAATCTGCTTGCGGAACGTCTCGTTCACCGATCGTGCAACCGAAACGGGAGCGCGAAAAGCCTGATCAATCGAGGCAGAATGTTCCATATATTTACTCAGTGGTCAAATTTCCGTGTCTTGTATCTGAGCGTGTGACGAGTCAAACTAATACCATTGTCCTTATTATTATCGCAGAGAATTAATGAACGACCAGCAGAACACTCCATCGCGTAGAAAATTCCTGTCCCGCACCACGTCATTGACCGCAGGCGCGGCGACGCTGGGAATGTTCACCCGACCGGCCCTTGGGTTTCACAACAGCGATGATGACGCCCTGAAAATCGGCTTGATTGGCTGCGGAGGCCGTGGCACCGGTGCGGTTCGGAACATTATCCAAGCCGATTCGCGATCCAAGATCACCGCTTTGGCCGATGCTTTCCCCGATCGAATCAAATTGACAAGCGACATTCTGCAAACCGACGACAAAGACAACTACGATGTCGCGGACGACCATATCTTCACCGGTGTCAATTGCCACGAAGAGATCGTCAAAACGGACGTCGACATTATTGTTCTGGCGACACCACCCCACTTTCGCCCGGCCCAAATGGAAGCCGCGGTCAACGCCGGCAAACACGTCTTCTGCGAGAAGCCTGTGGCGGTTGACGTTCCCGGCGCACTCCGCGTGCTGGCGGCTTGCGAAAAAGCCGAAGCCAACGGCCAAAGCGTGGTGTCCGGTTTGTGCTGGCGATACGACACCAGCATCAACGAGATGATGAGCCGACTTGAAGAAGGCGCCATTGGAGACATTCGAGCTATCGAAGCCAATTACCTAACGGGAACGCTTTGGTATCGGACTCCCAAACCCGATCAAGTCTGGTCGCCGATGGAAAACCAATTGCGAAACTGGATTTACTACAATTGGTTGAGCGGAGACCACATTGCGGAACAGCACATTCACTCGATCGACAAAGCCCTGTGGGCCTACGGTGACGTTCCTCCGGTCGCCTGTTACGGCGTCGGCGGCAGACTGGCACGCACCGAAGAAAAATGGGGCAATGTCTACGATCACTTCACCACCGTTTATGAATGGGAAGATGGTCGGAAAGCGTTCTGTCACTGTCGCCAAATGGATGGTTGCTTCAACCAGACCAACGATCACGTTTACGGCACCGATGGTATCGCGGGAATTCTGTCCCGGACGATCTCTACCGCCGAAGGTGAAGTGAAAATCAAAGCCGGAAAGCGCAGCATGTACGTCAACGAGCAGGACGAATTGGTGAAGAGCATTCGTGCTGGAATCCCAATCAATAACGGAGCCTACATGACCAACAGCACGCTGATGGCGTTGATGGGCCGAGATGCAGCCTACACCGGAAAAAGAATAAAGTGGGAAGATTACATTAAGTCTGAGGTCGTTTTGGGGCCGAAATCCTACGATGAGCCGGACTATGTGCCAGACACGGTTGCCATTCCAGGCCGATAAGTCGAAACTTTGTGCACGACCGCAGGGCGTCAAATCGACGATTCTGCGGGCCGTTTGCCCCGTTGCTGTTTTTTCTGATACCGCCGATGACCAAGCCCGGTTCCATTTACTATCGCGAGTACCTCCATCTGGACAAAATCCTTGATGCCCAGGAACTCGAAAGCGAAAAACATGGACGTCCAGCGCATGACGAGATGCTGTTCATCATCACTCATCAAACGTATGAGTTATGGTTCAAGCAGATTGTTCATGAACTGGAAGCGATCATTGAAATTCTTGATGACCCGGTCGTCGAGGATAAGAAGATCGGTCGCGTGTTGCACATGCTGGCCCGCATCACGAAAGTCCAGCGGATTCTGATCGAGCAGATCGAAGTCATTGAGACCATCACACCTTTGGACTTCCTTGAGTTCCGTGATTTGCTGGTACCGGCTTCGGGCTTTCAAAGCATCATGTTCAAAAAGATCGAAATCCTGATGGGGATTCGTCAGGAGAACCGCATCGCAGCAGATTGCGAGTTTTTCAGAACGCGACTTTCCTATTCCGATCAGGAACTTCTGCAGGACGTCGAAGAGCGAATCAATCTTCTAGAACTGGTGGACCGCTGGTTGACCCGCGGCCCGTTTGATCGGTTTGAAGGATTCACGTTCTGGAAAATTTATCGGGACGCCGTTGAGCGGATGATGAAATCCGATGAAGAGATCATTCGCGGCAACCGAACGCTGACCGATCGGGAAAAGGAGTCTCAACTCGAAGACCTCCAGAAAACTCGTGAGCGTTTCGAATCGTTGCTGGACAAAGACAAATTCGAATGCCGCCGAGCCCAAGGAGAGTTTCGACTCTCCCATTCAGCCCTATTGGCCGCCCTATTCATCCACCTCTATCGCGATGAACCGATGCTGTACACGGCGTTTCGACTGCTCACCCTGTTGGCAGATGTGGACGGACTGTTCACTCAATGGCGACAACGGCACATGGTGATGGTCCAGCGGATGCTGGGAACCAAAATCGGCACTGGAGGTTCATCCGGACAGGACTACTTGAGCGCGACCACCAACCAGAACCGAGTCTTCTTGGATCTGTTTAACATTTCGTCCTTCCTGATCCCCCGCACCGACTTGCCTCCATTGCCAGCCAATGTTCGTCGCGAATTGGGATTCTTTTTCCGAGGCCCAGAAACTCAGTAAGCGACTGGACGAGAGCACATTGGCCCCGCGGGAGCGACATGAGTTCGACACGCTGGGTTTCCTGTCATCACACGCCCGCCTCAGTTCATGACGAAACTCTCGCACCCGCGATCTTCACCAATCGCTGCTCAATCAAACTCGCGGCCAGCTCAAAATCGACTTCGTCCATGGAATCGATATCCCGAGTCAGGTCATCAAGAATATTGCGTTGAATCTGCCCCAACTGCATGGCTTGAGCGTAGGGCGTGGTATGAAACATCACCCGCGAATAGCGCGGGATGAACAGGTCTGGATAACGACGCTCCAATTCGAAACCCAGCTCTTTCTTCAAATGGTACTTGGGATCGGTGACTCCCTTCTGCATCATCTCATGATTCTCGATCGCCATATCCGCGATCGCATCGGCGTTAGGTTTTCGGATCTCCGTGAATGCCGGCAGGACTTTTCCCCAGTTTTCGTCATGGACGTCCAGCAGACGAATCAGTTCGCTGCAGTCCTCGAAACCCGAATTCATGCCTTGGCCATGAAAGGGCACAATCGCATGCGCGGCGTCACCCACAATCAAACCCCGATCCTCAAAATGAAACGGCGAACAACGAACCGTTCCCAACCGCCCGGTTTCATGATCGAAAAAATCTCTCACCAAATCAGGCATCAGTTTCATGGCCGTGGGAAAGTACTGATTGAAAAAGGCAACCACGTCCTCCCGTTTCTGCAACGACTCAAAACTCAGCTCTCCTGTTTTCGGCAAAAACAACGTCACCGTGAAACTGCCGCCGGGATTCGGCAATGCGATCAACATGAACCGCCCGCGAGGCCAAATATGCAAGGCCTCCTTTTCAATCTCCCACACACCATCTTGGGCAGCCGGGATCTCCAATTCCTTGTAGTCGTGCTCCAGATAAACCGAACGGCTCTCTCCGCCGGAGGCTTTCACCAGTTCCCGACGCACTCTCGATCCGGCTCCATCAGAGCCAATCAGTAACTCAAATGAATGCTGTGAGACCGAACCGTCGGCCGACTCAAACGTTGCAACTCGGTTTTCAAAATCAACCGCCGAACACTTCTGCTCGAAACGAACATTGACATCAGGAGCGGCAACAGCTTTGTCCGCCATCAAACGATTCAACGCATCACGGGGCACCGAGTAAACAATTTCGTGAGCACGCTGGCCGTAGGGCGAAAAACGCAATGGCTCGTTTAGAGGGTGCAGCATCCGGCCTTTCATGGGAATCAGCAACGGCTGCACTTCCTCGTAGAGGCCCGCTTTCTGGAGTGCGTAGATCCCTCGTGACGACAGCGCTAGATTGATCGACCGCCCTGAATCCCCGTCGACTTTGCGACCATCACTGCGGCGTTCAAATAGATCGATGTGATAACCGCGCTGCCCCAGCATTACTCCCAGCAAGGAACCCACCAAACCCGCACCGACGATCACGACCTTTTTATTCGAACGGTTCTTCAAATCACTAACTCAACCACGATCTGTGGTAAAAAATGCGCACGAAAAAACCCCGCCGATTGCAAGCAACGCGGCAGGGCCGGAACAGAAAAGAGGCCGAAATGAAAATAGCCCGTTCCCATATGATTCATAAATCTTAACATTCAACATCTTGTCACACAAGTTAAAACCCTCCGCTAGACCGAACTTTTTTAAGCTCCCCATGACCATAAATTTTACTAATGCAAATCTACAATCCTTTAAGGACGAGGCCATTAAAGCCGCAAAACTTGGGGGAAAAGAGTTAATCTCCCGCATGGGGAAAGTCGAAGTCCGGGAAAAACAACCTCGAGATTTGGTCACTGAAGCCGATTTTGCATCCCAAAAAGCCATTCAAGAACACTTGCTGGGAAAGTTTCCCGAACATCGCTTTCTAGGCGAGGAGTCGGAAGAAAAGTTGCTGGATGTTGCGCCCGACGAATATTGCTGGATCGTCGATCCGCTTGATGGCACCGTCAACTACGTTCATCAACTCAATTCTTTTTCTGTTTCAATCGCTTTGAGAAAGGGCAACGAAACGCTGGTCGGTGTTGTCTACGATCCGGTCATTGGTGAAATGTTTTGGGCGGCCGCAGGGGAGGGGGCCTATTTAAACGACCAGCGCATCGAACCCAGCGGTTGCACCGACCTGTACAAAGCGCTCGTGGTTTGTAGTTTTTCTAGCAGCGCCAATCGCGATCATCCGGAAGTCGAACGCTTCCTGCGAGTACTCGGCAATGCGGGAAGCATCCGCCGATTGGGTTCCGCGGCTCTAAATCTTTGCTTTGTCGCCTGCGGTCGATCGGACGCCTACTGGGCCGCCAGTCTCAATTGCTGGGACGTGGCTGCCGGACTGTTGATTCTTTCGGAAGCCGGCGGTTTGGCCAAAACATTTGCAGGTAACGAAGTCGACTTGTTCAAGCCTCAGTTTTGTGCCGCCTCAACGATTGAGGTTTTCGAACAGATGCAGCAGTATTTGAATCTGGATCAAAGCAACTGATGCATTAGGGTTCGCTTTCAGGTGCAATCATTGATTGGGTGTTAGCGAAGCCGACCCAGCGACACGACAGCGAGGGGCACAAACACGATCACAGGCAGCCATGCGGCCAGCGCAGCGGGGCGCACAATGTTATAGACACCCAATGCTTGGCAGGTCATCGACACCAATGTCACGCTGCCGATCACCAGAAAACTGACGCCCGCGGCCACGAAGATATTTCGGTCTGCATTGGACACGGCCAACGGCAAACCCAACAGCAGCAATACTAGGTCCAAAATTGGCTGGACGATGCGAACGTGCAAACTGACTCTCTGGTTGTTACCAAACCATTTCTGAGGTTTGCGAACTGCGGCCATGATCTCCGGAATCGTTTGGTATTGAGCCAATCGGGTCCCAAACGCAGCTTCGTCCATCGTGACCGAAGTCGCAATAAACGCTTCATCCTGTTGCAACCATGGTTGATCCGAAGGGTAGTAAACCAATGGAGTTTCCCCAATCACCGCCGAAGCCAGTCGCAGCTTGGGTGAGGGTTCGGTGACACCGACTAGCCGAATGCCGGCCGGATGCAGCTCATTTGCGTTCTCAAAAAATCCATCGGCGGATTCGATTCTGGGATGCCCACTGCTGAGATGCGAGGGAAGCTGAACTTTAGGTTGAACGATTTTGCTTTCTGTCAGATCGATTTCACGACCTCGAATTCGGACACCCGTGATGGGATCCATCTGCACCGCCATATCGACCGTGCCCTTATCCAGCCAGTTTTGAGGCGTTCGCACCAGTCTCTCTTTCAATTGTGGAATCACGACTTCGCGATTCCATACCGTGAGCCCGATAATCACGACGGCCATCAGAAACAGCGAACGCAGCGCTCGCATCGGAGTCACGCCGCCAGCTTCAACGGCCAATAGCTCGTGCCGCCGCTGCATCATGTTGATGGCAAATATGGAACTGACCAGAACCAACAGAGCCGCCGTTTTATCGAACAGTTCTGCGATTCGAGGAAGGTAAAAATCGATCAGCAAGTTTGGCCAACCACCTGAGGGTTCCGCTAACGCTGCCAGTTCGTCTAGATTGCTGAACAGATGAATGACGACGAACAAACCCACAAAGCTGACAAAGCAGATCAGAAAAATCCGCAGAAAGAGAAACAGAAGATATCGATCCAGAATTGTCACTATTCGCATCCATGCGGTTGGGTTGAGCCCAATTCTAGGAAGCGTCTGCCAATGGGCGCAGCCCAGTTGAATGCTAGCAAAACATACTGTTCGCGGCCGCTCGGATCGCATCTAATGGGTTTGCGCCCCACGACCCCGTAAATCTGAGACCCGCGTATCGATCCGTATTTATTTTTGGCAAGGGAATTGAAGTGATTCCAAAGCTCGCAGCCCAAACTCTGATGTCGCTGGCATTTCCAACGACGTGCCTTGGCTGTGAGTCCCGCATCGAAATACAATCCAACCACGTCGAGGAAAATTTCCGGGACCAGTTCTGCTTAAGCTGCTGGAAGCAACTCCCGAGGGCGTCCGTCGCCGGTTGCCCGACGTGCGGGAGCTTCATCAACCGCCCGAGAACATTTGGGGATCGCTGTGCTTTGTGCTTCGATCAAAAATTTCACTTTGCTTGCAACATCGCCATGGGAAGTTACAGCGGGCTTCTCAAGCAGATGATTCTTCAGATGAAGCGTGACATGGATGAACCTCTGGGGTTTCATCTGGGACGATTGCTAGGATCCCGCTTGCTTCACTCCGGCGTTCTCGAAAACGTAGACATCCTAGTTCCAGTGCCGATTCACTGGCGGCGCCTGCTAAAACGAGGCTTTCACGCGGCCCACGTCATCGCCGAAGGAGTCTCCAGCTTGTCCCAACCGAAAGTTCGCAATTTAGTTCGCTGTCGAAGGCTAACCAAGAAGCAGGGGAAATTGACCGGCAACAATCGCTTCAAAAACGTCAAAGATTCTTTCGCCCTCAAACCATTGACGAATGTCGCCGATGCGCACGTTCTAATTGTGGATGACGTGATGACCTCAGGAGCCACTTTGAACGAAATGGCAAAAACGCTGCTGCAGGCCGGAGCAGCGGAAGTCAAAACAGCGGTCGTAGGACGAGCAACCGGAAATAACCCCGTCACATTCTGAGCCAACGACTTCAGCGCGGACCAACCCCAATGTGTCTGGCCTACGCCGGCTCATCATCCGGTTTATCAGAACCCCGGACGCAATTCGTTCTTGGCAATCATCGATGAAAGATCCGCAGCACGTTTTGGCTTGCTAAGCAAATCAACAACTCGGCTTTGCGCGTCAATTCGTATCTGCTCACGGACTTGTTGGTGCGACATCCCGTCGGGCGCCTCAAGGAATAACTCACCGGTGGCAAAGTTATGAAAATAAGGCGTCCCATCATCGGAGAAGAACACCTGCCAGAAGAATACCTCCCAGGCTTCATCAGCGCTGGCGACTTCTTCACGCTCCACAGCGATACGCTGGCGGAAGTACTCATCCAGCGGATGGTCACGCTGGCTTTCGTCAGTAAACGTGTTGTAGTAGTAACGTTCACCGGTCGAGTCCTTCATCTCTTTATACATCCGCGGCAGCGGCGCCAGCACGGCTTGCCGCACCGTTTGCAACAGCCACGTCTCTTCAAAGGGATCGACATCATAGTAGATCGCCATTTCCACGACGTCGGTGTGCGCAATCGGCATCACACGTTGAGCATAGTCAAGATTAGCCGTAGCGGCGGTCTGCGACCCGCCACCGTTGAAGGACACATCAAAGTCCAAGATTGAACCGATCGTCGGAGCCAAACTAGGCTTCACGATCGAAACGGCGTAGACAACACAGCACACGGTCA
>CAZDZX010000023.1:0-22764 GCA_964510005.1 uncultured Pirellulaceae bacterium
TCTTCTTTTACTGCGGAGGACTCAAACTAAACCCATGAAGATCCGCGATGGACCGATATTATTGGATTTGTCTTAGGTTTGGTTGTTGTGTTTGGCTACTTTGTGTTTTTTGAGGCGTGCTTCCAGAGAACGCCCGGAAAATTTGTGACTGGAACCAAAGTCGTTGATGAGAAAGGTGGTCGGCCTTCGTTTGGCCAGATCTTAGGTCGTTCAGCTTGTCGGTTTATTCCCTTTGAGGCATTCTCCTTCCTGTTTGGTGATTCAAACAGAGTGGTCGGATGGCACGACACGATTCCAAAAACGCGTGTTGTAAATGTGTGATGCAAAGAGTTCGCCAAGCAACAAGACGACCTAGGCTCAATTGCAATAACAACCGGACAGCAATGTGATGCACGCAAAGCCGGAATTGCGAGTGTTTTTGAAATGGATGATCGCCGGTTCTGGATAGTTGATCGCGGACGTTGTGACTGGGGAACCATGGGACGATCGATAATTACTGCAATCCTGTTCGCACTTGGCTTGGTTGGATGCATTACTGCACCAATCTTCGACAGCGTGCAGCATGAATTGGACAACATCGCAAACTGTTTGGAGACCGCGACGTGGTTACTCCAGGCCGAACCCGGCAATGCTGACAGTGTTGCCGCGTTTTTGAGTCATGCTAGCGCGGCAGCGGCGAAACGCAGCGATCTGCCTGACGGTTCCGATTTCGATTTGCTAAATTGGAACAAAACGAAATCCAAACTGATCACACAATCCGGCCTCGAAATTGTTTGTTGAATTAACGGCACACAGCACGACAACTACGGCCCCTCTGGAACCGCGTTTGTTACAGAGTACGAATTCTACATTCCTAGCACTGGTAAAATGAGTCGCGTGTTGATTGAACTGAAGATGAACTGAAAACGGGAATCTGATTGGAGTTTCAGGTTCAACCGGGTTTTGAAATGACCTCTAGCGAGATCGTCCGTTCCGCTTCAGCGATCTTAGGCATCGACTCCCACAGCTCGGCTTGGAAGCCTACAGCGAGGTGTCGTTTGCTAAATCTTCGGAGCGGTTGATTTGCGTTTGCAGGTGTAACGGATGGACAGGACTATTCGAGAATTGGGGATTTCAGCTGCAGTTTTCCAAATGTGCGCACGCGCCCTTTCAATGCGGCGTTTTTTTATTCTTGAACTGCCTCTTTGGCTGGAAGCTCCTTCAAAAGGGCCTCGAGCAATTGCTGGGTTACTTTGTTTTCGTTTAGTTTGGAACCGTCAGGGCGAAGATTGATCTCGTCCAAGACCACTGTTCCTCCAGCGGGAACTTGCAGGCCAAGTGTTTTGGTCGAAAGGGTGGGCAAGTGAATTGTTACTGGCTTTGACGTATTCCCCCGTTCGTAGAGGTCGACTGCATACCGATAGGTAGGCACTGTCAAAACGGCTGCCACTGACACTAGAACCAACAGCGACCGCAGGCTGAAAGATAGACGAAATGAATGGACGTTCATAAAATTACCTCGTGCCACTCGCGATGGTGCGTTTCGCAGATCCTTGCTCTTGCTCCAGTTGCATTAGTTGCTTTGATATTAATTCTCGACCGCTTTATTCCATATTGATTTAGCAGGTACGCACCAGAGAAGCAAATCAGCGAAATGCCAACACCAGCAGTAACGAAATCGCCTTCGACGCCCACGACTGTCCGTCGCGTGAAACGTCGCGACGATGGATGCTAGCGTTGGGTGTGTCTCCGTTCCGGTTGTAGGGAACGCGCGGGAGTTGCGCCAGCTGGATTCAATGTTTGAACGAGAATACGAACCGGTTGGCGTAAACCACAAAATCTGTTTTGCCGATTTTGAAGGTACGCATCGGAAGCGACTTGGTACTTTTGTTTTGCATAGGCGGGCAAGGATGTTTCACCCTTCACGCATTCGCGTTATCGCACTTTTGGTTTTCGTCGGTTTGTGTTCGCAGCATTCAGTTGCTCAGACGATCGATGATGTGGGGCAGTGGAATGCTGTGTTTTCCCAAGGCAAGCTGGGCAACAATCCGGACAGCAAATTGAAGTGGTGGTTTGATGGCCATGTGCGTTTGTTGGACGACGCCGATGGGTTCAATCAGAGCATTGTGCGCCCGGGAATTGGCTGGGGCTTGAACGAGAATTCGTCGATCTGGGCCGGCTATGGCTGGATTCGCACATCGCCACTGGACGACGGTGACGATTTTGATGAGCATCGAATCTGGCAGCAATGGACTTGGTCCAAGGAAGCGAAGCCGTTTAAGGTCGCGGCCCGAACACGTTTCGAGCAACGTTTGGTCGAAACCGGAGACGACACGGGTTTGCGACTTCGTCAGTTCTTCCGGATTCAAAAAACGCTGCCCACTGAATTGCCAGTGACGCTGGTTCTCTGGGACGAGATATTTCTTGATTTGAACGATACGGACTTTGGTCAGCGTAGCGGGTTTGATCAGAACCGCGTGTTTGTTGGGTTTGGTTTTAAACGCAGTAAGTCATCTCGATGGCGAGCGGAGATTGGATACATCAACCAATCTATCAATTCCATCGGGCCCACCGATCGCAGCAACCACATTCTGGCGGTCAATCTTTTCCGCAGTCCGTGATGTCGATCTCGGCCGAGGACAGTTTTCTTCGCTTGACGGTCTGTAATTGCGACTTCGAGGGCCGTCAGGTGGCTCGTTCTCCAACCCTGCCGTTTCAGAATTTAGAAGTTGATTTTGTAGTGTTCCCGGACTTCCTTCCGTAGCAGGAATATCAGCATCGGAATACCAAAAGGAAGAAACAGCGAGGGTAGATACATCACCGTGATCACGAAGGCGATGATGTAGTACGTCGGGCTTGGTTTGTGAACAATCCCGGCAAAGAAGATCGCTGCAACACCCAGCAGCACTGTGAAAACCCCCAGCGCATAAAAGATCGCAGGTGGGAACTCGCCTTGGTCACCGATCAAGGAGGGAAGTGCGGCCATCAGGATTCCCAAGGCAACGTAAACCAGTCCGCTGAGGATGAGCGGAATCCGCATCAAGTTGAATGGGATTTTTTGAGCGTTCATCGGGATCCTATCTACTGTTTCGCTTGAGTATAACTTCAAACAGAAAATCTTTGTAGAGATCCGTGTCGAAAACGTTCGCGGGAAAGAATCCGAGTGAACTCACTCGCGGGAAAGAATCCAAGCGAACTTGCTCGGTCGTGGTGGGGCAAGGACGGGCCCCGTGGATCTGCGGGCCGCGCTATCGAGAAGATTTTGGCAGACTGTTGATGTAGTTTTCCATGCCGCCTTCGACCAAAGCGATTTTTCCAAACACCGATACGAAGTGCTTCAGGCGGTTGGTCCGCGAGATCGATGCGGTTGATTCCTGTTGCTTGAGTCGCTCCAGATATTTGACGTACTGGTGTGGGTTCCGTTCGGCCAAATAGGATGTGAGCCCCCACGAAATCGCGTAGGCCAATAGCGGGTCGCTGCGGAACAGATTGTCAGAGCCGACCAAAGATTGGAGTTTTCCTTTGACTTTGCCTTGGTCGTAGTATTTTCGCAACGAATTTAGCCGTTCCCAATTGATTTTGGATTTTGGGTCGGGAAACGCGAAGTAGTTATTGATTCCATCGGCCTCAAAGAACGTGGCTAAACCTTCGCTGGTCCAGCGAGGATTGGGGAACAATCGCGAGTGAATGCCACAGTTGAAAGCCGTCTGGTGAGAGGCTTCGTGGATGATGGTGTCGAGCGTGTCTGCAATGTTCTGTTTTTCGCTTCGGCCGGCGTTGGAAAATTTGTAGGTGAACAGCCGATTGGATTTGATCGAATAGTAACCCACAACATTATGGTCGCCTGAGATATTGCCTTGATCTAACATCCGGTTGAATTCGTTTCGAGTTCTCAGGACAACGGCAACCAGCGGAAATTCGGGTTCGTTGATGGTCAAGCCACGCGTGCGAAAGTAGGCTTTGAAACGCACGTACAGTTCTTCAAACGGTTCCGCCCATTGCTTGTATTCACCGGGAGGGTGAACGACCAAAAAGTGCGGCGTTTCGGAGACTTGATATTTAGAGCCAAACTCCGTCTGCAGCTTTTCTTTCATCTGGCCGAAGGTCTTGGATCGGAATCCGGTTTCGACTTGTTTTTTAGATTCGACGCTTTCTTTTTTGATGAACGCCAGCCTGCCGTTGCGCCGCGTCATCAGCATGGTGCTGGCGCTGGAGCCTTCAATGCGGCCGGCGTATCGCTTTCCCGATTCAAGCTTGACCAGCCACGTGCCGGGGTGGTTGGGATCGGACTGTGCGGTTGCATTGGCGGCGCAAGCCAGCATCAGCAATGGCGAAATCGCGAATAGTAAAGTCCGGTGCAAGCTCATAGATGATCAATGAAAACACGAATCGTTTTCTGAACTCTAGGTCGCAGAATTGGGCCGGGCCGAATCGGGTCTGAAATTTCACAGAATTGAGAAAAACCAACGATTTGCGGGGCATAACGGCAGTGGTTTCACCTATTTTTGCAGCTTGGGAAACTCCGCCAACACCCTCGAGAGCTGGTCTCCATCGCGATTTCCGCTGATCCCGCAATCAAGGTTTTCAAGATTGGGCATCCCGGCCAGTCGCTCGAGTTGCGTGATCGAGAGGTAGCTTGCGGGGAATGCCAGTGTTTTCAAAGATTCGATTTTGGCGATCGCACTGTATCCGTTGAGAGAGAGTTGATCGGAGTTGTAAATTTTCAACTTCGTGAGTTTTTCATGTCCCGCGAAACAGGATAGCCCTTCGCCGCCGTTAAGACTGTCGCTCGCGGTCAAGGAGAGAGATTCGAGCTGCGGGAGCTGGCTGAATTGTGTTAGCGAGTCATTGGTCAGATTGAGAATCGAGCCGGCTTTGAGAGTTTTAAGCGCCGGCAGATTTAGCGACGTTAATTCCGATTCGCTTGCCAAGTAGTTGCCACCGATGTTAAGCAGTTCCAGTTTTTTCAGCGCGTTGAGTTGGCTCAATTCGGTGCCGCGGATTTGCGTGCGAGCCAGTTGGAGCTCTTTTAGGTTGGCGAATTTGGCAATGACGATCAGGTCTACCGATTGAATTCCTCGGTTATAGTTTAAGTTAAGCTTCTCAAGACTCTGGGAACCGGTCAGATGCTGGAGCCCTTTTCCGGTCACCGATTTGCTTTTTTCAAGTTCCAGTGTGACGAGCGTTTCAGTGCCAGCGAGAAGTTCCAAGTGTTGGTCGTTGGTTCCTCTCACGTTGCAGCTGAGCATGTTTAGGTTCTTCATGACGTCTAGGCAGGAAAGTCCTCGACCGTAAAGCTCGTCGTTGTCACGCAGTATTAGTTCGGTGAGCTTCGGGAAGCGATTGCATTTTTCCAATCCGTCATCGTTGAGTCCCGTTTCAGACAGATTCAGTTTTTCTAGGGGATGCGGATCGGCAAATTGCTCGAACGCGCCTCCGTTGAATTTTTTGCAATCAGCAATTTTCAGTTTTTTGAGGTTGGGGAGTTCAGCCAACGTGGCGACTCCTTGATCGGTAATGACAGTGTTGTTCAATTCGATGACTTCCAGCGAGCGAATTTTGCTGATCGATTCCAGCGAAGCGTCGTCGAATTGTTTGCCGGTCAGGATGATTTCTTTTAGGTTGCGGCAGGCCACCAGGGGTTCTAGCGAGAGGCTTTTTCGAGAAGAACTAAGTTCTAGCTTTTTCAGACCGGAGATGTCACAGAGATCGTCCAGGTGCGAGATCCCCGTGCATCGAATCAGCCGCACTTCTTCAAGGGCTGGTGCTTCGGCCAATAGAGCCAAGCCCGCGCCGGAAAGATATCGGTTCTGCTCGAGCGAGAATGTTTTGAGCTTTTTGAGTTTCGAGATTCCCGCGATATGGCGATTGCGGAATCCGTAAGCGGTGGTTTGAAATCTCTCAAGATGGGGGAAGACTTCGAGTTCGCCGACGTTCGAGTAGTAGGGATATCCGTTGCTTTCCAACCCAATGACCTGCCCTGCCTCGTTGCGTGTTACATCACTAAAGGCATCATCCAGCTTCCACGGTAGTTTTTCTTGTGACCATGCGTTTTCGCTGGTCCAGCCGTGGAATGCCGACATGAGAGCCAGCATCAGAAAAAATGACTTTCGCAAGCATCTGCAAGAATTAAGTTGAAAGGCTTTAGGCATCGAATCTGGCTTGGGTTGGAGATCGCTGACTGATTATAATATGCATTGACGAAACTTGCCGAGGTGTAGTGAACAATGTTTGAACGGGATTTGTTGGTTGCCAGTGTGGCATTTTTGATGGGCGTGTCGATGATTTATTTTGCCATCGTCGATTCGGGCTGGTATTTCGAGAATTTTCTGATCCGACGTGTGGAGGCCAAGCGGGGGCGTTACGCTGCCCGAAAGTTGCTCGGGACCTGTGGTTGCATGATTATCCTGCTGGGAACTTACACTTTGTTTTCGGGCTGGATTTGGCAGCGAAGTATGGCGGCGCCGGTGGGGCCCAGCGATTCCCAAGTCGAAGTTTCCCGTTAAGCGATGTCGCGCGAGGTGACAGCCCAAGCGGTCCCGTGGCAGTCCCGTGGCATGCCTTAGGCCAGGGGTCGCAATGTTTGTAGTACGGCCTAAATGCGGTACTGTGAACCTTCGACGCCACGACGTAATTTTAAGACAGCTCAACTGAAAAAACGAAAACCATGAACCAAAACATTATCCGTTTCTTATCCGTTACGATCGCCGTTGCGATCGCTCCGTTTGCTCAGCAGGCGATCGCCCAAACAGAAAAAGAAACAGAATCCTCATCCAAACCCAATATCGTCTTCATCATGGCCGACGATCTGGGTCCAGGTTGGGTGGACTATGACGATAGCAATCCTGAAATCAACACGCCGAATCTGCAGCGGCTTGCCGAAACTGGAATGGTGTTTACCCAAGCTTACGCCGCGGCAACGGTCTGCTCGCCAACCCGCGCCGCCTGCATCACGGGCATGTCGCCGGCGCAAATTGGTTTGACGACGCATGTTCCGGGCAGGGCCGGTAACGAACGAAAGGGCCCCAAGGGCAGCCCTGGCGGTGCGGACTCATTGAAGCATCTGCCACTAGACTGTCCCAGTTACGCAAGTGAGTTGAAGAAGCTCGGTTACGCGACGGCTTTCATGGGCAAATGGCACCTCGCCGGTGAAGGTTCAGTGCGAGCCAAAAATGGAATCATCAACAAGGATTGGCATCCCGAGCAATACGGATTCGATAGCAATATCGGCGGCTGTGCATTAGGCCAACCCAAATCTTGGTTTGATCCATTCAAAAACGGCACGATCCCAAATCGCAAAAAGGGCCAATATCTGACCGACCGGTTGGGCGATGAGGCCATGGCGTTTATCAAAGCCAATCACACCAAGCCGTTTCATTTGACGCTGTGGCCTTATTCGGTGCACACGCCGATCCGCGCTCCGAAGAAACTAATCCAAAAAAACGGCGGCAAAAAATACAATGCGATGCTAGAGAGTCTCGACGGTGCGGTCGGGAAAGTCATCCAAGCCCTCGAAGAAACCGGAACTCGTGACAACACCTTGCTGGTATTTTATTCGGATAACGGTGGGCACATTCCGACTGAATGGCTGGCCGACAAAAAAGGTTCGCTCCTTGAGGGCGGCTTGCGAGTGCCCATGGTTGTCAGTTGGCCGGGCGTGATCAAAAACGGCACGGTTTGTGAGCAGCCTGTGACCAGTATGGATTTCTTTCCGACGTTTGTGCACGCCGCTGGTGGTTCGACTGCTGAAAATTCGAAACTCGAAGGGCTAGATCTCAAACCCCTTTTCGATGCCACAGGGAAACTGGACCGGGACGCTTTGTACTGGCACTACCCTCACAATCGCGTCGAAGTCTCGCACTATATGGGGGGCACGATTCTGTCAGGCGATTGGAAGTTTTACAAAGGTTACGGTTTGATCGAAGACGCGCTGTACAACCTTAAAGAGGATCCTCTAGAGAAAAGCAACGTCCTGCTCAGCAACCGAGAACTGGGCGAAGAACTCGACGTCAAACTCGAAGCTTGGTTGAGCAAGGTGTCGGCAAAGATGCCCAAGCCGAACAAGAAAAAGTAGGACGTCAGTGTTTTTGGTCGGTGCCCATTTCCAGCCTGAAAGTTGTTCTTCGTGAAACTTCGCGGCAGGTCTTGTACACGGGTCAGAAATTTAATGCAGCCACGAAGTCGCCATGAAATTGTCACCGCCAACGAACCGTAGCCTCGCGTCAACGAAATTGCATTTTAAGAATATATGAACGTCAAAAAACAAACCGTCATCGCTATCAAGGCCATCTTTGGTCTGCTCCTACTGTCAGTTGCAATCGTTGCTGCCGACGAACGTCATGTGCTGCAGTACGATTCACCGGCCACCGATAATTTGCAGCTCAAGAAAAAGGGGAGATCCAAAGGCATCGGTTACATCCAAACCGCTTTGCCGCTGGGCAATGGCAGGTTGGGCGCCATGTTCTCGGGCGGGATCGACACGGAGCACCTGCTGATCAACGACATCACTCTGTGGATGAACAGCAAGCGGGGAATGGATAAAGCTGCCCAGTCGGGCACTCGGACCGGCGGCAAAAAGGGCTTGGAAACGGTCCGCGAAGCCTATCGCGCCGACAAGTACGGCACGAAAGCGGGCTCGATGGAAAGCCTTTCCACCAAGCACCTCAGCTCAAAAGCACCGCTGGGCAACTATGCTCCGTTCAGCGACGTGTTGATTTCCAGTGGTCACGATCCGGCTTCGATCAGCAACTATCGTCGTGCACTCGATTCTCGCACAGGACTGGGCACGGTCAGTTATTCGGTCGGCGAGGAAAAATACACGCGTGAGTTCTTTTGTAGCCATCCCGACGATGTCGTTGCGGTGCGCTATACCGCCAGTTCGCCTTCGCTGAACCTGATCCTCAAGGTGTCGACCAAGCATGATGGCGCGAAAGTCGAATCGTCGATCGGGGAAAACGGGAACCGGATCGTCCTCACAGGCGAAGCCAAAATGGTTCAAGACAACAATCAGTTTATGCAGATCTTGCAGGTTGACTCGGGGGACGGGACGGTTTCAGCACAGCCCGACGGTTCGATCAAGATCGCTAACGCCAGTGACGTGACGGTTCTTTTGGCGGGCTACTGCGATTACATGCCGGTCTATCCGTCGTTCAAAGGGCGTGACTTTAAGTCCGATTGCGAAACGACAATCTCGGCCGCGGCCAAGCTGGGTTATGAAGCCCTGAAAAAGGCTCACGTCGATGACTTTTCGGCCTTGATGAATCGTTGTCATCTGAAGTTGGATTTTGATGCGTCGGGATTAACCACCGACAAGCTTGTCAAATCGGGCGGCGTTGAACTGGAGAATTTGTATTTTAACTACAGCCGTTATCTCCAGCTCAGTTGCTCCCGAGGGGCACCGGTTCCGTCCAACCTGCAAGGCCTGTGGAATGCGGATTTGAAACCGGCTTGGAACTGCGACTACCACACCAACATCAACGTCCAAATGAATTACTGGATGGTCGATCCGGCCAACCTGTCGGAATCGTTTCGGCCGTTTGTGGACTGGACCAAAATCCTTGCCGAATCAGGAACTCACACGGCCAGTGGGACCTTTGGTGTCGAAAAAGGCTGGAGCATGGGGCTCAACGGAAACGTCTACGGTTTCACCGCACAAAATTCACACGGTCGCCGTAACCAACAGGGCGGCCATTGGCTTTGCCAGAACCTGTTCGATCATTACGCTTTCAACCGCGATCGAGAGTACCTTGAAGAGATCTATCCCATTTTGAAGGGCTCGGCCGAGTTCTTTGTCGAGTTCCTTGCACCTTGGAAAGACGGAACGCTGGTTGTCTTTCCGACTTGGTCGCCTGAAAACTCATATCTGCTACGACCCCATGGCAAGCATAACAAGCAAACTTACGGGGCGGCGTGGGATCAGCAACTGGTGTTGAATCTGTTTACCGATTGCATTGAGGCCTCGACCGTGTTGGGCCGCGATGAAGATTTTCGCAAAACGCTGCGGGACATGATCCCTAAGCTTTGCCCACAAAAGATCGGCCAGCATGGCCAGTTGCAGGAATGGCCCGAAGATTGGGACCGAGAGAATGACAAGCATCGGCACATCTCGCATTTGATTGCCTTGCATCCCGGTCGCGATATTTCGCCGTTGACGACCCGCGAGTTGCAGGCCGCGGCGCTGACCACGATGAAGCATCGAGGCGACAAATCGACCGGTTGGAGCACCGGCTGGAAGACTTGTTTCTGGGCGAGATTGCACAACGGTGACAAAGCGCATCAGATCTATGAATATCTGACCTCGAAACGCGCCTATCCCAATCTGTTCGATTTCCATCCGCCGTTTCAGATCGATGGTAACTTTGGTGGAGCGGCCGGTGTTTGCGAAATGTTGTTGCAAAGTCATCTTCGCAGCATCGACGCAGAAGCAAAATCGATCGAGAAAGCCGCCTTTGTTGCTTATCAAAAAGACGCGGCGACTCCCAATCATTACGTGCCCGTGGTTCCCAAGGAAGCACTTGCCGAAGCGCCCTACATCTTGCATCTACTTCCAGCACTGCCTTCCGGGTGGCCCAGCGGTCACATTCACGGACTGCGGGCGCGGGGTGGGTTCGTCGTCGATATCGCTTGGAAAGACGGAAAACTATCGACTGCGAACATTCGCGCCGAAAAAGGAGGCACATTCCGCTTGTATGCGGATGGTGCGCTAAGTGATAATATCGTGTTGCCAGCCGGTCAGTCGTTCACATGGCCGGCAGTCGACGCCAAATGAATCCGTCCGTGATGGCCGTTTCGTTCGTTGAAAACAACCCTTAAATTTGAGAATGCAATGCAGAATAAAATTCTTCTAACAATCTTGGTTATGGCTGCGGCGTGGGTGCCGTCGGTTTATTCAGACGAATCAAAACAGCCGAATGTGATTGTCGTCATCACCGACGATCAGGGCTACGGCGATTTGGCCTTTACCGGCAATCCGGTCATCAAGACCCCAGCGATCGACAAGCTGGCCACTCAGGGAACGTTGCTGAACAATTTCCACGTTGATCCAACTTGTGCACCGACTCGTTCGGCATTGATGACAGGTCGTTACTCGGATCGCGTCGGGGTCTGGCACACCGTTCAGGGCCGCAGCATGCTGCGTCGCCGCGAGACCACGATCGCGGACATCATGGGTTCCAACGGTTACGCCACGGGCCTATTTGGGAAATGGCATCTGGGCGATTGCTATCCCTTCCGTCCGCAAGACCGAGGCTTTCAGCACTGTGTCTATCACGAAGCCGGCGGTGTTGGGCAGGCGCCTGACTACTGGGGCAATGACTACTTCGATGACACCTACATCGTCAACGGAAAGCATCAGCGCTTCAAAGGCTACTGCACCGATGTCTGGTTCGAAGAAGGCATGAAATTCATTAAGACCAACAAGGACAAGGGCAAACCGTTTTTCGCTTACATCTCCACCAACGCCCCCCACGGTCCGTATTATTGTCCGGACGAATATACAAATCCTTACGTGGGAGACCCCGGCGTTTCGATTGCAGAAATGTACGGCATGGTGACCAACATCGACGACAACATGGCCAAGCTGATGAAGATGTTGGACGACGAGGGGTTGGCTGACAACACGATTTTGGTCTTTATGACCGACAACGGCACGGCCGGCGGTTTGGAGGGCGGTCGCGGTTACGACGGCGGCATGCGAGGCAAAAAGAACTCAGAATACGAAGGCGGTCATCGGGTCCCCTGCATCATTCGCTGGCCCAACGGAAAGATCGAAGCGGGCAAATCGGTCGAGCGTTTAACGGCTCATATTGACTTGCTGCCTACGTTCATCGAACTCTGTGAACTCAAGGCTCCTAAAATCGAGTTCGATGGCAGCGACATCCGCGATTTGCTGTTTACTGACGGCAAGGACTGGCCCGATCGCCCGCTGGTGGTTGAGTCCCAGCGCGTGGTTGACCCGATCAAGTGGCGCAAAAGTTCCGTGATGACTGACCGCTGGCGTTTGGTCAACGGAAAAGAACTCTATGACCTCAAAGCCGATCCTAAACAGGAAACGGATTTGGCGTCGTCGAATGTCGACGTGGTCAAGCGACTGCGGGCGGAGTACGACCGTTTCTGGAATGACGTTTCACAAGAGCACGATTTGACCAGCTATATGGTTATTGGTTCGGATCGATCTCCGATTGTTTCGCTTTCCTCACACGATTGGCTGATCAACAAATTGCCGCCGTGGCATCAAAACCACATTAAGCGAGGGAGTGTCGCCGAAGAGTCGTTTTGGGCGATCGAAGTCGAACAGGACGGCGACTATGAGATCTCATTGCGTCGCTGGCCGGTCGAAGCCGACAAGGGGATCAACGATGGCACCTTTGGTAAAGCGTTCGACTACAAGCAAGCGAGGTTGCGGATCGGCGATGTGGACCAGACGGTAGAAATTCCCGCCGGCGCAAAGGAAGTCACTTTTAAGGCGACGTTGAAGAAGGGCGTCACGAAACTCTCCCCGACCTTCATCGGTCCGAAGCTGACAGCGACGCCGTATTATGTTTACGTGACGCATCGCCCGCAGGTCGGTTGGCAAACGCCTGCTGGCATGGGGATTCCTGTTTTCGATCCCGACTACGGTCGCAAGCCGCCGGAGAAGAAGGTCGCGAAGTAGATTGATGGCATCGTCTGGGTAAACCTGCCCGGGACCTGCTAGGGACCTTTCGGGGTTTTTTCAATTTGTGTTGTAATGGATTCGCAGTTGGCGTTTCTGGCGGATATATTTGATATTCGTTGATTTCGAAATGATGTCGCCATTGTGCGGTCCGTTCGGTGTTTAAAGAATGGACGTTGCCAATTTTGTGCGACCTGAGTTGCTTTGAATTCTGCGATCTTCTCTTTTCAATTTTTTACCCGCTGATGAATTAAATATGTCTCAATCTCCTTATCAAAGTCCCCAAAAACCTGCCGGCTCCCGCCAACCGACGAATCATGCCAAAATTCCCGGGATCATTCTCTTGGTGCTGGGGGTGATTTGGTTACTGTTTGTGTTGGTGGCGATACCCCTTAATATTTATGGCCTGCTGAATCAACAAATGCCTGCAGGAATGGATCCCGCTCAAGCTCAGGGTTTTGCGGTGGGTCAAATGGTGGGTGCGATTGTTGGCGGGATTGTCTATTTGGCGGGAAGCATTGTCGCGATTTTGGGTGGTAGCGCTATGATGGGAGGCAAGAAATACTCGCTTGCCAAAGCGTCTGCGATTACGGCCTGTATTCCGTGCGTGACGCCATGTTTTTTACTCGGTATTCCCTTTGGGATCTGGGGTCTGGTGGCGTTGAGTAATCCTGAAACCAAGGCATTCTTCAAAAGAAATTCTTGATGAGGTGGCTCATTGAGTTGGCAAATATCAGCATCGAGATGCCATTATAACAGTCTCTTTGCCGGTTTGATTTCGCTTTGGAGAATCCATGTGCCAATCGATGGAAAGACCGTTTTTGTTTTCGGGCGTTCGTCATATTGGCGAGTTTGTTCATCGTCTGTGCTGTTGAACGGAGTTTTCGGCAACCTTGTTAAAATGGTTGCCATTCGCGATCCGCAGATTGCCAAACAGATTCTGGAACCGGCGTTTGAAAATGGAGCGTGGTTGTATGGCAGACCCAACGAGGTCTGCTTTTGACGATAACGCCTTGCTGCAGGCCTACGCATGGATCGATCCAGCGCTGGCGGCCCAGAAAGCTGTTGAACTATCTGATCGATTTTCCAAAGATGACTCCGTGCGAAAACTTCAGCTGTTGACTTCCGTCATCGACGAATTGAACAGCATCTCCATTCGCAAAGGGATGCTAAAATAAGTTCGTTCAGGATCCCGTTCCGGCTTTGGCCAGCTTTGGCGAAGGCGAGTTGTAAATCAACAACCAGAGTCCTCCCATGGCAACAACGGCCGCAACGAGGACTAGGATGTATAGGTTTTGGACGCCATCGGCAGAGACCCAACCGTGTTTCTCAAGCGTCTCGCTGTAGTACCCAAGGAACACTGCGGCGGCATTGTGCAAAGCGTGCAACAGGATGCCTGGAAGAATCGAATTGGACCGATAGGCGAGGTATCCCAACAGCAACCCGATCAGAAACGTCGACAGAAACCGGCTGGGTGACACAACGCTGTTGGAGAGAATGTGAAACACTCCGAATGCCAATGCGGATGCGAGGATGGCATTGCGAGGCTTCCATTCCGACAGCAGAGATCGCTGCAGCATGCCGCGAAAAAACCACTCCTCGCAGCAGGCCGGGACAATCGCGAAACAAAACGCAATCACCAGCGGATGGACTTGGCGGAATTTCACAACGTATTCTTCTGCCAATCGCATGATATCTTGTTTTCCCGATTGGCCGATTTCGCCACCGAGCATTTCAGATAACGCATAGGTGCTTTTGAATAGGATCATCAATAGCGGCCAGAGACTGATTCCCAGAACCAACGCCGCCACAAAAAATACGGGCGACGTCATTTTCAATCCGAATCCTTCCCGCAGATCGACTTTTCGGAACCACGCGATAACCGTCGGGATCACGAAAAACGAAATCGCAGTGAAGGTCGCGATCAGCAGGCACTGGGCGGTGTAGTCGTCTTGTAAGGTACTGGAAACGCGGCCGACGATCCCCAAGGCGATCATGTTGACCGGTAGCAGCAACGCGAGGCACAACAGTGCCGATACCAGCGGAGCGATTTTGGAGGCCTTTCGAGGGCGGGCCAGCAAACTGGAAAGGCTCTGCTGCTGAGCGTACAAAATGGAATCGGCTCCGAACATTTTGGCGGCGATCGTAATGGCCACAAAGGCGTAGACCAGCGTCGACACCACGGCGATGATGGCCGGCCCCAACGCAGCGGTTCCCTTCAGGATGTCCCGCGCTAGGACCAACAGGTTGAGCATTGGAACTGCGGAGGTGAATCCCGTCAGTTCAATATTGGGCGACATCGCGATCAGCCCCGGACCCAGCGAAAACAAGACCAGGGGGACGAGGTAGGCTTGGGCTTCTTTGAAGGACCGTGCGAAACTGGTGACCATCAGCAGGCAGCCAGAAAAGAATGCGGCAAACAGAATCAGCAGAAAGAATATTTTGGCGAGGATGCCAATCGAAAACCCACCACCGGGAAGAAATTGGTCCATCTGAAAAAACCACATCACCAGCGACATGCCGGCGAGGTTTAGGATCGCGGTCATGATCGCCACCGTTAGTACGGCAATGAATTTCGCGAACAAAATGCTCATTCGGGGAACTGGAGACGCCATTAGCGTTTCCAAAGTGCCGCGTTCCCGCTCGCCGGCCGTCAAATCGATCGCCGGATACACCGCTCCGGTGATGGTCATCAAAACCAGCGCCAAGGGGATCATGGAAACCAAAGTTCCCGCCGGCGTCCCGCTCTGTTCTTCGGTCAGCTGCAGAGTTTTTAGATTTGGATTGGGCATCATGCCGCGAACTCCGACTCGGGAGCTCAGCAACTGAGCGTCTTTGGCGGCCAGTTTTGACAATTCGACGCCCAGCCAGCCCGCCGCTTCTTTGGAGAACCGATCTTCTCGTTGAAAAATCTGTATCGAATCGACATATCGGCCCTTGGTGCTTTCTTTCCACTCGATGATCAGTCCGGCGTCGACATTGCCGATAGCGACCTGTTGGGGGACCGATAGGATGTTGCCATTTTCGTCGATGTTTCGGAACTGCCATTGGTGTTCCATGACGTCAGCAATGGCCGGATCGCTGCCTTCAATCAAAACAAACGAGGGAACTTCATGGGGGTCGTTTTGGAGGGGTGGCGCGGGATCGGTTTTTGGCTGAAGGCTCCGAATCCGTTTCCCAAGTTTGAACAGCTCTTGGGTGGTGGCGGTTTCGTCCAGATTCGATTCCAGAGCAAAAACGTATTGGACAGGGCCATCGAGATTGGTCGGGATGTTGTTAATCAGAAAGTTCTGAAACACTAGGCTGAGGATTGGATAAACCAGCAGCGGCATCAGAATCAGCGTAATGATGGTCCGGCGATCACGCAGGGTCTCGCGAAGTTCCTTACGCGCGAGTCGCCACAGCCGGGAAATCCCCACCTTGCCTTGTTTACCCGATTTGGGGTTTGAATGATTTTGCGAATCAGAATTCACGAGTTGTCGTTACCCAAAGTCATGTTGTTGGCAGCGAAGGCTGTTTTTCCGATTGGATTTTGCCGTCAATGATGTCGACAAAAATTTCGACCAAGTCACGTCGACCGGTCTGTTGCTTTAATTCTTCCAAGGTCCCCCCGAACGCCATGGTTCCCTCATGGAGCAATCCGAACCGAGAGCAGACGCGTTGGGCCTGTTCGAGGCGATGGGTACACAGAATGATCGCTTTGTTTTGTTCCCGAAGCAGATCGATATGTTCAAAGATCGCTTGGCTGCCCACGACATCCAACCCCAGCGTGGGTTCGTCGAAAATCATCACGCCGGGATCATGAATCATGGCTCGCGCGAGATTGATTCGCTGTTTCTCGCCGGTACTTAAACCCGCACAGCGTCGATCGAGTACCGGACCAACCCGCAACAGTCGAGATAATTCCTCAATTCTGTCACGTGTATCGAGTTGGGACATTCCGTAAACGTCCCCGAAAAACGTCAGCATTTCCCGAGCCGTGAGCCATTGATAGACACCGGCGGATGCGGACACAAACCCGACCCTGCGTTTGACTTCGTCGGCTTGGGTGTCGGAGCGAAATCCGTGGATCTCAGCCCACCCCGAATCTGCTTGCAGGAGCCCCAGAATCATCCGCATGATCGTGGTTTTGCCAGCTCCGTTGGGGCCTAGAAGTCCGTAGACTTCGCCGCTGGAGACGTTGAAAGAAATGTTTTGGGCCGCGATCACATCTCGATCCGGCAACTCGAAACGTTTCGTCAGGCTGTTTACTGTAATGACAGGCGTCATGTCGATTTAATGGAGACCTTTGACGGAACTGCCAGATAATAGGTAGTCCACCAAGTCTAACGAATTCAATGAGGAAGTGGGGTTGGGAGATCGTGTTTTCCCGTTTTCCCATACGAATCTCTTCGGGGCTTGTTTGCAGATTTCGTCAATGTTTTTCCCAACTGTGCAGTTGTCGTGCAAAACGGATCGATTGTCCTATAATGACGCCTTTTGTTGGCCGCCAAAGTACAGACCGCGTGACTGAATCCAATATCAATCCGGAAGATTGGCTCCCGAACTTTGGGCTATCAGGGTTTCGGCCGGGGCAGCGTCACGTCATCGATGCGGTCATCTCCGGAAGAGACACCCTTTGCATTATGCCCACCGGCGGCGGTAAAAGTCTCTGTTTTCAACTGCCGACCATCGCCCGTTCGGGGGTGACGATCGTCATTTCTCCGCTGATCGCCCTGATGAAGGACCAAGTCGATGGTTTGAATGCGATCAATATCCCGGCGACATTTATCAATAGCTCCCTGTCACCGGAACAGCAGCAGCGTCGGTTGGCTGATTTGGCGAATGGTAAATACAAATTGGTCTATATCGCGCCCGAACGACTTCGCAGCAATGCGTTTATGCGGACCATCAGCCGGATTGAAATTCAGTTGCTGGCTGTCGACGAAGCTCATTGCATCAGCCAATGGGGACATGATTTTCGTCCCGATTATGCCAGGCTGGGAAAATTCCGAGAACGGATCGGGAATCCTCAAACGGTTGCTCTGACGGCGACGGCCACCAGTCTGGTTCAGGAAGACATCGCGAAAATTCTCTCGTTGGAAAACCCGGTAACTTTCGTGACCGGGTTCGCGCGAAGCAATCTGGCGCTGTCAGTCGAAACGCCCAACGGCAATCATGAAAAGGACGAGCGGTTGGTTGATTTTCTAAGCCAGACCGATGGTGCGGGAATCATTTACGCTTCGACGCGAAAGAACTGTGAACATCTGGTGGAGTTGCTTTCGGACAAATTGAGTCGACCGTTCGCGTTTTACCACGGGGGGCTGCAGCCCGAGCAGCGCCGCGAGGTTCAAGAAAAATTTATGAGCGGTGAAGTGCCCGTCATTGTGGCGACCAACGCGTTTGGGATGGGCATCGACAAAGCCGATTTGCGATTTGTGATTCACTATAACTTGCCCGGCAGCATCGAGGCTTACTATCAGGAAGCCGGGCGGGCGGGACGAGACGGCGAACCGTCTGAGTGTTTGCTGCTGTTTTCGTTTCAAGATAAATTCATTCACGAATTTTTCATTGATAACTCCTACCCTTCTCGCGAAGCGATCCGAGAGGTGTACGAATTCCTCAGAAAGATTCCCTCTGACCCGATCGAAATGACGCTGCAGGATATCAAGGAGGAATTGGGATTGCAGATTGGAACCACCGGCATCGCGACCTGTGAGAATCTGCTGGAAAAAGCCGGCGCGATTGAGCGGCTGGATTCCAAAAACAACGCCGCGGGAATCCGCATCGATTCTGACATGCGGACGTTGGTGGATTTGCTGCCGCGGGATGCGAAAACGCGTCGACATGTACTGCGCGGGCTGGAGAAACTGGTTGGTGATTTTCGTTCCGAAGTCGTGCTGTTTCAGCCTCAGTGGTTGGCCGACAAGCTGGAAATGAAATGGAACGCGGTGAAAAGCTCGATTCGCGAAATTTGCAAACTAGAACAGGTCAGTTACGTCCCACCGTTTCGAGGCAAAGCGATTCATATGCGGACGCGGGACAAGCGGTTTGCCATGTTGGATATCGATTTTGGCGAACTGGAACGCCGCAAGAAGGCGGAAGCCGAAAAGCTTCAATCGGTGATTCGGTTTGGAACTTCGCGTCGCTGTCGCCAGCTGGAAATCCTCGAGTATTTTGGCGATCCCGATCGTCGGCGCTGCAACAAGTGTGACAATTGCTCGAAAAAGAAAAAGGCGAATCCAGGGGCGGCGAAGTACGCGGATCCAGACGCCTGTTTGTTTGCGGCCCAAGTGGGTTTGAGTGGTATCGCGCGGACGCATGGCCGGATCGGCAAAAAGCTGATCGCCCAAATGCTCAAAGGATCCGAGCAGAAAAAAGTAAAACAGATGGGCCTGAATAAGCTCAGTACTTTCGGGCTGCTGAAGAAGTTGCGGGTCGATGACATTGTGGAGCTGTTGGAGTTCTTGATCGAACACGGATTTGCCGACCAGATTGAAACGACGCGATTCCGTCCGTTGGTGCAAATCGCAGGGCCCGGTCGAAAGTTGATGTCGGGTGCGGCCAATCCAGATCTTTCCGAAGAAATGCCGCTGGCTCTTGTCGAAGTGATCGGCAAGCGACTGGGAGGGAAGAAGCCTCATCTAGTGGAAGCGGGAACCGACGGCGATGAGGGAACGGGCGAACTGGAAGATGATGAGTCAGAAGGCTTCGTGCTTCGTTCCTCCGGTATGGTGTCTGAAAACGCTGCTTTGGAAGCAGGGTCGGAAGCAGCAGCTGAGGCCGAAGCCGATGAGGAATTGGAAACCGAAGCGGAGCCGGATGCGGAAGTGGAAACCCCCGAACCTGCCGCAGTTGCGACTTCACCGCCTCCAATTGAAACCGTGAAGCCACCGGAAAAGGCAGCGAAAAAACGGCCGCAACAAAGTGTCGCAGAGCGAAGCGATCTGCAACATCGAGAGCTTCCTGCTCCGGGTCAGAAGCGCCCGGGATATTTTTGGTCGTGGCGGTTGATTCAGGACGGTTACTCGCTGGAGCACGTTGCTTCGGTTCGCGGAATCGATGAGGAAGCGATCTGCGAGCAACTGTATCGGGCGGCTTCAGAAGGGTTTCCAGTGGAACTGTCGAGTGTCTTTGGGGAGGCGTGTTTCGAAGAGATTTCGGCTTATTTGAGCGAGAATGAGGGGCTTAAATTGCCCTCCTTGTTGGCGAAAGCTCCAGAGTCCATTAAACGGAGCCATTTGGTCCTGTTCCAAAAGTGCGTTTCCATGAAACAAACGGCAGGAAGCATCGATATGAATAGAGGAACTGGATAGCCGGAAACTGTTAGCAAAGTGTCAAACGCATCGTCAATTTGGCCCAAATCGGATAGAATGATCCGATTACCTCCTCCTCGAGAGGAAAATTGGCAAAAATGCCCGTATTCGGGCCGATTCAACCCTAGGTTTGAAGCAGCATTGCAGACAATCTCTGCTTTTGCCAACATCGGAAAAGATTAGTAATGGTGTGGCCCCCAAAAGGTCCACGCCCAGCCGCGAAATAGAGCATCTGAATGGACGATAATCAGAACAATTCTAGACAACACTCCGAGGACGGAGACGACCAGAAAGCAAAAGCACCCGTGCGTGGGTTCCCCATTTGGTTGTTGCTTGCCGTCGTGATGGCTGTGTTGATTTACTCGTTGTTTCCCGGACAGCAAAAGTCCAAGATTTCATACGACTACTTTCAGAAGCTGATGGAGGGAAAGGACTACGAGGGACAGGAGTTGGTTGATGCCAGCAACAATCCCCTTGGCTGCGTCATCGAAGCGCTGAATCTGGATAGAACCACGGGAACGGGAACGGGGATCTTCAAGTCGCTGCCGGCGCCCGAACCGACTTATAACTTGCAAGGTGAGCGAGTTGAGCCCAAGGAATCGGCGACGCTTTCAAAGCACTTCGTGGTCAAGCTTCCTGCCAACGATACGACTTACGCTAACTTGCTCAAAAGAATTGAAAAGTCGGGTGTCCGACTGGACTTCAGCGACCAAGCGGATCTTTGGGGGGTCTATCAGTTTCTGATTTTGGGAGCGATGACATTGGGCGTCGTTGCGCTAATGTTGTACATGATGCGTCGCCAGAGCCAGATGATGGGCGGCGGCGGTTTCCTTTCCAATTTCTCACGAAGCACCGCCAAACGCTACGAACCCAACGAACAACCCGTCACTTTTAAAGACGTCGCGGGTTTGGAAGGCGTCAAAGCCGACTTGCAAGAGATCGTGGACTTCCTCAAAGACCCCACCAAATTCCAGAAGCTGGGCGGACGTGTTCCCAAAGGCGTATTGCTGGTGGGCCCTCCGGGAACGGGCAAGACATTGTTGGCTCGGGCGGTCGCTGGCGAAGCCGGTGTGCCTTACTTCAATGTGAATGGTAGTGAATTCATTCAGATGTTTGTCGGCGTCGGAGCCAGTCGTGTTCGCGACTTGTTTGCCCAAGCCAAAGAACAATCCCCAGCGATTATCTTTATTGATGAAATCGATGCGGTGGGTCGCCAACGTGGTGCCGGTTTAGGTGGAGGCCACGATGAGCGTGAGCAAACACTCAACCAAATCCTTGGTGAGATGGACGGTTTTGATAAAACTGACTCCGTCATCATCCTTGCCGCCACCAACCGTCCTGACATTCTCGACCCTGCCCTGCTCCGCCCGGGCCGTTTTGATCGTCATGTCACCGTCACCCGTCCTACCAAAGCAGGACGTTTGGCGATTTTCAAAGTCCACGTTCGAGAAGTCCCTTTGGGGCCCGATGTTGACTTGGAAGCCATGTCGGAAGCCACTGCCGGAATGACCGGTGCCGACATCCAGAACTTGGTCAACGAGGCCGCTCTGTGGGCGGCGCGTCACGACAAAACACGGGTCGAGATGGATGACCTCTACCACGCTCATGACAAAGTCCTGATGGGTGCCGCGCGAGAAGAAGTCCTGACTGAAAAGGAAAAAGAACGCACCGCCTATCACGAAGCCGGCCACACCATCGCGGCGTGGTTCCTCAAAGGCGCCAACCCCGTTCACAAGGTTACCGTGATTCCGCGGGGACAGGCTCTGGGTGTGACCCAGATGGTTCACGATGAAGATCGAATGAACCTTGCCGAAAAAGAGATCATTGATCACCTCGTGGTATTGCTTGCCGGGCGCGCCGCCGAATCGATCATCTACGATGAATTGACAGTGGGCGCCGAAAACGATCTGGAACGAGCGACATCGATGGCGCGGCGCATGGTGACTCACTGGGGGATGAGCGAAAAGCTTGGCCCGGTCAGTTACAAGATGTCCGACGATGATCCGTTTTTGGGTCGCGAAATGCAAAAATCACGCAACTTCAGCGAACACACGATGGAAACGATCGACGCTGAAGTTCTCAAGATCCTTGTCAAATCCCAAAATCTTGCACACGAGTTGCTGAACAAGCATCGTGAACAACTTCAGGCCGTTACCGATGGTTTGATGGAAAAGGAAGAATTGGATCGATTTGAAATTGAAGATCTAATCGGACCTTCGATCCATGGTGAAGTGGTTCGTAAGACCGGCAAGCGGATGGAGCCGGTTGAAGATTCGTCCAGCGACAGTAAGCCTGAATCCAAATCCAAGTCCGAAAGCGAAAGCTCCGGGCACGCCCCTGGTTCCAATGGACAAGTCGGCGACGCTTCGCCGGTTGAGTCTCAGTCGGAACATACTTGAAAATAGTCTCTTCCCGTCCGTCGGACGGTAAGGCCGTTTGGCATGATGGGCGACGAAGGAATCCATCGTCTTTAGCCGCCACTATCGCGCGTCATGGGGTTGTGATGTTTTCGGTTCCCGCTGATGACAATTGGGTGGAGTGGCTTGGGCTCTTTGTTTGCACAAGCAATCGTGGCTAATCTTCCCAAACCAAAGTACTTCGTCAGCCCGAAAAGGGGCGACAGGATGCAGTCGTGGTTGGCTGGTCGGCCCGTGGTTTTGGCCCCATTGTTAAGTCTCGACGGGACGGTCAGGATTGCACAGTATTGTTTCTGTAGTCCCTAGGGGACTCGCCCCTTCGAGCAGTTGTTCTATGACGTCAATCGAGAGAGATGACGGGCTACTTCGTATAGAACAGGTAGTTTGCACCGTCAATCGTAAAGGATTCGAACCCTAGGTT
>CAZDZX010000024.1:0-22722 GCA_964510005.1 uncultured Pirellulaceae bacterium
GCGATTTCTTTTCCTTGGCGTAGAAGGTCTTTTGCTGGAGCTTGCGACGATCGGCAACGGAAAGACTCTTTTTCTTCTTACCGTCTTTGCCTTTGCTGTTCTTCGGATCGCTGAGATAGTCGAAGGCTTCGACCAGAAAGCCGCATGATCCGGCAGCTCCGTCGTAGATCGTCTGCCCGATTTGCGGCGCGAGCACGCGAACGATGGTACGGATCAGCGGACGGGGCGTGTAGTATTCGCCCCCATTGCGGCCCGCGTTGCCCATGTTTTTGATTTTGTCTTCGTACAGATGCGACATCTCGTGCTTTTCAGCACTGGTCTGGAATCGCAGTTCGTCAACCCGGTTGAGGACTTCGCGAAGGTTGTAGCCAGACTGGACGCGATTTTTCAGCTCTCCAAAGATCTCGCCAATTTTGTATTCAATCGTGTTGGAGTCATCAGCGTCTTGTTTGAATTTGGACAAGTACGGCCATAGTTTCTTGTCGACAAAATCAGTCAGGTCATCACCCGTGAGCGCCTTGTGATGGTCCAGTTCGCCGTCTTTCGTTTTCGGCGCTGCCCACGTGCTCCAGCGATACTTCTTCTGGATGATGGGCTTGTAGTTTTTTCCAGTCAGTTGAGCGGCGGCTTCACGATCCTTCTCAAAGTCGTCCAGATACTTCAGAAACAGGACCCATGATGTTTGTTCGACGTAATCCAGTTCACTGCCGCAACCGGCGTCTTTGTGAAGAATGTCGTCAATGTTTTTAAAAGTTTGTTCGAACAAGGCAGAAATTATCCAAGCGGTTCCACAGGAAGCGAGTTTGAAATTCTAGTTGTTCGTCGCGGTCTTCGCCAACGATCGGCACAGATGCCTGCCGAATCTTCCTAATCGGCAGGGTTGATTAGAAAGCGTGGCCAACCGCTGCACATCGGTGTCACCGCAAAGCCCGCAATTTAAAGCCGATTTAGAGCCTCTACGGCTTGGATGACTTCTTCTTCGGTCGAGCAGACGTGGGGGGCGAAGCGGATGTAGCCGTCGCGTGGCGTGAGAATGATCTTTTCCTTTTCCAACGCTGCGGTGAGCTCTTTGTCGCTCTTCTGTTTGGGGATCAACGCGAGGATTCCGCTGCGGTGCTCGGGGAGGTGGAGTACCGGTTGATACTTCTCCGCATCGAGATGTTCGATGGCCAAATCCTGTAACGCAAAATTGTGATCGCGAATCTGTTCCATGGTCGTTTGATTGAACAGCTCTTTGACACAAGTCGACAAGCCTTCAACCACAGAATAAGAAACCGTCGAGTACTCGAATTTGTGACCGGTGGTGTGTGGGTTCCACGTATGGTCAAGATAAGCGGTGTCTTGAACCATATGGTCGGCGCCGGTCATCGTGATGTTGATCTTGTCCCGAAAGTCCGGGCGCGTGTAAAGCACTCCCGATCCCACCGGGCCCAGCATCCACTTCCAACCCGCGGCGGCAACCGCGGCAGCATTCCATTGCTCGGGATACACCGGCAGGCAACCCAAGGATTGGGCCGCGTCGACGATCAAGTCAATCCCTTGGTCGGTGCAGAACTGGCCGAGCTTTTCCATGTCGGCCGTGTATCCGTTGGTGAACTGGACGTGGCTGATCGCAATGACGCGGGTGCGATCGGTGACTTTGGAGACCAGTTCGTCGAAGGACCAACCGCCGGCAAACGGTGCGGGAATCGGACCGGCTTTGGCGTGCTCGCGCTGGGGGATGTCGGTATCCGATAACAAGATCAATTCGACATCGTGGCGTTGGGCCTGCACGACCCACGGGTAGTGGTTGGCTGGATACTCATTGGCGTAGCTGATGATTTGGTCGCCGGGTTGCCACGGGTAGCCGTTGGCGATCATGCAAATGCCTTCGGAGGTGTTGGTGGTGATGGAGATGTTGTCGGCCGAAGTCTTTAGCATCTGGCCGAAGTTTTTGTGGAAGTTGTTAGCGATGTGGTCGTCGCCAACGTACTCAAAAATCATCTGCCGACCGGCTAGAACCTGTCGCTGGTTGAAGCGACTGATCGCTTCAGCGGCGGGCGAATACAGATGCGAAACGCTGCAGTGCGAGAGGAAGTTGAATTCGTTCTTGATCGGGAACGCTGCGGGAGATTTGTCGATGTTCATGTTTTGTCGCGGATGAAGTTGTTGGTTTTTTGCCAACCCTGTCTGCAGTGTTGGCTTTAGCGGAAATTCAACCCGCGCGATTCCGGCTGAAGCCGGTACTGCGAGCAAGTTGGTGCTGCGAAGGTATCGCTCGAACGTTGTCGATGGATTACTTAGAAAGATCTACCGCCACGATTTCTTTGTCGTTGCGAATGTAAGCCGTTTTGTTCGCATAGGCTGGGTGGGACCAAACCACCGGTCGACCAAAGGCTTCGCCGGTTGGCTCAAGGACGTGGAAGCGACCCAACGGCGTGTACTTTTCAGGAGTCAATTCGGCGATCAGCAAATCTCCGGTTTCGCTCATGATAAAGTAACGATTGGTGTCACGGATGCGTGTTAGAAACGCGGTTCCGTGATTCAGTCGGCGGCTCTTGCTGGGATCGGTGGCGTCAAAAGTCGACCACAATCGTTTGCCGGTCTTCGCATCCGCGGCGATCAGTTTGCCAATCGCACAGTCAGATCCGTAGAGAACTCCATCGACAAACAGAGCCGTCGCGTTGGCGCTAAAGACAGAGTTCTTCGGAGTGCCCCGCCATAATGCTTCGGCTTGAGGTTTGTCAGCGTCCAGTTTGATCATCACCGATTGGTTGCCGATCGCGCTGGCGTACAACAAATTGCCTTCGATCATCGGACGGCAGATCGACATGTCGTACTTGGGTTCGAGCGGGATGTTCCAATACGGTTTGCCATCGTCAGGATTGACCGACGTCACGCCTTGGGGTTGAAAGACGATCAACTGCTGAGTGTCACCGCGTTTGATGATCGTTGGTGGGCAATAACCGGCGCGGCAGTCCAGCGATTTCCATTTGACATCGCCGGTCATTTTGTCAAACGCAACAACGCCCTGCCCTGCTCCGCCGACCATGGTGTAGAGGGTGTCGCCAGCGACCAGTGGGTGAGCCGAGAAGCCCCAGATCGGAGGTTTGGCGCCGAAGTCCGTCTTGAAATTCTTCTTCCAGACTTCAGAGCCGTCTTTGGTTTTTAGGCAAACCAAATCGCCTTCACTGCCCAAGATATAGACTCGATCGCCATCGACCGTCGGTGTGCAGCGCGGTCCGGCAGGATAAGAGATGTTGTAAGGGCATTCGTAATCATAATCCCAAAGTTTCTCTCCTGTTTTTTCATCCAACACCAACAGTCGTTCGGATCCCTCAACGAGGGCACGCTTGCCGGGATCATTGAAGGCTTTGCCGCTGGATTTCTGATAGTCGAATACGAAAACCTTGCCGTCGGCAACCGCCGGACCCGCGTAACCTCCGCTGATGGGCGTTCTCCATTTGACCTTCAGCCCGGATGCAGGAATCTCTTCGACGACGCCCTCTTCATTGAAGACACCGTCTCGGTTCTGCCCCATCCACTGTCGCCAGTCATCGGCGTTGCAGTAAACGGAAAGCAGCAGGATCGTAAGCGAAGGCAGGATTCGATTGAAAATCGTCGACATGATATTGATCTCCTAGCGAGTGATTGATCGCCGCCGCTGATGCAAGCGATGTGAAATTGTGTTCGGTTTTCGTCTGTAGGTTGGGCGTTCTTGCCCGATCGGTTGGGTAAAACGTCTATCGTTTTCCTAACCGCGTCCAAAACGGAACTAGCCCACGTTTTGCAATCCAGCAGCGATCCCGTTGATCGACAACAAAATCGCTCGTTTCAACTGTTCCAAATTCTCATGCTCGGGGTTCTCGCGAAGTTCCTTCAGCAATGCGACTTGGATATAGTTCATCGGGTCAACGTAAGGGTTGCGGACGCGAATGCTATGCTGAAGCCATGGTTCGGTATCCAGTATCTCTTTTTCTTGGGTGACTTTCAGTAGGAATTCGCGGCTGAGTGCAAATTCTGTTTTCATGTCACCAAAGATTTTGTCCGCGACGTCGTCATCCGCCAGTTTCGCGTACAGTCCGGCGATATCCATGTCGGCCCGGCACATGCCCAAGTGCACGTTGGACAGCATTGTGCGGAAAAACGGCCATTGCTCGTACATGTCTCGTAGAGTTTGCAATCGCTCTGCTTCGTCGCCGCCCGATAACCAATCCGAAAATGCGGTTCCGATGCCGTACCAAGACGGCGCGTTGACTCGCGATTGAGTCCACGCAAAAACCCACGGAATCGCCCGCAGATCATCCAGCGTTTGAGTCTTGCGGCGATGCGATGGGCGGGACCCGATGTTCAGGCGGCCAATCTGATCGATCGGCGTCGCGGTTTTGAAGTAGGCCAAAAAGTCTTCATGATCGATCAGGCTACGGTACTTCTTCCACGCCATCGCACTCAGTTCATCCATCACACTGGACCAGTGATCGATCTGGTCATGGCCCGGTCGTTTACCGGTCGAACACAGCACCGCGTGCAACACTTGTTCGAGGTGTCGTCGGGCGATGGAGGGATTGCTGTAACGTGAACTAACGACTTCGCCCTGTTCGGTGATGCGGATTCTTCCTCGCACGGACTCGGGCGGTTGGGCCAAGATGGCTCGGTTGGTGGGTCCTCCACCGCGACCGAGCGAACCGCCGCGGCCATGGAACAGAGTCATCATCACGCCGCACTCGTTGCAGGCCACCGCCAGATTTCGCTGAGCCGTGAACAGCATCCAGTTGGCTCGCATAAAGCCACCGTCTTTGTTGCTGTCGCTGTAGCCGATCATGATCTGCTGCTGATTGCCGCGGGCCTTGAGATGCTCCGCGTAATCGGGATGAGCAAACAGGGCCTTCATGATTTCCGGTGCCGCCATCAAATCGTCGACGGTCTCGAACAGCGGGACGATGTCGATTTTTCCTTGCAGCCCAGCGTCGCGGGCAAACACCAGAATCTCCAGCAGGTTGCTGACGCCTTCGGTCATGCTGATGATGTAAGTGTCAACACTTTTTTCACCCATTACGCCGTGAGCCCGAGCGACGGTCTGAAACAGCGTGGTTGTTTTCGCGGTGTCTTCGAGCAACTCTTCGGCTGTTGAAAACGCTCCCGTTTCGGAATTTGCAATGTGCTGTGTCAGTGATTCGATGCGAGCCGCTTCATCCAGTTCGGCGTAGTTTTCACAATGGCCCAACGAGCTGAACAGGTCTGCGATTGCCGCGCGGTGGACTTGGGCATGCTGTCGAATGTCCATCGACGCAAGGTGAAACCCGAAGACTCGGGTAGCACGGATCAGCCGTTCCAATCGACCGCGAGCCAAACGCCAGCCCTTGTTGTCGATCATGCTGTCGCGGATCAATTCCAGATCGTGGCAGAAAGCACCGATGTCCTGATAGGCACGTTTGGGAGCGTGCGGTTCAGACCACTCTTTGGCGATGTGATCTCGGGTCGCGTTTAAGCGACGGAAAACCATGATCAGTTTCTGTCGGTAGGGAGCATCATCGAAACGATCGAGGACTTCGTACTCGCTGGGGTCGACCCATTCGCGATCCGATTTCAGGCTCTCCATGAACTCATCGGAGAATTCGGTGCGGGAGCTGCTGCAGCTGAACAGCTCGTACATCCGGTCGACCTCTCGCATGTAGAGGGTCATGACCAGCGTCTTTTGCGATTTGAGTGCATCGATGGTGATGTCGTTGGTCACGAAAGGATTGCCGTCGCGATCGCCGCCGATCCATGTTCCGTAACCAAGGAAATCGGGGATGTCGAATTCTTCATCGGGCCAAGTCGTCTCGAGGGCCTGTTCGAGTTCTTGGTAGATGCGAGGCACAAGGTCAAACAAGACGTGCTCAAAAAAGTACAGTCCCGTGTTACGGACTTCGTCCATGACCGTTGGCCGGCGACCACGTGTTTCGGAAGTCTGCCACAGCAGCGTGATGTAATCGTGAAGCAGTTCGTTCAAACGATCCCGCTCGCGCGAGAGCGTGCTATCTTCGCTGACCTGATCGATCAATTCCGAAACATGTCGCAGAATCTCACGGATGGTTTGGCGTTTGGATTCGGTGGGGTGCGCGGTGAACACGGGGTTGATTCGCATCGTGGCGAAAATCTCGCGAAGCTCGTCGGGCGTGATGCCTTCCTTTTTCAAAGTCGCCAATGCTGCGGCAATGGTCTCGTCCATCGGCTGGCCGCTGGACCATGACTTTTCAGCTCGCTGGTTGAGAACTTGAACGCGCTGTTGCTCTTCGGCCAAGTTGATCAGTTGGAAGTAGGTCAGGAATGCTTTGAGCGTTGATTCCGCCAAGTCCAGATTGCCAACCACTCGTGGCATGATTTCGCCCAGCTTGTTCGCTGCCGAATCGTCACCGGATCGCCACTCTTTGGCGAGTGTTCGGAATTCCTCGATCAAGTCGAACGCGGTTTGGCCTTCTTGATAGGTGATGGTCTCTCCCAGCAAGTCGCCTAGGAGTCGGATATTGGAACTGATCTCGTTTTTCGTGCTCATGGGGTTGGATCTGTTGATCTCGTACTTTTGGGTTGGGATGAAGACGGAAACTGTGCATGGCACAAGTGAATTTTGCTCAGACCGGGGGTTTCGTCGAGGGTGGAGTACATCGGAGCCAGAATTGCCTCAATGTACCGCAGTGTTGTTTCCTATACAGCCACCCTGGCAGTGGGGCATTCTCTGCACCGTCATCATCACATAGTGACGTTTCGGCCAACACAGGTCCCTTAAAGTTGACAGTTCACGATTTCCTTTCAAGAATGAGGGGCTTTCACCACCTTAATTTAACGTGAGCTAACGCTCAGGAGCCAGTTTCCACTATGCCTCAGATGTATTTCGAAAAAGACGTCAACGCCAACGCCCTTGACGGAAAATGTATCGCTGTCGTTGGCTACGGCAGCCAAGGACGTGGGCAGTCGCTAAACCTTCGCGACAGTGGTTTGAATGTTATTCTTGGTTTGCGCGAAGGCGGCAAGAGTTGGGAAGCAGCCAAAGTCGACGGTTGGGAGCCCCGCACCGTTGAGGACGCTTCCAAAGAAGCGGACATCGTCTGCATTCTGACTCCAGACATGACCCAGCCAGAAACCTACAAGAACTGCATCGAGCCGAATCTTAAAGACGGCGGCACAGTTCTGTTTTCTCACGGCTTCAACATCCACTTCAAGGGAATCGAAGTCCCATCTCAAAACAACGTCATCATGGTGGCACCTAAAGGCCCCGGTGGCTTGGTTCGCCGTCAGTACGAAGAAGGCGCTGGCGTTCCCGCTTTGATCGCCATTCATCAAGACGCCACCAGCGACGCCAAAGAGCTCGCCTTGGCATACGCTTGGGGCGTCGGTGCAGCACGAGCTGGTATCATCGAAACAACGTTCGCCGAAGAAACCGAAACGGATCTCTTTGGCGAGCAAGCCGTCCTGTGTGGCGGATTGAGCGAATTGATCGTGGCCGGTTGGGAAACGCTTGTCGATGCAGGCTACCAACCTGAAGTCGCTTACTTTGAGTGTCTTCACGAAGTCAAATTGATCGTTGACTTGATCTACGAAGGCGGAATCGAGCGGATGCTTGAGTTCGTCAGCGACACTGCGGCGTGGGGCGATTTCGTCGCCGGCAAGCGCGTGATCGGCGATCAGTCTCGAGCCGCGATGAAGGAATTGCTGACAGAGATCCAAGACGGAACCTTTGCCAAGCGTTGGCAGGATGAGCACGCTAACGGTTACCCCGATTTCAAGAAGCAGTACGATTCAGATTGTGCTCACAAGATCGAAGTCTGCGGCAAAGAGTTGCGTAAGCACTTCTCGTGGTTGCAGCCACAAGAAGCGTAGACAGATTTTCGATGGCGATTCCCTTAAGTAAGGGTTTCGCGTTTTTGGAAAACAATAGGAGCCTCGGGGTCAAACCTGAGGCTTCCTGCGTTTTATCGTGCCGCTTTTCCACGGTTTGTTTGGGAGAACCGTCCTGTGAACCGACCTCAACAGAAACCAAGGGTTTTGTCGGCCCGCTGGGTGCTGACCGCCGCGGGTGATCCGATCGAACACGGCGAAGTGCTGGTGGAGGCGGGCCAGATCGTGGCCGTCGCTGGGAAGGGGAAGCTGTCTGCCGATTCCCGATATCCGGTCCAAGCATTCGATGACGCCGTTCTGATTCCCGGCTTGGTGAACGCTCACACCCATCTCGAGTTCAGCCTCTTGAACGAGCCGCTGGGGCATCAAGGAATCTCGATGACCGATTGGATCCCCAAGGTCATCGAATGTCGAAACGGAATTTCCGAAACGGTAAAACAGTCCGCCATCGCCGCGGGCTTGCGGCAAGCCCGCGAGACGGGGACGGTCGCGATCGGAGAAATCGCAACGGCGCCAACGCATCGGGCGGGCGACTATGGCGAATCCCCCGAAATCTTCAAAACAATTTTTCTAGAGCAACTAACACGGGACCCTTCACTGTTGCCTGCCAGAGCCGCCGAGGCTCAGGCCCATGTCGATCAAGCGGATCGTGGGTCGAGCGAGTTTCAGTTCGCGCTAAGCCCGCATGCGCCCTATTCGGTGCACAGCGAACTGCTGAACCAGATGGTGGAACTTGCCCTGTCAACAAAAAGCAAGCTGGCGATGCATGTTGCCGAATCAGCCGCGGAGATCGAGTTGCTGGAAACTAAAACGGGGGCCTTTGTCGATCTGTTCCAATCGATGGGGATCTGGAACCCGGATTCGTTTGGCGAAACCGATAGCATCGATGCGATTCTGAAACAGCTTTCGCGCATCGAGGGCGCCCTGCTGATCCATGGGAATTTTCTCAGTCAGCAGCAATTCGAATTCGCCGCTCAACAGGGAATCAGTATTGTTTGCTGCCCTCGGACCCATGCGTGGTTCGCACACGAAGCCTTTCCGGTTTCGGAAATGATTGCCGCCGGCGTAAATGTGGCGGTGGGCACGGACTCAAGGGCCTCCAATCCAGATTTGAATTTGCTGGAGGAACTCAAAAATCTGCACCAAAGAACCTCGCTACCTGCCGCGACGATTTTGGAAATGGGTACCGCAAACGGTGCGAAAGCGCTGGGGATCGATCGGGAATACGGAACCATCGAACCGGGGAAATCTGCCGCGTTGGCTGTGATTGAAATTGCTCAACCCAACGATCCGTATTCGTTCCTTGCTGAACGCGAGGCTGTGGCGCGAGCGATTATCGATCCAAGCGATCAACAATGATGGCTCGGCGATGCCGCTGGTGCCGTGTCAGAATCACGGTGCCTGTTTGGTCGCCCTCTAGTTTTAAACGAGCCACCTTTTTTGAGACCACCTGATCGATCGCTCGCTTTTTGATCACCAATTTACCAACGTCTCTGGCTTTCAGTTCCGCCGCCAATCGTTTCATGTCGATGGGCAGCACCTTAAGAACTTTATAACCACGTAACAGCGGAAAGACATCGTTGAGGATCCGGTCGCTGCCCAGGTAGGCAACGGTTGGACAAAGTCGTTGCAGTTGATGTTCGGCTGCGATGGCGTGTACCAATCCGGCGGCGATGACGGTTGCGTGGGGCTCATAGATATAGGATCCGACATCGGGGATGTCGGGGGGCGGCACCGCGTCGACAAACTCCAGTGATCGGCCAAAACTTGCCACCGATCCGTCTTTGGAAACAACCGTGGCTCGGATCTGATGCTGTTTCAGTTCCGGGCCCATCCAGAGCATTTGCTGTTTGCATTCGCGTGAATCGCCAATCCACTCCCGCTCCACGGGGCAATCTGGCAGCTCGTTCATCGGCGAACCGGGGGCGATTTTGATTCCAATTTGCTGCCGTGACGGATCGACGCGATCAAAAATGTCAGTCAGCGACGGTTGAAAGTGATGTGGCGAAACGGTTCGGCCATTGGCGCGGCGATCGGGATCGAAATGCAAGCCTTGGTACGGGGCGACATCGGCACTCTCAAAATCCCCGCAATGGAATTCAACGTTTTCCCGGCCCAGAACTTTTGCGTTTTCGGTGGCAAACAGGATGGTCACCGGGTCCATGTCGATGCCACAAACCGCTGGGACCTGTTTTGCGAGCGAGAGCAGATCGCCGCCAATGCCGCAGCAAACGTCGACCACGCGCTGGCAATCGGCGAATCGCTGGGCCTTGTAGTCTCCCATCAACTGACCGGAGGACTGCTCCAAGCTGCGTCCTGAAAAGAACATCTGTTCGGCGTGGGGGAATTTCTTGCGAGCCCGGATGCGAAGCTGGGCTTGTTCCATCACCAGCGCCGCCCGATCGGGCTCCATTTGCTTCCGCAGGGCGCGGGCGATCCGGAGCGGATTGATTTTTTCGTCAAATAGCTGCTGAGCCGCGGAGATTTTTTCCCTCGCCGATTCGGAGACAAGCCATTTAAAATTGGAATACAGATCAGGATCCATGAAGCAAATGTTAGCTTGAGGAAGGCAACTGATCTATAATGGGAGCCTAAACTAAATTTCCTTTTTTAGCGACGAAACCCTCGTGCAGATTGATCCCAAAGGCGAACTCATTCTTTTTCTGCGCCTGTCTCAGGCATTCAAAAACCGGCGTCAATTGCAGGACCGAGATCGGGCCCTCGTAATTGCAGGGACGTGTGCGGGATTGTTAGGGATGGAGTCGATCGAAAAATTCTGTCGCACGCTGATTATGCAGAATAATCGGGGGCATATGATCCGAAAATGGGATTCCTTCAGTGACGCTCTGGGCGATCCCGATTTCGAGAGCTTTCTGAGGCAGGTGCGGCGAAAACTGCCTGAGGAAAAAGCCATCGAACTGTTGACCGAATTCGACTATCGCTGTGGTGTTCGCAAACAGGACTGCAAAACCAATGAAGAGTTTGCAGCAGCCGTTTTAGGAATTGAACTCGATTGGCTGAGAGAGAATTTTGGAGAGTAGTTCCAAAATACATCGAGATTGCGGGGAGGCGTTGGCCTCACCTGCAAGTTGACGTTGCCATCAATCAATTAGATGAAGCGATTGACGTAGTTCTCAAGGAACTCTTGGCGACCGCTTTGGTTGGCATCCGCTTCGCCTTTGTCGATCATGTATTTCGACAGCGATTCGAAATCGTGCTTTCCAGATTCGATTTCCGCACCAATGCCGCTGTCCCATGAACTGTAGCGGCCTTTGACGAATTCGTCCAAGCCTTGGTCGGCGCGAATGGCTGCGGCGATTTTCAGACCGCGGGCAAACGCATCCATGCCGCCGATGTGTGCGTGGAACAAATCCTCCGCATCGATGCTCTCGCGGCGAACTTTGGCGTCAAAGTTCACTCCGCCACTGGCCAAACCACCGTACTTGAGAATGATCATCATCGTCTGAGCAGTCAGGTAAATGTCGGTCGGGAACTGATCGGTGTCCCATCCCAACAACAAATCACCCGTGTTGGCGTCGATCGATCCAAGGCAATCTTGGGCTCCGGCGTAGTCCAATTCGTGCATCATCGAGTGACCCGCCAAGGTGGCGTGATTGGTTTCAATGTTCAGCTTGAAACGATCCATCAAACCGTAGGCACGCAGGAAGTTGATGCAGGCTGCCGCATCGCTATCGTATTGGTGCTTGGTTGGCTCTTTGGGTTTGGGCTCAATCAGGAAGGTGCCATCGAAGCCGATTTTGTTCGAGTAATCGACGGCCATGTTGAGGAACTGACCCAAGTGATCGATCTCGCGTTTCAGATCGGTGTTGTAGAGGTTCATGTAGCCTTCGCGGCCACCCCAGAAAACGTAGTTCTCTCCACCCAAACGCTTCGTGACTTCCATCGCTTTTTTGACTTGAGCGGCAGCGTAGGCAAACACGTCCGCATTGCAGCTGGTTGATGCGCCGTGCATGAACCGCGGGTGGGTGAACATGTTGGCAGTGCCCCACAGCAACTTGATGCCGGTTCGGTTCTGCTCTTCTTCGAGGGCATCGACGACGCGATCAAGGTTGGCGTGAGATTCGGACAGCGAGCTACCTTCGGGAGCGACGTCTCGATCGTGGAAGGCATAGTAAGGCGCTCCCAGTTTCTCCATGAACTCAAACGCGACTCGAACACGGTTGACGGCGTTGTCGACCGAATCGGAACCGTCATCCCAAGGCCGATTCAAAGTAGGCATTCCGAAGGGGTCTGAGCCATTGCCACGAAAGGTGTGCCAGTAAACCACGCTAAACCGAAGATGGTCCTTCATGGACTTGCCTTCGATGATCTCGTCAGGGTTGTACCAGCGGAAGGCAAACGGATTGTCCGTTTCTGGGCCTTCGTATTTGATAGTCGGAATCTCAGGAAATGCGGTCATTGAGTGACTGGATCGAAGTTGGTGAAGGTGAGGAAAGGCCCAGTTTATAGGCGAAATGCTCGTTTTCCCAATGGGAGATCGGATCGTCGTGACCAAAATCGAGCAACGTGTGTAACAAATGCGCTATTTGGCGAATTTTTTCAGGAGCCAGTCTCCCATCCGAGGGGAAATTTGCAGCAAAGCGAACAGGATTCTGGCTTTTCGGGGCGCAACCAATTCAGGTTTTCTGGAAACACAGGCGTTGAAGATTTGCTCTGCTAAGAGTTCAGGAGGGATTCCCTTGACCTTGACCCCCGCCCCAGGTTTCCGCGCGGCCGCATCAAGGCTTTCGTCTCCACCGGCTTCATAGCGATCCGTTTCCGAATCGGCTCGCCGGATAGGCCCTGGCATGACCATCAAATAGTGAACGTTGGCCGGACCTTCGATTCTGAGCTGGTGAGCAAAACCGGCCAAAGCATGTTTGCTGGCCACATAAGGTGCGATGCTTTTCCAGCCGGTTTTCGAAGCCAAAGAACCGATTTGGACCAGCGACCCGGAAGACTTTTTCAACCACGGTAGGGCTTTCAAGCTGCATCCCACGGCCGAATAAAAATTCACATCCATGAAGCTCCGATAGTCCTCGGTCGAAGTCTTCTCCAATGCGACACGGGTTGATTTGCCAACGTTATTGATCCAGACATCGATTTTTCCAAAACGCTCGATGATCTGTTCGATGGCTCTCTCAATCTCGGACTCGTTGGTGACATCGGTGGCAATCGGAATTGCGTTTTCCAAATCGCCAACTTGGCCGGATCGGGACAAAATCACCACGGTGGCTTGCCGTTTCAAGAACGCCGCCGAAATGGCGGTTCCTAATCCGGAGTTGCCCCCCGTGACCACAACTATTTTGTCTACCCAAGCGGACATGTTCTTCCCAAATTGCCAGCAGTTGTCCAAAAACGCCCAGCATAGCAGCGATTGGAAAAACTCATCAAGAATCCTGACGTTTTGGAAGTTTTGGTTAAACCTTGCCGGTCAGGCTGACGATACCGACCACGTAGGCAGCAGGGGCGTTGCCAAAAGTTTGTTCGTATCCGAATCAAATGTTGTTCCAAATCAGGTGCTCAATGAACTGCCCTCAATCCAGCATTACCGCCAAGCTATTTGTTCTATCCGCTGGGATTGCTCTGTTTTTGACCGGCTGTACGTCCGTGAATTTCAACACCCAAGACGACGTTCCGGCTCCCCAAGGAGATTTCGGCGCCTTCGTGGTCGAAATGCACACCCATTTCGGATCACCAACTAGCTATGACGGTCGCTTGACCGGCGCCACCACCATCTCAGAGGCGCTTAAGGTCTCCGGTGCGATGAAGAAATTCAAGTCCATGGATGTCGAAGTTCGTCGCGTGGTCAACAAAGGCGGGCGGGCCACGCCTCTGAGACTACCTGTCCAGTACGAATATCGCACCCGCTCAGTGCCCGTCGAGCAGGACTACGCTTTGCTTGACGGAGACCGAGTCGTTGTGACACCGGCTTCCTCCAGCAATTCAATCCTCAACACGTTGTCTGCATTCACCGGATCTGGCTAGCCTTAATCGAGGCCTGAAGCCTTCGCTGAATGCCAGCACTTTGATTCGTATTGTTGAAACGGTTCCCCTTGAATAGCCTGACCCCTGCGTACCTCTAGATTTCGCAGGGACAAGGATGTTCTGGCTCAAAAATATGAAGCTGCCGATGGCCGGCCGCACTAGTTCTTCGCACAAAAGTTGCCTTCGTTTTCTTCTGGTTGAGGACAAACTGAGCAAGCGAGCTTCCGGGATACTGGAGCGACCAGCATGAAGATCCCGGGAACCAAGCAGACGATCGATCGCTGTGACATTGATGCCGTCGCCGCGGCTCTAAACGGCGACTATCTGACCACCGGTCCAGGCGTCGCTGAATTTGAGACCGCTTTCGCTGAAGCCACCGAATCTCGATACGCCATCGCGGTCAACAGCGGCACGGCCGCTCTCCATGCATCCATGTTCGCGGCTGGAATCGGAGAGCGATCCGGCGGCGCGGCAACCGATGAAGTCATTGTGCCGGCGATCAGTTTCGTGGCCACTGCGAATGTTGCCCTGTACCAGAACGCCAAACCCGTGTTCGCCGATCTGGATCCCGATACGTTACTGATCGATCTGGCGGATGTGGAACGCAAAATCACGCCCCGCACCAAAGCGATTATCGCGATGGATTACGGTGGCCAACCCTGTGACTATATCGCGCTCCGAGCAATTGCCGATCGCCACGGGCTGGTGCTGGTCTCCGACGCCTGCCACTCATTGGGAGGACGATTTCAAGGACGAGCTGTCGGGTCACTGGCGGACATGTCTTGTTTCAGTCTGCATCCTGCCAAACAAATCACGACGCTCGAAGGGGGCATGGTAACCACCGATGACCCTGACATGGTGGCTAAGATCCGAGCGTTTAGGAACCATGGAATTACCACCGATCACCGGCAGCGACAGAAAAAAGTGACTCATCGATACTCGATGGAATCGCTTGGCCACAACTATCGACTGAGCGACGTCCAGTGTGCTTTGGGGCAATCGCAACTCAAACGCCTGAGTCAGTTTACGGCCCAGCGAAACTTGGTCGCGCTGACCTACGATCAGTTGCTGCAAGACTGTGAGTTTGTCAAACCTCTGCGAGTGCTTCACAACGTTTCCCATGCCCGACATTTGTACGTGGTTCACTGGGATGAAGGCCTTGCCAAATGTTCGCGTGACGATGCTTTCGAATCGCTTCGACGGCAAGGCATCGGGGCCAACGTGCACTATCGCCCAATCTACGATCAACCTTTTTATCAGCGTCTTATTGAAGATGGCACCTTGGCGACGCCGCAATGTCCGGTCGCCGATTTTGCCTACCAGGCCATTCTGTCGCTGCCCATTTTTCCAAACATGACCGACCTACAAATTCACAAAGTGGTCAATACGATGATGACAATTGCCGATTCCGTTTCCGTCGCAAGGAACGTCGCCTGATGAAAACCGTTGCCATAATTCAGGCTCGTTTGGGGAGCATTAGGCTGCCCGGTAAGGTGCTCCATCAAATTTGTGGGCAGCCGATGATTTCCCGCGTCGTCGATCGGGTGGCCCAGTGCAAAAATATTGATGAAATTGTCATCGCGACGACCGAAGAAGAGCGGGATGATCTGCTGGTCGATTTTTGCAAACAGCAGGGCTGGAATTGCATCCGCGGCAGCGAGATGGACGTGCTTTCTCGATTCGTGGTTGCGGCCGAAAAGTACGATGCCGACACGATCGTACGCGTGACTTCTGACTGTCCCTTGGTCGATCCAGAGCTTGTGGATCAAGTCGTCGATTCGCTGGGCGATGACTACGACTGCGCCTGTAACTTTTTCCCGCAGCGACTGTATCCGCGCGGACTAGACGCAGAAGCCATCACGCGCGAGACACTGTTGAGGCTGGACCGTGAAGCCTGCGATCCACGTCATCGCGAACATGTCACGTTGAAGATGTACGAACAACCGTCCAGCTTTCGAATTGCTTCGGTGCTAAACCGATTGGATCATTCTTACTTGCGCTGGACCGTCGACACGAAAGAAGATTTGGAACTTGTTCAAACGATCTTCACGCACTTTTCCAATGTCGACCAAACGGAATTCGGTTATGCCGACGTGATGCGAGCGTTGTCGAAAAATTGGCAGTGGTGCCACATCAACCGGGAAATCAGCCAAAAGGTCGCATGAAATGGAACCCTGTTCCCTGAATATTGTCATTCGCGCCGATTGCGGGCCCGGAATCGGGACAGGGCATCTCATGCGAATGTTGGCGCTCGGGCAAGCCTGCGTTCAGGTCGGCGGTTGCGTTACGATGGCCGTCGGAGTCATTCCAGGTGGGCTGAAAAAACGAATTCTCGATTCGGGAATCCAGCTTCACGTTTTGAAACATTCCAGTGGTTGTCTGCGCGACGCGCAGGAAACCCTGCAAATCGCCAACGGATGCAAAGCGGATTGGATCGCCATCGACGGCTATCGTTTCGATTACAAGTACCAAGCCCAAGTTGCCGAAACGCAGGCTCGGTTGTTGATGATGGACGATGGCGAGCAAGCCGATCTGGCGGTCGTCGATTTGGTGCTGAATCAAAATGCCTACGCCACCATTCCCGCCGGCCGAACCCATGTCGATTACCTTGCCGGTTGCGAGTACACCTTGCTGCGAACCGAGTTCCTCGCCGAGGCAGCTTGTGAGCCCAAACATGTCGTGAAGCTGGCCCGTCGGATCTTGGTGACCTTTGGTGGATCGGACGAAGACGATTGGACATCGGTGGCTCTGCGTGCGATCGAACAAGCCGGGAACGAGCGGACGATCGTGGATGCCGTTGTCGGTGCGGGCTATCCCAACCTAGACGCCTTGTTGCATCTGAAACGAGAATTGAAATACAACGTGCGGATCCATCGCAATGTCGATCGCATGGTCGATTTGATGTCCCGCGTGGACATGGCGGTCACCGCTGGAGGATCAACCTGTTATGAACTGGCCCGATGTGGCGTGCCTTCGTTAGCAATTGCGGTTGCCGACAACCAACGCCCAGTCGTCGATGAGCTGGTGCGACGCGAGGCGATCGTTCAGTTTGAACCAGAAGGCTCCGCTGGCGAACTGCATTCAGCGATCCGACGTTTGATGCGTGACGATGTGACTCGTAACAAGCTTTCTAGCAACGGTCAGCGACTGGTGGACGGTCATGGTTCCCTCCGAATCGCTCGGCGATTGGCGAATTATGGTGTTGAACTTCGCCCCGTGGAAATGGCCGATGAACAATTGTTGTTGCATTGGAGAAACGATCCGGAAGTGCGATCAGTGTCTTTTCAGACGGCACCCGTTTCGATCGAAACGCATCGTGCGTGGCTAAAAAACAAACTGGCGGACCCGAAAATCGGCCTGTGGATCGCCGAAGACCAACGAAATGAACCGGTGGGTCAGGTTCGTTTTGAATTCAACAACCATGAAGCCACCATCAGTATCACGATTGACCACGCCCGCCGCGCCCGTGGGTTGGGCAAAGTGCTGATTGAGCGAGCCTGTCGAAAGGTCTTCGAGCAGCATCCCGAATTGCTGTCCGTTGTTGCCCTGATCAAAATTGGAAACGTCGCTTCGGAGCGTGCGTTCCGAAACGCGGGCTTCACTCAAGCAACTCCTACGATGGTCGAATCGAAGCTTGCCAGTAAGTACGTTCTGCATCGCGAAACTGTTTCCCGTATCCGTAAAGTGGCTTGAATCGTGACGACTCCCCGGATCGAGATCGGCGACAAAACCATTGGACTTGGGCACCCGGTTTACGTCATTGCCGAAGTCTCTGCCAATCACAACGGTTCGCTTGAGCGAGCCAAATCAATTGTCCGTGCCGCCGCTGATGCCGGCGCCGATGCCGTCAAACTGCAAACCTACACCGCCGAAAGCATCACCATCGATAGTGAATTGCCTCATTTTCAGATCGATTGTGGTTCCGTGTGGGACAAACAGAGCCTGTTTCAGTTGTACCAAAAAGCTCACACGCCACGGGATTGGCATGCTCCCTTGCAAACGTTGGCAACGGAGTTGGGGCTGGATTTCTTTTCGACGCCGTTTGATGAAACGGCGGTGGAGTTTTTGGAGAGCATCAAGGTGCCCTGCTACAAGGTGGCCTCTTTTGAGATTGTTGACCTCCCCTTGCTGGAGAAGATCGCCAGTACGCGAAAGCCGGTCATCATGTCCACAGGCATGGCGACAATCGATGAGATTCAAGCCGCGATGAATACGCTTCGGGAAAATGGATGCACTCAGGTTGCGCTGCTCAAATGCACCAGTGCCTATCCAGCAACTCCAGCATCGATGAATTTGAAAACGATCCCCGCCCTGCAGCAGCAGTTCGATGTTGTGTCGGGGTTGTCGGATCATTCGCTGGGCCACACGTCGGCCGTTGCGTCCACGGCGCTTGGCAGCTGCATTATTGAAAAACATCTGACGCTGCGACGATCCGACGGCGGTCCCGACAGCCACTTTTCAATGGAGCCGGAAGAGTTTGCCGAAATGGTCACGGCGGTTCGCCAGACCTCGGCCTCTTTGGGCGAAGTTCACTTTGGACCGACCGAATTTGACCAGAAAAACAAGGCCTTCCGCCCGAGCCTGTTTGCGATTCGGGACATTCAGGCCGGAGAGGTCTTCAGTCGAGAAAATGTGGACACTCGCAGGCCGGCGTCTGGTTTGCCGCCAGTGTGCTTAAAAGAACTGATGGGCCAAACCGCCAGCCAGACCATCCCTGTGGGCACACCCGTTTCATGGGATTTAGTGCAGGTCAAAGCCGCCTAAAGTGAGCTTCGGAAAACCGTTGGCTTGGCATCGTTTCAATAGGGTATAAACTACGCCGTTTTCTGATCCTGTATGTGTGTCCCTTGACTGCCACGAATTCCAATCAGCCCGCATGGCAAAACCTTTATCCGTTTGAATCACGGTTTCACCAAACAGGTTCTCATCGAATGCACTACATCGATGAAGGCGATCGCGATGCGCCGCCGGTTTTGATGGTGCATGGCAATCCGACATGGTCGTTTTACTATCGCAATCTGGTGTCGGGGTTGAGCGAAAACTATCGAACCATCGCCGTGGATCATATTGGTTGCGGATTGAGCGACAAACCTAAAGACTTCGGCTATCGGTTGAGCGATCATATCGACAACCTGTGTTCGCTGGTTGAATCATTGGATCTGCAAAATGTGACCTTGGTGGCTCACGACTGGGGAGGCGCGATTGGGTTGGGTGCGTTGCAAACGCTCAGGGATCGATTTTCCAAAATCGTGCTGTTCAACACCGCGGCCTTTCCACCGCCGTTTATTCCGTTTCGAATTCGGGTCTGCCGTTGGCCCATTTTTGGCAAGCTTGGTTTGCAGGGCATGAATCTGTTTGCCAAAGCCGCGATTGGCATGGCGACAGAACGCCCTGAAGGATTGCCCAAGGATGTCGCTGAGGGATTGTTGGCGCCTTATGATTCGTGGTCCAATCGGATCGCGACCTATCAGTTCGTGAAAGATATTCCGCTGTCGCAGTCGCATCCAACGTGGGAGACTTTGGAGGCCATCGAAAACGGCCTTGCTGAACTTGCTACCATGCCGATCCATTTGATTTGGGGTATGAAGGATTGGTGCTTTCGCCCCGAATGCCTCGATCGCTTTTTGCAATACTGGCACCACGCCAAAGTCACTCGCTTTGAAAATGGTGGGCACTACATCGTTGAAGACGAACCTGAAAAAGTCGTCTCGCTGGTGCGGGATTTCTTGGATGAAACCTCATGAGCGGTAACGGTTCTGGGCTTTCGGATAATGATTCAAGCCTCTCGTTGGGCCGATTGGCGTCACTGGCCTGCCTGCTGGAAGTCACCGCATCGAAACCCGGTAACGTGCACCGCGGTGCGGATTTCGAAGACGTTGGTTTTATTGATTTCGGAGCCAGCGGGATTGCTTTGGGGCAAGCCATCGATGATTGCCACGGTCGGCCTTTTGGCGAAACGGTTCTGCAGGTCGCGCGGAACACGAAACAGGTCTCGGACTCCAACACCAATCTGGGGATGAATCTGTTGATCAGTTTGCTGGCCAAGGTCATTGAAACAGCGGGGATGGCAGATGTGTCATCCGTTCGCGATTATGTGCAAGCCATTCCGGCTGGGGAAACGGCGAACCTTTATGAAGCCATTCGCTTGATGAATCCCAGCGGATTGCAAAGCGTTGCCGAAAATGATGTGGGCAGCGACACGGACGCTTCGATATTCGAGGTCATGAACCAGGCCGCCGGTCGCGACCTCGTGGCGCGGCAATTTGTGAACGGTTGCCAAGACGTTTTTGAGAAAGTGCTGCCGTGGTTGGTCGAGGGCCAATCGCACTTCCGATCTTGGACTCAAGCGATCGTGTGGGCCCACGTTCGCATGATGGCCGATACGCCCGATGCCCTGATCGCTCGGAAGTTGGGTGAAGACATGGCCAGCCAAAGCCAGACACTGGCTTTGAAAGCCGTCGATGGGCTCGCTGGCGGTCTCGAGGAGTTTTGGGCGCGGGTTGGGGACTTGGATTTTTGGCTGCGCAGCGATGGGCATCGTAGAAATCCGGGAACCAGTGCCGATCTGGTGGCAGCGGGTTTGTTCTTCGGGCTATACAATCAGACGGTCACTGCTCCGTTCGCTTAAACAGATCGTCGCACTTTTTAGATCTACCTGAGATATTCTTATGACTGGTAACTTCGAGGTCTCGCTTGAAAAAGAGAGCCTTGTTTTTTCTTCGGCTCACTTCATTACGTTTAATGGCAACGTGTGCGAGTCGTTGCATGGCCATAACTATCGTTGCAAGTGCCTTGTGCGTGGCGATCTGGACGAAAATCAATACGTGATGGACTTCATCGCGCTTCGCGACACGTTACAAGCGATCGTCAATCAGCTGGACCATCATGTATTGCTTCCCACCGATCATCCGACGATTTCAGTCGTCAAAGACGGCGACGAAGTCGTGGCGCGTTTTGAAAGCAAACGCTGGGTTTTCCCTGCCGAAGATTGTGTGCTGCTGCCGGTTAAAAACACAACCGCCGAATTGTTGGCGCTGTGGATGGGTGGCGAACTGATCGAACGTCTCGACGAGGCCGCCAAAAAGACCATCGACAGCATCAAAGTTTCGGTGGACGAAAACCACGGACAATGGGCGTCCGCGACGATTTCCGTGGCGGAATAGATGGGTGCGAATGAGTTCCTCGATCTTTGCTGGAACGGGAACACGAATCCGCACTCATTGACACGAATTGCTACGAAAGCAGGCGGTCGTAAACTTCGCTTGTGCCTTGGGCCATGCTGGTGTCAGAGAGTTTCTCCCGCTGGCGAGTGAAGGCATTGCTGCTCATTTCTTCCCAGCGGCTTGAATCACCAACGATGGATTCGACTTTGTCTGCCAAATCGGTTGCGCTGCCGGGCTCGAAAATCAAACCATCGACTTCGTCGCGAACGGCTTCGGGAATGCCTTCCACATTGCTGGCGATAACGGGTACGGCATTGGCCATGGACTCTAGCACCACCATTGGCAGGCCTTCACCGTACAGTGATGGCAGCACAAACAGATCCATCTGGCGAAGCTGTTCGTTGACGTTTGTCTGAAAACCGGTCCATGTGATCATGTCTGCGATCCCAAGCCTGTCGACCAATTTCATGACTTCGGCTTCGTATTCTGGCGTTTCGAATTGCCCGACGGCTCGCAAGTGAACGTTGACGTTTCGATTGCGCAGTTCGGCCAAGCTTTCCAGTAAGACTTCGACGCCTTTGCGTCGGCGGAACAAGGCCATTGTGCCGATGGTCCAGGTCTGGTTCGCACTCGGCGGATCTCGCGGTGGCAAATCATCGACGACGGCGACGCCATTGATGACGACGGATAGTCGATCAGGTGAATGGCCCAATTCGTTTTGCATGTAGCCTTTGAGTGAGTTGGAGACGCAAATCATCTGGTCGACTCGGCGGATCGCCCACGATTCGATTTTCGTATTCAACCAATTCGTGACTCCGCGGCAGCTATCGCGTCCGACGGGGCTGTGGACGTGGTAAACCAGCGAGCAGTCGGCTTTGCGAGCCGCTAGGCTGGCGATCAGCAATGATCGTGGTGTATGGGCGTGCAGCACGCGGTAGTCGTTTTCTTTGATCAGCGAGACGACGTTTCGGTAGCACGAGAAATCGAACTTGTTTCGCATCGTCAGTTCGTACAGCGGCGAATCCGATTGGCGGACTTTGGGGAACTTGCCTGGCTTAACGCAAGCAAAGCTGGCTTGGTAGCCAAATTCTGGCAGGGCCAAAGCGAGTAGATCCTGCACACGTTCAGCACCAGCAAAGTGCTCTCCGTTGATAAGGTGCAGGACTTTGGTGAGGTGAACTGAAGTCGAAAGGATTTCCTTCTTCAGTTCGCTTGATTTGATGATCACGGTATTTCTTCCGGGCGGGCCTATGGGTTTACTGAAACCTAGGTCGTAGAGTTACCCCAGCAGAACGCGTTGCACGGACTCTCGGAGATACCGTTGATAGTCGAGCGTTAAAATCGGAACGATCGTTAGAATGTGACGAAGAGGTCACAATGCGAATGGCAACAAGCATCGCACAGAGTGTCTAAAGTCAAAGCCTCGGCGGCATCTAGGGGAAGACGTTTAGAGCGGGAAGACGTCTAGCGGGAAGATGTTCATGCCTCGGCGGCGTACAGGCGCAAAGCAGCATGCAACAGGGGCAAAGCCCCGGCAGTTTACCTAGCCCAGCCTGAAGGGCTGGGAATACGAAGCCCCGAAAACATTTAGGGCCAACGGCCCGGCAGTTAATCCACCAATCTTACGCGTGAGATCGAGGCAACACAAATTTATGTCCAGCACGCTGGCGGATCCAACAAACGGCCGGGCCTTTGGCCCTGAACTGTCAATCGTGCC
>CAZDZX010000025.1:0-7918 GCA_964510005.1 uncultured Pirellulaceae bacterium
AAATCGGAAGGAAGTCTGGAGATGATTTGTTGCGAAACAAGTGGTATGTTTTCGATTTGGAAACCGCGCAGACGAAATCACATAATAATGGTTCAAAGACTCTTTTTGACAACTCTCGTTGCCTTGATCGGGATCAGCCTGACGGCCTGCAATGACAGCAATTCACCGCCCGCTGAAACCGAGGTTTCCAAACCCGTTGTGGCGGCGACGAACTTCCCGCTGTTTTGTTGGCTGGAGTCGATTTGTAAATCGTCCGGCGTGGAAGTGGTTTATCTCGGTCCGGGTCGTGACTTGGAGGGTGACTCCAGTCACTGGTCTCCCGATTTGTCGCAGGTGTTGCGTCTACAGAAAGCCGATCTTATTTTCCGCAACGGTCCCGGCGCCGAATACGCGACTTGGCTTAACCGAGTTTCGATTGACGAAACCAAACTGAAGTCCCTGACCGATACGATGGGCCTTGATGAATTTGTAATGGTGAAAGACTGGGGTACGGTTCATCGGCACGGCCCCGAAGGCGAACACTCGCACCCTTCGATCGTTTCACGATGTTGGCTATCGCCGGAAATGAGCCTTCGACAAAGCAACTGGTGTGTTGAGCAATTGGCCGAACAGTACCCGAACCACAAAGACGTGTTTAAAAGCAACGGTTTGAAGCTGGAGGCCTTGCTGCAACAGTTGAGTTTGAAAACAAAGCAACTGGCGAAACAGGTGAAGGGTAAAACCATCGTGGTGTCGAATCCCGAAGCCCGATATCTGTTTCAGTTGATGGGCATCGAAACCACAAGCCTGAACTGGCGTGAGTTTCCCGCCGACGACGGACAAGAGCAGCTCGAGAAAGTCTGTGGTTCGCTGTCGAAAGAGAACGCTATTTTTGTTTGGACGTTTTCACCGACCGAGGCACAGCGAAAAATCGTCAGCGAATTTGTGGCTTCCCAATGTGTGCTGGAACTGATCGATGGTGGCGATCCGGAATCCGGTGCGGACCAGCGCTATCTGGCTTTGATGCAGAAAAACTTAGACTGCATACGGGAAGCGAGTTCGAACTGACACGTTGAGGTTTTGGATTTTTCGCCAAATCGATAGATCTCTGAACTGTTGCCAGTCCAGCTCGAAATAATTCATGACTTGTTGAGAGAGATGGCTCAAAACGATTTTGAAAATCCGATCGCTGTCGCCAGATAAAATCGATCCGCACCGATCTGCCAGCGCCACGGCGGTTCGATGGTCCACGGTCTGGAAGGAGTTTCCACCAACATCCTTTTGAGTGATTCCTTGATGGAGAACGGGTTGGTGCCGGTGAAAAAGTTTTTCTGCTCGATTGCCTGCTGAGACAATTGCAGAACTTCCTCCTTAGTTTCAGCCTGTTTGAGTTCAGGCAGCGTGTCGCTGGAGACAAAATCGGTGATCAGCAATCCAACCCCGTTCGGCTTCAGCATCCGGCTCATCAGTTTCAGATGCCCGTCCCGGACGGCGATCATCATGGGATTCTTCCAGGGCGAGGTGTCACCGAATGACTCAAGGACGCTGCCCAGAAGTTGTGTCAGCATGCAGCTGGAGATGACCCAGTCAAACTGTTGACCGGGCAGGACGGTCTGAGGATCTCGAGCTTTGTTGGACAATTCGGCGACGAAAGGTTCCGTGATGGAGCCGGAGTTGGCGGCAGTTAGCTGGCTCAGAATTTTGGCAATTCCCGAAAGATCGACCGCAGGTTCGACAGCAAATTTGGATTTCGCCGCCGGTTCCTGCAGTTGTTTTTCTTCCAGAAAAGCCAGGGCGTTTGGGTCAAAATCGAACAGGTGGATTTTGGAGTAGTGTTTGGCCCACGCCTGCAGGTCCAAATCGTTGCCGTTGCCCGCTCCCAAAACGGCCATGGTTCCGCCGGGTTTACGTTGTCCCAATGCGTTCAGGATTTCGCTGATTTCATCTCGGTGAGGCTGATACAAATCCCATTGGTTGCGGGTTGCCTCATTGAGCAGTGCTTGTCGTGCAAAGACGTTCATGAAGTTTCAAAGCCGTGGGGTGAGCGAATGGGTTTTTAAACCAGACGCCATTCTGCGTGGTAGTTCAACCCCAGGGAAATAATTTTCGCCAGCAGTTCATCATACGATAAACCGATCAGCTCTGCCGATTCTGCAAAATCTTCACCGAAAGACAGGTTCGGATTGGGATTCGATTCGATCACGAAAACTGTTCCATCGTCTTGCAATCGCAAATCCATGCGGGCGTAGCCGCTGAGACTGAGTGCTTTATAAGTCCGCTTGCAGACCTTTTCGATTTGTTTGCGAACCGGATCGGAAAGTTCGGTTGCTTCGGTGGTTTCGATGCCCAACTTTTTTTGGTGATCGGGATCCCATTTCACACGCGAGGTCGCGATGCGGTCCGACTTTTTGGACGCTTTGTGAAAGTGCATTTCCCAGACGGGTAATGTTTTGACGCGGCGGTTGCCAATCAGACCCACGTACAACTCCCGGCCTTCGATGAAGGTTTCCACCAAAGCATCGGTGTGGGTTTCGTCATGAATTTCGGCGACGCGTTCCTTGAGTTGTTTGTCGTTGCGAACGACTGAATTTTCAGAGATACCCAGCGAGGCGTCTTCGCTGGTGGATTTGACCAGCAGCGGATATTCGAACGCGACGGGCCGACGAGTTTTCTTGCCGCGGGCGACCACAAAAAATCCGGGCGTGCGAATTCGATGATAGGACAGGATCTTTTTGGCCAGCGGTTTGTCGCGCGAAAGCAACAGGCCGCGTGGATTGCAGCCGGTGTAATGCTGTTTCAGCAGTTCCAAATAGCTGACGACGTGATGGTCGTAAACGCCGACACCGTGGAATTCTTCCAGCAAGTTAAACACGATGTGAGGTTTGAAGTCCTCTTTGGCGCGCCGCAGATCCCCCAAGTCATCGCAGACCCCCAGCGGGAGCACTTCATGGCCCATTTCGCGGAGCGTGTTGACGACGTCAAACTCGGTCTGCCATTCAAGAATCTCGGTTTCGGTATAACCTTCCAGACTCTCGGGCGGAACGAGCGTTTCGTGCATTAGAACCAGAGCACGAAGTTTTCTCATCGTGAAATCATTTCAACAGCGTTATCGGGGCGGGCGGGGATTTGCCCTCCGGCCATCAGTGGCTTTACAGGGCGACTCTGTGGTTTCCGCGATAGAGATAGTTCATGGTATGAACCGTCAGCATCAGTAGTGTGTCTTGTTGCAGATTGCTGTTTTGCTCTGAGATCCGAAGATCCATCGCGCGGCAGCGCTCGATCATGACGCGAATAACCTGATTGATATTGTACTGATATTCGCCAGTCCATTGAGCGACATCGCGGCATAATTTCTGCCGATTTCGCTTAAGAAATGCTGCTGCAGTCCGGGTTCTGCGCGTTTTGGTATTCTGGGTAAAGAGTTTTTTTAGATCCTGATCAAAGGAAGTTGGGTAGTTGATGTCGTAGCGCGCGTGCCGATCTTGGTAATGACTCCGCAAAGTCTGTTTCAATTTGCTAACGGGATCGACTTTGATGCGCGATTGAACGGCAGGTTTTTTATCAATCAGCTGAGTCATCAGTTCGTCGACGAAACTAATTTTGTCGAGCGCTTTCCAGCCGCTGTAGTGTTTCTGCCATTGCCGTTTGTTTTTGGAACCCAACCAGACCGCAAACGTTTCCGCAAAATCTTCGGCCGGGTGGCTTTGGGCGTACCACGGCTCCAGATGCTGGACGTAGTTTTTGCTGCGGGGTTTGGGGCGATAGTATTCAGGATAGGGATCGCTGTACCGTCCAAAGATCTCACGATACTTTTTGCGGCGATGCAACCGAAACGCAATATCGATCGCATGACCGGCTTCGTGGCGAAGGATTCGCAAGCACCACGGTTGGGTGCCGCCTTCGACTTCGAGCATCTGTTTTCTTTCCATCCGCATCAGCCGAGGATGGGCCATGTAAAACGGCACCGCGATGCCAGGCACTCCATCGGGCACAAACCACTCGTCGGACAGCCACATGTGAGGGCGAATTTTTAGACCTCGACCCGCCAGCTCGCCGTACAGCTGATCACGCATCTTGATCAGCGAAGGATTCGATTTGACGCTGACGCCTAGATCGCAGATTCGATGATCGAGTAACCTTTCGTCGCCGTAGCGGCCCCACGCCGGAGGCTTGATTGAAGACGCGGCTCTTCCGTCTACGCGAACGATTTTTTTCGTGGCGTTGGCTGGTTTCGAGTCCGTTGGCTTCTTGCTTGACTTCACTGGCTTGGCTGATTCCGTCCGCAAATTTATGAGTATTGATTGTAGATCAATCAGCCGCGTAACCAATGCCTTTTTTTAAAGTTGAATCAAACGGTAACGCCACAAAAAAATCCTGCACTGAAGTGTCAGTGCAGGATCGAAAAATCGATGAGAGAGTTTCTAACTATTGAGCTTCAATCGCTCGGCTTTCAAAAACAGGGTCGATGCCATCTACAAAACTGGCCAGTCCATTGTTTCGATACGGTTGTTGTAGCTTTCGCACGGCTTTTGATTCGATTTGACGGACTCTTTCTCGTGTGACGGAGAAAATCTTGCCGACTTCTTCGAGCGTGTAGGAGTAGCCGTCGGCCAAACCGTAACGCAGTCGCAAAATCTCACGCTCGCGATAGTTCAAATGCTCCATTGCCGCTTCAATTCGTGACTTCAACGCCGCTTGATGGGTTTCGTAAAGCGGGTCATCATCGCGGTAATCCTCGAGAAACTCCCCAAAATAGCTGTCTTCGCCGTCCCCAATCGGCTGATCCAAAGAAAGCGGTGTTTTCGCCATCTTCATGATCACTTTCGTGTCATCCAACGACAGTTTGGCTCGCTCTGATGTCTCCTCAGGCGTCGGTTCGCGGCCCAACTCTTGGACCAGCTCTCGCATCACATTTCGAACCTTGCTCATCGTGTCGATCATGTGAACAGGGACACGAATCGTTCGGCTTTGATCGGCAATCGCACGGGTAATGGCCTGTCGAATCCACCAAGTCGCATATGTGGAAAACTTGTAACCACGTTGGTGCTCGAATTTGTCCACCGCTCGCATCAATCCCGTGTTTCCCTCTTGGATCAAGTCCAAGAAGCTCAATCCACGGTTACGGTATTTCTTGGCGATCGAAACGACCAGACGCAGGTTGCCCGCAGACAGGACTCGTTTAGCGGCGTCTTGAATCTGATGCAGCTTCTTGGAGTTTTCGATACGGCGATCCAGTGTTGGCGGCGTTTCGTAGGTTTGTTGCATCAAAAAGTGCAGTTCCTGACGAAGTTCCTCGAAGGATCGAGCTCCCACGCTGCCTGTGATTTTGGCCTCTGCCATCTGCTCACGCAGCTGTTGCATGCGATTGTTGATCTCTTCCAGCTGCTCAAACAGCGGCATCAGACGATTGATGCGAAGGTTCATCTCTTCGACCAACATGACGCATTTGTTGCGACGGCGGATCAGACGCTGCCACGCGGCACGGCGGTCGGACATTTTGTTGGACTTGCTGATCGAATCGGCGTAATCCTTGTGATTTTCTGCCAGCAGGTGCTTGAGAGTCTTGAGGTTGGGAACCAGACGCTGCAAGATCCGAGCTTTTTCGGCCTTGTTGGTCACGGAGACTTCGATCGTACGGTCCAGACGCAGCTTGCGGCGGTGGACTTGTTTGAGAATCTCGTAGGCCCCACGCAACATAAAGTCGGTGGCCAGCATGGTGTTTCGGTACTTAAAGCGGGCTTTGTCGATCGCGACAGCTGCTGCGACTTCCTCGTCACGAGTGAGCAGCGGAATCCGGCCCATTTGCATCAAGTAAACTCGCACCGGATCATCGATGATGCCTCCTTCTTCGGGAGCTTTACTCAGATCCCATTTTACCGACTTGGGCTTGGTAGCCTTGGCGGACTTGGTTGAATCCGGACGCTTTGAAGGTGTTTTCTTCAGGCGCGGCATGCTTTCCTCACTGATGTTCTATTCTGGGTCTGAAGCTCCATAGACGCAGAGAAGGTGCCAACTGCCAGTGATTTGGGTCATAGTTCTAGAAATGGCTCAATTCAAGGGAAAACACGGCTGATTTCCACACAAAAGATAACCGGTTTCGTGTCTGCTGTTTCGAAATGCCAACAATTGATGTGGAAAAGCATCTTTTATGAATAAATTTCGCACACAATCGTGGTCTGAGCCACCAAGATCAGGCTGGCTGTCGCGCTGCAATTGGTGTCGGAAATCTCAGTAAACGGTTTTTGATACTTTCCCGTTGGCAGTCGCCCCGTAAAATTGCCGCTGCGATCTTAGAGACTATTTTTTGGAGCTACTTTGGCGGACGAAGACTACTACAAAATACTTGGCGTATCTAAAACGGCTTCGTCAGACGAAATCCAGAAGGCCTACCGAAAGCTTGCGCGAAAGTACCATCCGGACCTGCACGCTGATTCCTCCGAAGCCCAGCAGGAAAAAGCCAAACAGCAGTTCCAGCGGATCCAGCAAGCCAACGATGTGCTGAGCGATCCCAAAAAGCGGCAAATGTACGATCAGATGGGGCCCGGTTTCGAGCAAATGGGAGGCAATCCCTTCGGCGGGCAAAATCCTTTCGGTGGTGGCGGGGGCAGTCCCTTCGGCGGCATGGATATTGATCTGGGTTCGATCTTTGGCAACGCCGGCGGCCAAGCTGGCGGAGGCGGCGGAGGCTTCGAGCAGATTTTTCGGCAAATGGGCGGAATGGGTGGCCGCGGGGCTCAACCGCAAACCAAAGCCCCTCCTGCACCCAAGGCCATGGAAGAGAAGATCACGGTTCCGTTTGCCACCGCGATCAATGGCGGCGAGCATCAAGTTACTTTTCTGCGAGCCAGTGGTCGCACCGATACGATCACCGTCAAAATCCCTGCCGGAATCGAGCACGGAAAGAAAATTCGGCTTCGAGGCCAAGGGCTGGAAACTCAAGGAGGCGGACGGGGCGATCTGATGATTGTCGTTAAAGTCGCTCCCCATCCAAATTACAAACGAAATGGGCTGAACCTGTTGGTGTCGGTTCCCATCACTTTAGGTGAGGCGGTGCTGGGTGCGAAAGTCGATTTGCCGACCCCCCACGGGACGGTGACTCTGACAGTCCCGCAAGGCACTTCCAGCGGAAAATCTTTACGGCTCAAAGGGATGGGGATTCATGCTGGCGGCAAGAAAGGCGATTTGATTGCGGAACTGCAGCTTGTGTTGCCGGATGAATTGTCGGATCAGGAGCGTCAGTTGATTGAGCAATTTGAGCAGGCTTATCGGGATGCCGATCCAAGAAATGAAGTCCGGTGGTAGCAGACGAACACGGTTTTTCTTTTTCAAAATCTTTACGGCTGCTTGCTCGTGAAGATTTCGCCCCGGTGTATCGCAGTCACGATTTCGCAGCCGACGATGTGTTGGTCATTCGGGCGATTCGCAACCAAACTCAAGTGACACGGTTGGGGCTTTCGGTCAGCAAGAAAGTCGGCAACGCCGTGGAGCGAAATCGATGGAAGCGCCGGATCCGCGAAGCCTTTCGTTTGCAGTACGCCGATTTTCCTCGCGGCCTCGATATCGTGGTGCGTCCCAAAAAGGGAGCCACGCTTGATACCGCAGCGATCCACCGTTCGCTCGGTCGCTTGCTGGCGCGGTTGGATAAGAAGATGGATTGAGTGCCGTGTGGGATGACTTTCCCGAAACCGTTGGCTTACGCCAACGGCAAGGGGTGTGCCGCCCTCTGGGCTAAAAACCACCGCTGCTCACTCGCCAGTTTAGTCCGTTCGTTCTAAAGTAAGTGCCACGAAGTGGCGTTGAAATGTCCCGGAGGGACAAAATCATCCCGCGATCCCCTAAAGTAAGTGCCATCGGGCGCTGCCCGGCTAACGCCTTGCCGTTCATTTAGACGCCGGTGACCCTTGCTTGTGCGATGGGCTGTTGTCTGTCGCCGACGCTA
>CAZDZX010000025.1:8018-9143 GCA_964510005.1 uncultured Pirellulaceae bacterium
AACATACGCATGGCAGCGCGATTTCAACTATCATGACTCCATCCTTTCACCGGAGCATTTTCATGTATCGTGTTTTTCTGTTTGCGCTATTCTCACTGACACCTCTTGCCGCCGCACCGGCCATGGCTCACGACGTGGCTGGGGAAATGTTGTCCGGCGCCGAGCTATTCATCAAATCACTTGATGAGTCACAGAAAAAACAAATCCAATTCAAATTCGACGACCCACTGCGAAAGCAATGGACCTTCGTTCCCAAAAACCGAAAAGGACTGGGACTCAAAGCCATGAAGCCACACCAACGCGGTCTGGCGATGGCATTCGTGCAAACCGGATTGAGCCATCACGGATTTTCCACCGCCATGCAAGTCATGGCCCTTGAACAGGTGCTTCACGAGATGGAAAACGGGAGCCGCCGACGGGACCCAGCCAAATACCATTTGTTCTTTTTTGGCAAACCATCGTCCGACAAATCATGGGGATGGCGGATCGAAGGACATCACTTGTCGATTAGTTTTACGATTGTCGACGGCAAGCAGGTCTCGGTGGTTCCTGCGTTTTTCGGCGCCAGCCCCGGAGAAGTTCGCCAAGGATCCTTGAAGGGCCTGCGTGTGCTGGCGGCCGAAGAGGATCTGGGTCGAAAGCTGATCAAGCAACTGTCGATCAAGCAAAAAGAGAAAGCAATCTTGCCGGGCAAAGTTCCTGCAGACATCATCAACGGCCCCGGTCGAGACGCTCAGCCTTTAACGCCTGCGGGAATCCCGGCCGCAGAGATGAATGAGGCTCAGCAAGCGATTCTCAAAAAGCTGATCGATGTTTACACCAGCAAGGTTCGCGGCGAACTGGCTGCTGTGGATCGAAAGCGAATCCAAGACGCCGGCTTCGACAAGATTCACTTTGCGTGGGCGGGGAAAATCACTCCAGGCCAACCTCACTATTTTCGAGTCCAAGGACCGACGTTTATTTTGGAGTATGACAACACCCAAAACAAAGCCAATCACATTCATGTTGTGTGGCGTGATTTTCAAAATGATTTTGGGGCGGATCTACTCAAACAGCACCACGAAGCAGAAGCACAGAAGCAGGCTGAGGCCGTAAAGTAATCGCCAGCCAACTATTCTTTGTCGG
>CAZDZX010000025.1:9243-20534 GCA_964510005.1 uncultured Pirellulaceae bacterium
GCACAGAAGCAGGCTGAGGCCGTAAAGTAATCGCCAGCCAACTATTCTTTGTCGGCTTCCTTACCGGCGGCTTCCTTATCGGGGGCTTCTTCTGGAGTCTCTTCTTCCCCAAGGATTCGCTCGAAAACGTACAACTGATTTTCCTTGCCCTCGGAGGCGACATAGACGAATCGGTTGTCGCTGGAAACAAAAACATCAGCTGCCTTGTCGAGGTTCGATTCCCCACCGACTTGCAAGTCATGCAAGTATTTTAGCCGTCCAGATTTGGCGTCTCGTTCGAGACACAACACGTTGCCTGACTCATAGCATGTTGCAAAAACGTATTTTCCGTCTGGCGAGATGTCGATGAAGTTTCCGCCTTTGAATTCCTTTAATTCCTCTTCGCCTTTCAGTTCTTGAACGAGCTCGAGTGTTTTTCCATGTCGGATTTCAAAAACGGAAATCCCATGGTCTCCGCCCCAGCGACCACCGCAAGTGTAAAGGTGTCGGCCGTCCTTGCTGCAAATGACTCCATGAACACCTGCCAACAGGTTGCGGCCTTCTTCGTCATCGGGCATGTAGTGCAGGATTCGCAAATGCCCCTCTTTGACATCGCGATCAAATACGGTCAGGCAATTTGCTTGGGTGCAAGCGACGAACAAGTACTCGCCGCTGGGATCGACGTCCAGCAACCGCGCCCCTTTCACGCAATTGTCGACGCCTTCGTGTTGCTGCAGGAACTTAAGTTTGTCCTCTTCAATCGAAAACGCGGTCATCGATCCCGCTCCACCGGCGTTGGTGACATAAACAAAACGGGAGTCCGGCGATATCGTGACCGCAATCGGAAACTCCAATCCCTTCACGTCATCGACTCCCTGTTGCTGCCGGCTGACTTCGGACAACTTTCCAGTTTCGGCATCACGGGCATACAGCGTCACTAATTTTGATTGGCAACTGATCAGCACAACCCATTTTTGGTCTTGGCTGATGTCGAGACAAACGGCACCCAAAAAATCGCCAATCGAATCGAGATATTCGACTTGCCCGGTCTCAGGATCACGAGATAAGGTCACAATCTTCTTGGAACCCAGCGCAGCCCCGTAAATAAATTTGCCATCCTTCGATCCGACCAGCGAGACCAAGCCTTTCAGGTTTTCGTCGGCGAGGGTTTGGACATGAGCATGAGGCGTGTCCCATTCCTCACTTTGAGCATGAGCAAAGCTAAGCAGTCCGCTTGCAGATAACGAAATCAATGCGGCGGTAAAAAGTCGATATAAATGATTCATCGAGACAGCCCTTGGCGTTGAGTATTCGGTTGGCAATTTAGAAAGTCCGGATTGCAAACAATCCATTTCTCAAAAAAACGTCTGCTCTATTCTAACCGTTTGAATTGCCTAGATGTTGGATGCCACCAAAATTCGCAACCGCCTTCGAAAACTAGAGCTTCCGATATCTATCCAAAGAACTAAATGCGCGGCCTTCGTAGCTTTGTTGTTTGTTTCGCGATGGAGAATACGTGGTTAGGGGCAAAGCCCCGGTCGTTTGCCTAGCCCAGTCCGAAGGGCTGGGGAAACGAACAACTGAAATCGCATAGGGCCAACGGCCCGGCAGTTAGCCCCAAACATGAGTCCGGGCTTGCATGTGGGATAGGGCATCGGCACGTTCGTTTCACGATCAAATCGTCGGCCCCAGAATCTGGAAAATGCCTTAAGAAAACAATTGAATCGCCGCCACACTCATCGCTTGGGATTCCAAATCGGCAATTTTCTAGGCGTTTGCTTTTTTGGCCAGCCAGACGATCAGTAACCCTGTCGCGGCGATTGGAACGCCTTCACCCGCCGACCACCACCATGGCATCCCGGACGTGAGGTCGATCCCCAGCATGGCGATGCCAATGACGACATGTAGCCAACCAAATAACGGCGCGAGATCCGCGTACTTGCTCCAGCGAAAACCAACGATGAACATCACCGTTCCATGGACTCCGTACAGCAACGATGTTGATCGGGCGAGGTAGAAACTGATGGGTCGTTCTGGAAATTCGCCCAGCCCCAGCCAGTTGTGAATCGACGCCATCTGCGAACTGGGAAGCAACACAAACAGATAGGCCACCATCAAGCCGCAGCCGATGATCATCAGGATCCAACGCAAAAATGTCTGAGCTCTCTCGGGTGACATTGGTAACTCCTTGCTACACGTTGGTGCGGTTTTGGATTGAGGCGAAGCGGTCGATCAGGTTGGTGCAATCCTAGCCTAACGGCTGAGCCCGACACGGCGCCGTGCCAGTAAACAAGCATCGCCCCCGACCTCGAAATCTCCACAATTCTCCGGCCGAGTCTCATAGTGTTGGCAACGATATGGCGTTGCTTCGTCGCCGTTTCCTTGCAGAGCCACACAGACTCCATTGGGCCGCAACACTCGGTGCTCCCCGTTTTGTAACTGTACCAGTTCGGGATGCAATTCGCGAAACGGATCCGTGGCTGTGACTTCCAGTATCTCGAAACCCTGCCGGCAACAGGCTCCGCAGGAACCACAATCCTCGATCGTAAATTTTGGCTCCCAGCGGCGACAAGCCCGTTCGCTGGCCGCAACCTCCGGTGCCGTTTCTCCGGGGATGCAGTGCTGACGACAGCGCAAGCCGGACTCTGACGGAAACGCCCACGCGCAGGTACCGCACTGCAGATCTTCGTCCTCGGATAGCAAATCGCCAACCCGATGACAGGCCTTGGTTTGGCTCCATAACGAATCGGAGCTCGCAGCGTCCCGAACGACATCGGCAATCGCCGCCGTCGCAGCCAAGGCTCGATTCAACACTTCGGCAAAGGGGTTGAGTTTGGCCAGATCAAACGCGTCGAGGGCAATCGCAATCGCCGGATCGTCGCCATCGGCCAACGGGTTTTCCGGTAACGCGTCCCAGTACGGACGCCAATCGGTGGTCACGGCCATGAAGTCCCGCAGTCCCCACCGCATCGCCAACGCGGCTTGCACTCGATGGCTGGCGTACTCGTAGACCAGATCGCGATCGTCGACGTTGGTCATGCCCCAATCCGCCAAGTCTTTGCCGCGCCGTCCGGCGACCAGCCAGTGACAGATCTCATGAAAGATCATTTGGGCGAGACAGTCGTCGGCGTCAAAGTGCTCGTCAGTGGCAATCGTCAGCGTGCCTTTTCCGTCGTAGGCCGCAAACGCATCCGCGGAGCGCTCGATCTTCAAGCCTAAATCCGCAGCGGCCCGAATCCAGATCAGGTCGACCGGATCGTTGTAACGATGGACAATCGAACGCTCAAACATGGAATTTATTCAGTGAAAACAAGCCGAGCGAGGACGGCCTGTATAAGACCGCCCTGCCCTGCAGAGTTTGATTAATGCGTTTCCACAGTTTTGTTGCGTTCGCAGGCGGAGAACCCAACCAGCATCAGCAAGGCAAACGTGATCACGCCGCCAACCACCATGCCACCGGTAGCCGGGTTGGCTATTTTCGCACAGAGCGACGTGTAACCGGCAAAGGAAACGATGCCAAGGCTAAGCAGCATCAGCACATTCCAGATTGCCATCCGAGCGCCTTCGGGTTTCTCGTCGCCCATCAAGGAGCGGCTGTTCATCATCAGGAGGAAAGCGAGATAGGCGATCGGTAGCAGCAGAATCGCGAATGTACCGGCCACAATTGCCAGATACGTTTTGGATTCACCGTCCCACAGCCAAACCCATGCCACACCAACGGCCACCGCGAGCAATGCACCAAGGAGCCGCCAGGCAGGGCTGTCATAGTTTCCAAAGATCTCTCCGAAAGCAAAACCATTGATCAGCATCAGGATGATGATCGACGAAAACGCCATCGCTAAAACGCCAATGCCAAACACGAGATTTGAGTTCTTTTCACCCAGTAGTGGCTCTAGCGATTTCGCCAGCTGTCGTGTGTTCGGTTTTGCAAGGGCCACCGCCAGCAGTCGCTCTTCTTCAGGCATGGCGGCGACCAATTCGGCCAGCGCCAGTTTTTTCTCTTTGACTAACTTTGCCAAGTTTTCTTGCAATCCTGCTTTTTCGTCATCGGCACTTTTTTCAATTTGATCTTTAATTGATTTAATGCCGCTATTCATCACTGCCAGTCGCTCCAACGTTTCAGTGTCGCCCATGGCTTGGAGCTTGCCCTTTTTGCCTTCCAGCTTTCCGGAAACGGTTCCGAAAAATCCGCTGGTCGCAATCACAGCCGGATCGTTACTAAGCAACTCTTGGTCGGCTTTGCCGTGAAAACCGTAAGCCGTTGTGATTACGATGCAGGAGGTAACAGCGATAAACGGAATGGCCATACCCGTGACAAGGTCCCAGCGAGCCAATCCTCGGAACGTCTTGTCCCAACCGCGAGCCAACATCGAATAGGGCAACAGAAAAGTCATGTTGATGCCGACGGCTGCCGCAGCGGTGCCGATCATCTTTTCCTGTTTGTAGCTGACCAATTGCTGGTCCCAAAAGCTTCGGACTTCTCCGGGAATCGATTCGGAAACCAGCAACGCATTGATCGAGGGTGCCGGTGAGGTCAGCCGATTCAGGTCGGGGATGAATCCCATCAGCAAGTCGGCGGTGATGAAACCCTTCATCGCCAGTTGAACCACCGCCAGCACAAAGCAAGCAACGATTGCACCGACGATCAGCTTCAAGAGCAAGTCGAACATCTTTGACATCCAGCCGGGCTTTAAACTCATCACGACAATCACCATGGCGATCGCTGCAATGATCGCGGACACGATTAGTTTCGATCCTGTCGAATCGTTGACTTGCTCTGGCATTAGGTTGGTTTGCAGGGCATCAAAAGCCAGACTGAATTGCGGCAAAATGTAAATCATGTTCGCCAGAATCGTGGCCAAGATCCATGCCGTTCCAAGGACTGGATTGATGTGTTGGTTCATCGCTCGATACGGACGTTCGCCGGTCGAAAGCGTGACGTAGCTGATCGCGGATAACATCACGACGCCGCAAAAGATGGCGACCAGCTGAACCCACAGCAGGCTATAGCCCCCGGTCATCCCTAGATAAAGTGCTCCCGCCAGCGAGCCACCGCCAAGCGTGATCGCACTCTGAAGCCAGCCGGGGCCGGATAATCGTAAGTACGCTCCTAAAGTGGATACGGGGCCTTTGGCTTGGGCAGCGGAAAGGATTTCTCGGTCGCGGAAGGTTTGATCTGACATCTATTCAATGGTAAGCGGGTTAAGGGGGTGTTATGCCTCTTTCCCACTGATTTTAGTCGAATCTTTAACGACGTGATACTCGATCAATAAAGTTCGCCAGAAAAACAAATTACTGTTTGAAATGTTGGTTTTGAGCCCAGCGGGCCAAGCGAACCAGAGTTGCGAACTCAAGTCTTCAGTCTTTTGCGTCGTCCGGCCTTAGTTGTGTCGTCCGGCCTTAGCGAGCTAACCTTCCAGCCATGCCTTGCGGACGGCGGCTGCAACACAGGGGGCGATGCTGCGGTCCAGTGGATCCGGCAAAATCCGATCTGCAGTGGGTTCTCTGACGAGGAAAGCCAGCTCTCTGGCCGCCGCAATTTTCATCGATTCAGTGATCTGTGTCGCGCCAGCATCGAGGGCGCCCCGAAAAATTCCAGGGAAGGCCAGCAAGTTGTTGACTTGATTGGGAAAGTCACTGCGGCCGGTTCCCACCACTGCGGCCCCACCAGCTTTGGCATCCTCGGGCATGATTTCAGGAATCGGATTGGCCATCGCCAACACGATCGCGTCGTCGGCCATCGTTTTAATATCGGCCGTGGTCAGCAAGTTGCCTTTGCTGACGCCAATAAATGCATCGCAGCCCACCAGCACGTCCTGCAAAGAGCCCGATCGATTTTTATGATTGGTAAACTTCAGAAGTCCTTTTTTGTATTCATTGAGATCGTCGCGACCATCGTGAATCGCGCCTTTGGAATCACAGACAATCACGTCCGCAACAGGAACGCAAACGCCAGGATCCTGCCCCACGCAACGCAGCAGTTTTGCAATCGCGGTTCCCGCAGCGCCGGCACCGTTGATCACGACCTGCATCGTCTCAGGCTTTCGTGACGTGACTTTGGCGCCATTAAGCAGGGCCGCCAACAGCACGATCGCGGTACCATGTTGATCGTCATGAAAAACAGGAATGCCCAAGTCTTGCAGCGACTCTTCGATAATGAAACAGCGGGGTGCTGAAATGTCTTCGAGGTTAATGCCACCGAAAACAGGAGCGATGCGCCGCACAGTTTCGATGATCTCCTGTTCGTCTTGCGTATCTAAACAAATCGGAAACGCATCGATGTTGGCAAACTCTTTCATCAGCAAGGCCTTGCCTTCCATGACTGGGATTGCCCCCAATGGGCCGATGTTTCCCAATCCCAGCACCGCCGAACCGTCGCTGACGATGCCGATTGTGTTGCGCTTGATCGTCAGCTCCCGAGCCAGCGCCGGGTCTTTGGCGATCAATTCGCAAGGACGTGCCACGCCGGGTGTGTAGGCCAGCGACAAATCGTCTTTGGTTTCCACGGGCACTTTGCTGACAAGCGAAATTTTGCCCCGAAGTTGCCGATGGACGATCACGCTACGTTGATAAATATCGTTTTCAGATTCGGACCCCACGCTTTACCCCAGCAACATTTGGATTTGATTCAAGGACGCTCTTGTTGAGCATTCACGGAGATTCTAGCAGGATGCAAGCAGAATCAAACATGTGCCAACCAGCGCGGTTCTCGTTTGTCGGCGACACGAACCGGCAATCGTATTGGCGTCAAACCGGGCTTTACGACGATTTCAAGCGGATCAAGTCCTATCAGCCATTTGAGGGAAGTTGACTATACTGGGAGTAAAGAATCAGAAATGACACTTCTTTCGGTATGCGGAAAACCTCTGATTCCCAACAAGAAATGGGTTTAGCGTGGCAAAATTTCAGATCCTCTCTTTGATCGGCGGCGGTATCCGTGGCGCCTTTGTGACCAGCTATCTAAAAGAGCTAGAACAAAAGCTCGGCCGTCCCATCGCAGATAGCTTTGATTTGATCGCTGGCACATCGACTGGAGGGATCATTGCGGCAGGCCTAGCGTTTGGCCACTCCGCCGAAAAGATGCACCAGTTCTACGTGGACTACGGCGCTTCTATTTTTACTGAGCGCGATCCGTATCGGCCGAAAGGGATTTATCGTTTCCTGTATCCGCCAGTCAATTGGCTGTTTGAGAAAAAAACTGGCGGCAGTCTGCATACGGCTTTCCGGGCTCGGTATTGCCCCACGGCACTTGAGAAATCTTTCGCCGAAGGATTCGGAGACCATACGCTGGGCGAAATCGAGTGCACGCGCCTCATTATGCCGGCGGTGAATTTGACCAAGGGCGTGCCGCATGTGTTTCGTTCGACGCACCTCCCCAAAGCCATTCACGACAAAGACATCAAAATCGCCGAGGCGATTATCGCGACGACGGCGGCGCCGACCTATTTTCCTCACCGTCAGATCGGAGAAAACGCCTACGTCGACGGCGGTGTGTGGGCGTCTGATCCCAGCCTGTTGGCGGTCGCCGAAGCGATTCGAATTCAACAGTTCTCCAAACGGCTCGATCCCAAAGAGCCCATCGTCACCAATGACATTCACTTGTTGTCAGTCGGAACGGGGCGATCGGAATTTTCGTTGTCTCCTCCGGGCGCTGATGCGGGGCTCCTGTTTTGGGCCAACAAAATTGCTGAAGTGATGGGCGCCGCTCAATCACAAGGCGTTCACTTGCCGCTGAAATTCTTTTTGGGCGATCGCTACCGCCACGTCAATTTCAAGATGACCGAAAAGTGGGGCCTCGATGCGGTCGAGAACATCCCGAAACTTTTCGAAGTCGGCGAGAGGCGTGCGGCTGAGACCTTTGACACGATCAACGAAGAATTTTTCCAACACGAGACGCCATGTTTCGTGCCCTTCAAATCGGTCGAGCACGAGATCTTGCTGGACGATTTCGGTATTTAGAATCGTCCGTCTTTGTTGCCACTGCTCGCTATCGCAGTGGAGTGCGTTGCAGGCTTCGCGAGGCAGAACCGCGGAGTCTTGAGGCGGAACCCTGTCTTTCGGGCGCGGTGCCTAGGAATCGCTGCTTCAGTTGGTCCGGGTAGTTCACGGGGAATTCCCAGAACGTCCCTTCCTGCCGGGTTTTCACGAGGCCTCGTTCAGCCGGTGTGCGTCCTAGAATAAACGCCCCGATATCGGAACTGACCCACGGGTCACGGTGAAAGTAGCTGTGGCCAAGGATGTTCCGAAATTGCTTTTCGGCCACTGAGGCATCAACCAATTCGATTTTGGGAACGCCTTGAAACAGTTCCTGTTCCCAGGGTTCGAGCTTGCCGACGGATCGCCCCAGTCGTGAGTTGCCGTAGATCTTTTCGGACAGTCCCAACGCTCGATCTTTCGGCGAAGCGTAAACGGCGACGCCTTGGGTCAATTCGTAGAAGCGATCTTGAACGGCATTGGTAAACGCCATCAAGTCCATGTCCGGGGCGGCCAGAACCACACGACCAATACGATACTTTTCCTGAATCTTATCTGCCGGCAGGTCGAATTCCAGCAAGCGAATTTCCCGCAGTCCGTTGACCACGATCGGGGAACCGGCGCTGTGGGCGATGAGGGTGATCGATTCGGCATCGCACTCTTTGGCGATGTTCGAAATCATGGCTCGGAAATGACGAGTGCTAAAGGTGGCGTTGCCCTTGTCTTGAATGTAGCCCAGCAGGCGTGATTCGGACGGCCATTCGAAACTAACCATCGCGCCTTTGCGGCCCATGTAGTGAAAGATCTCGCCAGCGATCAGAACGTTGTCGACAAACTCCGTGTTGTAGCCGTGGACGAAAATCGTCACGTTGCGATTTCCGGTCTGATCCAATTGAGCTCGGATCGCTTGCACCCATGGGTTGGCCTGCAAGCGGACGACGTCGTCTTTGACTTGCCACGGATCGGTTTTCAGAGGAACGTCGCTTATTTCGAATCGGTCGAAAACGACTTTGGCCTGTTTGCGAAGCTTGGCGGTGGTTGTTTCTTCGTGAAGCTCTTCAGGAGTGAGGTCGGCACCGAGGGTGACGTAAGCGATGCCCAGTGATGGGATGTGAGTGCGATCACTGCCAAAGGGATTGATTGTCTGTTGTGGGTCGACGATTTTTCGACCGCTCATCACGTAGACGGGGAACGGTTCTTGCGCACAGTCGCAGCCTTCCAGAAAGTTGCCGCCGGGATGAGGAATGTCTAACGTTAGTGCCAGTGGCGTGGGCATCAGTTCCCGCGAAAGTTTCCTCGTCGCGCAGCCAACCACGACGGCCAATGCAATGCACAGACCGCACGCGATCATCGTTCGTGAACTGATTAAGGAAGCGCGTCCCATCGCAAATCTCCGAGGAATTTCCGGGAGGCTAGAGACATTTGTGTGACTAAGCAATGTCAGTCGACAAAGAAAAGCTGCCTGTTTTGCCTACTTTGTTGTCGCTGCCAATAAAGTTCAGGAGAGCCGTTGGGGACGAGGCGAAACACGTGAAAGACGTTCACGTAGCTGGTTTGGCAATCGCGCGTTGGTTGGGGGATTTCCGAAGTCTGGCAACATCGGCTACCCAAAAATGTACCGGAACTACGGAGCGTCCCAGCGGCTTGTTGCAGGTCATCGCCGAACCACAGCGTTACGATTTCGTGCGAATGACGAGGTTGCGGATTTCCGTCATGTCTTCGATTGCAAATCGAATGCCTTCGCGTCCAAGGCCGCTGTCTTTGACGCCGCCGTAGGGCATGTTATCGACTCGCCATGAAGGAATGTCGCCAATCACGACGCCGCCGACGTCCAGTTTGTCCCACGCCCGATGGGCCTTGTACAAATCTCGAGTGAAAATGCCGGCTTGGAGACCAAACTCACTATCGTTAACTTCATCCAACGCCGCTTCGAAGTCATCAAACTGGCTCAACACGGCCACCGGTCCGAAGGCTTCCTCGGTGCAGACGGTTTGATCTTTGGAAACGTTTTCCAGCAAGGTCGCGTCCAGCATCGCTCCATCGCGATTGCCACCGCAGAGCAGCGTTCCGCCGGAGGCGATGGCCTGTTCGACCCAGCCATGCAATCGCGTGGCTTCCTTTTCGGAGATCATCGGGCCAATAAATGTATCTTCATTTTTCGGATCGCCTGCGATTAGTTGTTTGGTTTTCGCGACGAGTGCGTCGCGAAACTGATCATAGATTTTGGTATGAACGATGATTCGCTGAACACCGATACAGCTTTGCCCCGACTGGTAGAAAGCTCCGATGATGATGCGATCGACGGCGTCTTCTAGGTCCGCGTCGTGATCGACGATGCAAGCCGCATTACCGCCCAATTCCAACACGACTTTCTTTTTGCCAGATTTCGCTTTCAGCGCCCAACCCACGCCGGGCGATCCTGTAAAGCTAAGCAGTTTCAGGCGATCGTCGGTGGTGAACAGATCGGCTCCGTCGCGCGAGCAAGGCAGAATCGAAAACGTGCCCGGCGGTAGATCCGTTTCGGCAAGGACTTCGCCGATGATCAGGGCCCCCAGCGGTGTGCGACTGGCAGGCTTGAGCACAAAAGGACAACCCACGGCCAATGCGGGTGCGACTTTGTGGGCTGCGAGGTTCAGCGGAAAATTAAATGGGCTGATAAAGGAGCACGGCCCGATCGGAACTCGCTTCCACATCCCGCGGTAGCCTTTGGCGCGGGCGGATATCTCAAGGTTCATGACTTCGCCGTTGAGCCGAACGGATTCTTCGGCGGCGATGCGAAAGGTATCGATCAAGCGAGAGACTTCGCCACGGGCGTCTTTGATCGGCTTGCCGGCTTCGATGCACAGCGACATCGCCAATTCGTCGAAACGCTCGGTGAAGCGAGCAACGCAATGGTTCAAAATAGCCTGTCGCTCGTAGGGTCGCATGTTGGCAAACGGTTCTGCCGCCGCCACACAGCCTTCGATTCCCTTTTCGATCGCTGCTGGATCGGCCAGCGCGACGCGGGTCGCCAGTTCGCCCGTGAACTTGTCGGTGACCTCGAGGTCCTGATTGGGCTCGCAAGGTTGGTTGGCAAGAAAGTAAGGCCAGCTGGGTTTGACGGTCATGGTTTACTCGTTCGCAGTGAGTTGAAAAGTTGCGTTTCGGCTTTGTAAGTTCTTAGTACCGCTTTGAGGCGACGTTAGTCCAATATTCTGAGCGGCAAGGCGCTGGCCGCCGGTGCCCGAGCAGCAAGGGCTAGTCGCCGGAACCGAGCGGCAACGAACCGACGGCGCCTTGTCGCTCACAGAAACAGAAAATGCCAAATCTCTTTGGGACAATACTGTTCCATCGTCGAT
>CAZDZX010000025.1:20634-22412 GCA_964510005.1 uncultured Pirellulaceae bacterium
TCACAGAAACAGAAAATGCCAAATCTCTTTGGGACAATACTGTTCCATCGTCGATTTAGATTGTTCGAACCCGTCCGGTTTCGATCTCATAAACGGCCCCCACAATTTTCGTGCGGGATTCCTTTTCTGCTTTCGCCAGATCGGGAATGGCTTTCAGGAGTTTGACCGAGTTTCGGACGTTGTCTTCGACCGACGTTTGTAGTCGCTGTTTGAACGGCACATCGGCATCGAAATTTCGAACCGCGGGTTTGATCTTGCCCACAAGAGCCCGAATCTCATTCGGCTCTTTTTCCAAATCTTCCATCGTTTGCAAAGCAGCGGTCACCGCCCCGCAGCCTTCGTGCCCCATCACAACGACCAATTTCGTCGCTAAATGATCGACGCCGTATTCGACACTGCCAGCCACATCGGTATCGATCACGTTGCCGGCCACTCGAATCACAAACAGATCACCAAAGCCTTGGTCGAACAGCAGTTCCGGTGGAACGCGTGAATCGGCGCACCCAATGATGGTCACAAACGGTTTTTGTCCTCCCACCAGTCGCTTTCGCCAGTCCGCGGCGGCGTGGGGATGATTCAATTTTCCAGAAATGAATCGCGCGTTACCGGCCAGCAACCGAGCCATTGCTTCGTCCCCGTTTTTCGGCGGAAGGAGCTTGGTTGCATCGGAGGGTTCGGCTTGCTCTTGCTGAGAATGTTGTCTTGCCAAAGCGTTGGCAACACCCGATCCAGCGACAGCGGTGACCGCTGCGGCGCTGCCACCCAGCATCAAATTACGACGGTTGATTTTGTTATTCAAATCTCTGCGCTCCGTTCTTTGATTTCGTGGTTTAAAATTCGATCATTCTCAGAATAGTCCACAGGGACTTCGATCACGTGGACGCCGGGTTCTTTGTGACAGCGTTCCAGCAGCGGCAATAGTTCGGCCGCCGAGGAGACGCAATGCCCTTGGGCTCCGTAAGATTCCGCGTACTTCACGAAATCGGGGTTTCCGTAGTCCAATCCGAAGTCGTTGAATCCCATGTTGGCTTGCTTCCACTTGATCATCCCGTAAGCGTTGTCGCGGAGGATGATGACAGTGATGTGGACGCCCAGTCGCACCGCCGTTTCCAGTTCTTGGGAGTTCATCATGAAGCCCCCGTCTCCGCAAATGGCCGTGACCGATTGCTCGGGGTGTACCAGTTTGGCGGCGATCGCCGACGGCAATCCGGCTCCCATCGTGGCCAAAGCATTATCCAGCAGGACCGTGTTCTGCGCGTGGGCGTGGTAGTTGCGAGCAAACCAAATTTTGTAGACGCCATTGTCTAACGCGATGATCCCTTTTTTCAAAACCGATTTGCGAACATCGGCGACGAGTCGTTGAGGGTAGATTGGAAAACGATCATCGTCGGCGCCCTCAGCGGAGTGATCCCGAACGTGTTTGGCGACCTCTTCGAATCGGCTGAAATCCCAATGCGATTGTTTTTCCAGTTTTTGATGGATGTCGGAAATGCTGGCCGCGATGTCTCCCACGACTTCCACTTGCGGAAAGTAAACGGGATCCACGGCGGCGCTAAAGAAGTTCACGTGAATGACTTTGACGCCATCGGCTTCCATGAAGAACGGAGGCTTTTCCACAACATCGTGACCGACATTGATGATCAGATCGGCTGCCTCGATCGCCCGATGTACAAAATCGCCAGCGGACAGTGCGGCGTTGCCAAGGAAGCGAGGATCGCGTTCATCGACGACGCCTTTTCCCATTTGCGTCGTGACGTAGTGAATGTCGAATTCTTCGA
>CAZDZX010000026.1:0-21527 GCA_964510005.1 uncultured Pirellulaceae bacterium
GCGGACGTCATGCGGCCACGCATAAGACATCGCACGCCTAGGATTCTTACCCGCAAATAATCAGAAGCAAACGGACACACTGCCGTTTGTAAAAATTGCCAACCTCAGAGTGAGTTACTCGTTGGCGATTGCGCTGTGGCGCGTCGGGTGATCAACAACCTAGGTGGTTAGGCACCTGCGACGACGTTGCGAGTCGGACAGGCGGCCATTTTTCCGAACTCAAATTCGAAAACCATGCGTTGGGTAGCGGTGGGACCAAATCCGTAAAGGTCGGCCGAAAAGCGGAGTTTCGCAGGATCGTTTAACTGCTCATATCGTTCAGTGCGAGTCAAGGACACGAGCGTCGAAACTGGAATCTGAAATTGCTTTCCATCCCACAGTTGCACGCGAGCGACGCCATCGTCTTGTAGCTCAAGCGGAACACAGATCACGAGGTTGCCTTGGAATTCGACAAAGCAATTGAGGAGCATCGCAAAAGATTCTTCCTCGACTTCCTTGGCGTTCTCAACACGTCGCAAACCGACGTCCATCAGATTGTTTTCATCTCTGGCAACGTTGCGAGCATAGCCTTCGAAGTCGCCGTCCCGAGTGGAAACCTGCAGCTTTCGGTTCAGCGGCAGCATCAGCAAGTTCAAACCCGAAACGCGTGCTCCCGAAATGGATTCGTCCCGCAGCATCCCCGCCAGCTTGACCCCGTCGACGCTCACTTCGCAGGGGGACCCCGATGCCGGGATCCGATGAAACTCGCGACGGTTTGATTGCATGGGGGTTCACATTTAATGAGAAACGTTTGGTTCTTTAATCGGTATTTACCCCTAAAAACGTTGATTGCCAGCAAAGGATTCTCGATCAAATCCAAAACAGTAGGCAACTGACCGGCTCGTATCAAAAATCAGGCAGGTTCGGAATTTGACGGTCATGCAAAGATTTGTTCGCGTCGCTCACTTGGGCAGCCCCTTTGTGGGGTCAAAGCATCAACCTCGGATCAGAATTACCGTCGTCGCATCGACGTTCAGAATCTGGGTGCCGCAGTCCATCTGCACCAGCGGTTGGGGCCAGTGGCAGTGGCCTCGCACCGCGATGGAAGGCGTCCGTTTTTCGATGATTTCTCGGATCTCAATAACGCCCTTGCAGCCTTGCAAGTCGGGAAAGTCAGGTCCAGTATGCATCAAGGCGATGTCTGTTGGTTGTTGCAAAATAAGGTCCAACGTTTCGACAAAATCGTAATGATCCCTGCGAAAATTCTTGCGAGGGTTCCCTATGATGCCACTGATGCCTGCGATCGAAAGCCCCGCCATTTCCACACGATCGGCATCCAACAGATGGACGTCCGGGGAATGCATCTTCGGCAGGTAACTTTCCCGATCTCCAAAGGTATCGTGATTCCCAGCGACTCCCACAACCCATTGGTAGGCATCCGCGAATGCATCCCAGACTTCCGTCACATCCCCCGTTCCGCCGCGACCATGCAAATCTGGATAGGTGTAAAAGTCACCCGCCAACAGAGCGGCGACCTTATTCCAGCAAACATCGAGGCCATCCAATATCGGTTCGAGCTTCGTCGGCAGTGTGCAGCCCAGCAGCGGCAATCCTACATTGCCAGGCATTGGGTCGATGTCGAGCCCTTGCAAGTCCGCCGTGACGACCATGGCGTCTAGCGATTCGGGAAGCTCGTCCACGATCGCGCGGTAGACCGGCAAACGATCTACATAAAAGTCTTTCGCTCGTCGGCCGGCATTGAAATATGGAATTTCTATTAGCGGATCAGTGTCAATCGACAGGATTTTCATATGTCCAATGACAAGCCCACAGGTTCTAGGTTCGCCAAATTTCCCACGTTGGTCGAAAATTTATTGAAGGCCTGAGCGCATTAAAAAACCTCACTGAAGACTCGTAATCCGAAGCCGACAGGAGGTTTATAAGAGAAATTTCTTACGCTCAAGGAACGAAACGCCCCAATCACGACTAGTCGTTTTTGACTTCGAACTCAGCATCGATCGCATCGTCTTCAGCCGCAGTTGGCTCCTCTGGCGCGGCCGATGCTTCAGCGGTTCCGTTAACGGTTTCACCCGCCGCTTCGGACTTGTCATACATGGCTTTGCTGAACGCGTGCGATGCTTGCTCAAGCTCTTTGACGGCGGATTTGATCGCATCCACATCGTCTTCCTTGGCTGTATCGCGAACTTTTCCGATCGCTGCCTCCAGAGGCTCTTTGTCTGAATCCGACAACGATTCGCTGTGCTCGGACATCAATTTCTCCATCTGGTAACACATCGTTTCGCCTTCGTTGCGAGCAGTGACCAATTCGTATTCCTTGCGATCTTCTTCGGCGTTGGCTTCGGCGTCGGATTTCATACGATTGATTTCTTCGTCCGACAATCCAGAAGATTGCTTGATCTCGACGTTGGCCTCGGTTCCAGTACCAAGGTCCTTGGCCGAAACGTTAAGGATTCCGTTTTGATCGATGTCGAATTTAACTTCGATTTGCGGAACACCGCGTGGGGCCGGCGGAATGCCGGTCAGGTCGAATTTGTCCAACAAACGATTGTTGTTGGCCATCTTTCGTTCGCCCTGGTAGACCTGAATGGTAACCGCGGTCTGGTTGTCAGCAGCGGTACTAAAGACCTGCTTCTTTTCCGTCGGAATCGTGGTGTTGCGATCAACCAGAGAAGTCATCACGCCGCCTTCGGTTTCAATACCTAGGGTCAGCGGTGTCACATCCAACAGCAATACGTCTTTGCGATCGCCCGAAAGGACAGATCCCTGGATCGCGGCACCCACCGCGACCACTTCGTCAGCGTTCACACCCTTGTGGGGGTCTTTGCCGAAGACGCTTTTGACCATCGCTTGGACTTTAGGAACACGCGTTGACCCCCCCACGAGGACGACTTCGTCGATGTCGCTGGCCGAAAGTTTCGCGTCCTTGAGTGCTTGCTGGACAGGGATCTTGCAACGCTCCACCAAACCGTCGATCAGTTCTTCGAACTTCGCTCGGGTGATGCTAACTTGCAAGTGACGCGGTCCGGTTTCATCTTGAGTGATGAAGGGCAGGTTGATTGCAGTCTGCTGGGCACTAGAAAGTTCCTTTTTGGCGTTTTCACAACCTTCCTGCAGTCGCTGCAGAGCCATCGTGTCTTTGCGAAGATCGACGCCGGTGTCCTTTCTGAATTCGTCGGCAACGTAGTTGATCAACACGTCGTCAAAGTCATCGCCACCCAAGTGCGTATCGCCACTGGTGCTGATCACTTCAAAGACTTTCATACCTTCGTCGTCGTTGAGCTCTAGGACAGAAACGTCAAACGTTCCACCCCCCAAGTCAAAGACAACGATTTTTTGTTCTTTGTCTGATTTATCGAGACCGTAAGCGATGGCCGCCGCAGTGGGCTCATTGATGATGCGAGCAACTTCCAGACCCGCGATCTGACCCGCGTCTTTGGTGGCCTGACGTTGAGCGTCATTGAAGTAAGCCGGAACGGTGATGACGGCTTTGTTGACGGTTTGGCCAAGGTAAGATTCGGCGGCTTCTTTGAGCTTGCGAAGTGTTTTCGCCGAAATTTCTTGAGGCGTGTATTCTTTGCCATCGATTTCGATTTTGACGTACTCATCAGAACCGCCCTTAACTTTGTAGGGCACCATCTTTTCTTCAGAGTTGACTTCGTTGTGGCGGCGACCCATGAATCGCTTCACCGAATACACGGTTCGGTGAGGATTGGTGACCCGCTGGTTACGAGCGGGAGCACCGACCAACGTTTCGCCACTGTCTGTGAATGCGATGACGCTGGGCGTGGTCCGGGCACCTTCTTGGTTGGCAATTACAACCGGCTCGTTGCCTTCCATAATCGCGACCACCGAGTTGGTAGTACCGAGGTCGATTCCGATGATTTTTTCACCCTGAGCCATGTTTTGCTCTCCTGAAAATTGCTGCTTGAATTGAGGGAGGAGCTTTGGTCGGCATATCGCGACAAACCAAAGCGGTCTCGAATAGTCCTGATAAAAAGGCGCAGAGGGACTGCCCAGTCGGCAGGCTTTCCGCACGATTGCCCCTAAACGCAAAGACCGTGCCGAAAATATTGTCTTGTGATCTACCGGAAAAACCGGCGTTTTAGCCTGTTTTTTGAATCGACGAGGCTGACTTCCCTTAATGCCAATTTGGCACGCTCGAAATCGATGCATTTAAAATAGGAAAGGGCAGGGCGGTCGTCTGCCAAGAATTTCGAACCGGCCGATTCACCAAACTGTCTTTTCATTTTATTCTGCCTGTACTCGAAGTCGCTTTTGCGGCCGTCCGAAGGTTGGCCTTCGCCAGCGAGGCGTCCGAACTTCGCCAGTGAGGCGTCCGAACTTCGCCAGTGAGGCGATCGGTCTGACGTGGTATTCGAGGTTTTCCCCAGCCCTTAAAATGCGCTAATGAAAAAGATCTGTATTGTGGGTGTTGGCTTGATCGGTGGTTCGCTGGGTTTGGCGTTGCGCCAAGCGAAATGGTGTCAGCACGTTGCAGGATATGGTCGAAATTCCGATCCACTGCAGCGGGCAGTGGACCTCGGTGCGATCGACTCGTTTTCGACCGAACCGACGATCGTGTCGAATTGCGATTTGATCTTTCTGGCCACGCCGGTGGGCACCTATCCCGCGGTCCTCAATCAAATCCGTGATCACTTAGCCCCCAGCGCAATCATCACCGACGGCGGCAGCACCAAGTCATCGGTCGTACGAGCAGCCCGCGAAGTTTTCGGAGAACTCCCCGCACGCTTCGTCCCCGGCCATCCTATCGCCGGTAAAGAAAAAAGTGGCGTCGAACACGCCGATGCGAACCTCTACCAAAACCACAAGGTCATCCTGACGCCCGCGGATGGCGCGGATGCAGAAGCCGTCAAAATTGTGACCGACATGTGGCACAGTTGCGGCGCCATCGTGGAGACTTTGGACGCGGAACAGCATGATCGCGTGTTAGCCGCCACCAGCCATTTGCCCCACGTGATCGCGTATGCGTTGGTCAATGCAGTGGCGGAAACAACTTATGTGCAAAAGATTTTTGATTTCGCGGCCGGCGGGTTTCGAGACTCATCGCGCGTGGCATCCAGCGACCCGACGATGTGGCGAGACATCTGCCTTGAGAACCGAGAGGCGATTCTGGAGATGACGGCCCGCTATCGTTCGGAGTTGGAAAACGTCGAGCGTTTGATCGAGCAGGGGGATGGGCAGGGCCTGTATGATCTGTTCGAAACGTGCAAGAAAGTTCGCGACGCAAGGTTCGGCTGATTTTTTTGAAACTGGCCGATCCATGCCAACCGTTTGAGGCGCAGATCGGCGACCGCGCCGTTATGCGGACCAAGCTCACCCAACCCAAGTGGAATTTGAGATGTTGAATTTGAAAGTCATCGGTGTCCCCGAGCATTTTAATTATCCTTGGCATCGCGGCATCGATTCGGGAGCGTTTGAGAAAGTCGGCGTGAACGTTGATTGGACCGATGTCCCTGGCGGCACCGGAGCGATGATGACCCAAATCCGCGAAGGCGAAGCTGACGTCGCGGTGGTGCTCACTCAAGGAGCCATTGCTCGGATCCTTGACGGAGATGCTTGTCGGATTGTCAAAACCTACGTCGAATCCCCGTTGATTTGGGGGATCCATGTGGCGGCCGATAGCCCGCTGAAAGAAATCGAGGAAATTCAAGGACGGACTTACGCGATCAGCCGACAGGGTTCGGGGTCGCATTTGATGTCGATTGTGGATGCTTCGGAGCGGGGTTGGCCAGCGGATTCTCCGAAGTTCGAAATTGTGGGAGGTCTCGAAGGTGCCCGCAAAGCCCTCGCCAACGGTTCCGCAGATATTTTCTTTTGGGAAAAATTCACCACCGACCCGTATGTTCAGAACGGGGAATTTCGTCTGATCGGTGTACGTGAAACGATTTGGCCAGCTTTTGTGATCGTTGCCCGCAACGAGCTGATTGAAGCAAATGGCAGTCTATTGGCTGCGATGCTGACGGAGCTTAACCAGCAATGTTCGGCGGTCGCTGAATCTTCTGATTCGGTGGAACAGATCGCTTCGATGTACAAACTGGAACCCAGCGAAACAGCTCAATGGAAATCGGTAACCCGATGGAGTTGTGATTTTTCCTGTCCAACTGCGGGTATCAACACAGCCATTGCTTACATCGATCGATTGGGAATTGCCGACGGATCGAAAGCAACGGTTGACGATATTTGGCATAATCTGGTGTGAGTCCGCAATGTCGGGTGAGTCTGCAGACAATTTTTATGCCTAGAAACCCTAATTCCCCGTGTTTTCCAGCAAATGGTCTGGACAACCGAAGGTTAGGTACAAAAAATGACGATAGGGTTTGGAAACCCGACTAATTAAAGTAGTGTAGAGCCGAAGCTTGATTCGGCATCACATAATCCTTGGAGCGACAGATGAGCGTAACGGTAACAGAACTTGCCGCGAAAGAAGTAAAAAGATTCATCGAAGAAGGCGATTACGATGACAACGCTGTACTGCGCATCGGCGTCTCAAGTGGCGGCTGCAGTGGATTCAATTATTCACTGAACATTTCGTCCGAGTACGATGAAATGAACGACATGAAAATGGTTCAGCACGGCGTTACCGTTGTCGTTAACCGTAAAGAGTCTTTGTTCCTTGAAGGAACGACGGTCGACTACTACGAAGGCATCGAGCAGCGTGGATTCCAGTTCCACAATCCCAACGCCAAACGAACGTGCGGTTGCGGAAACTCGTTCGGCGTCTAATCCGAACTGCAAAACGAAACATCAAGCGATCATCGTTCATTCGATGGTCGCTTTTTTCATTTACGCATGGAAGCTATTTCCTTTTGCTATTTCCTTTTCTTGCCAATCAGCGTCTTCAGCTGCTTCAGCGTTTTGGTGTTGGCCACGTCGGCATGCGTCAAGCAACCGCGTCGGGCTTGCTTGATGCCGTATTTCATGTTGGCAAACCCGCCGACACGGTGCGCGTCGGTGTTGATCACGATCGGAATTCCATGTGACTTCGCCGCCAACAGGTGACGATCGTTCAAATCCAACCGGATGGGGTTCGCATTGAGTTCCAGCAGCGTCCCTGTTTCTTTGGCTGCCTGAAACACCGCCTCCATATCCACATCGTAGGGCTCACGCTTGTTCAGCAGTCGACCAGTCGGATGAGCGATCATGGTGACCCATTTGTTCTGGATCGCGCCGACGATTCGATCGGTGATCTGCTGGCGCGGCTGACCCTGTCCATAGTGCAAACTGGCGATGATCCAGTCGCCTTGAGCAAGCACTTCGTCCGACAGGTCCATGTCACCGTTTTCTAAAATGTCACACTCAATGCCCTTGAGGATGACAAAATCGTCTTCGGTCTCGCTGTTGATTCGGTCAATCTCCTTCCACTGAGCCAGTAACCGTCTTTCATCCAAACCGTTGGCCATGGCAACCCGTTTGGAGTGGTCGGTAATCGCGATGTATTTCAGCCCCGTGACTCTGGCGGCAGCCGCCATTTCCTCGATCGAGTTCTTTCCATCGGTCGCCGTGGTGTGCATATGTAAGTCGCCACGAATTTGTTTAAGCTGAATCAAGGGCGGCAGTTCGCCTTCTTCGGCCCACTCAAATTCTTTGCGAGACTCGCGGGTTTCGGGATCGAACACGGGCAGCTCCAGCGCCGCGTAAACATCTTCTTCGCTGTGGCCGGCGATCAGTTTGTCGTCTTTCGTGGTGTCATAAACACCCCATTCGTTGACCTTCATTCCTCGGGCTTTGGCGAGGCCGCGAACAACGACGTTATGCTCTTTTGAGCCGGTGAAATATTGCAGCGCCGCTCCAAAGGATTCTTCGGGCACGACTCTCAAATCGACTTGAAATTCTCCGTCGAGCCGCACCGACATTTTTGTTCCGCCCCGCACAATGGTGGAAGTGATGTCCTCGAAGTCCGCAAAATGATCCATCACCGATTCGGCTTCGGTGGATGTCACTAAGATATCGAGATCACCAACGGTTTCCTTACCGCGTCGGTAGCTACCGGCAAATTCCAATTGCCCAATGCACTCGCAATCCTCCATATGCATCCGAATACTGGCGGCGATCTCATCGGCGGCGGCCCATAGGATTCGCTTGTTGGCATCGACTGCGATCGCGATCCCGTCAAGGATTGCCTGTTCGGTTTTGGCACCGAATCCGGAAAGCTCACGAACCTGCCCCGCCTCACAAGCGGCCTTCAGCTGGTCGAGGTTTTCGACACCCAGCTGATTGAAAACCGCCGAAGCTTTTTTAGGACCCATCTTGGGGACGTTCAACAAATCCAGCACCGTCCGAGGGACTTCTTCTAGCAGTTCTTCCATCTGCTGCAGCTGGCCCGTCTCGCACAGTTCCTTGCACTTTGCCGCGACGCTTTTTCCGATCCCGTCCAACTTCGTCAAATCCTGCCCGTCATCGATCATGGTGGCAATCGATTCGGTAAGGTCGCGGATCTGCCGGGCTCCCGAACGATAGGCCCGCAAGCGAAACGGATTGGCGCCCGTGAACTCGAGCAAATCCGCCAGTTGGTCAAGGTTTTTCGCGATCTTCGTATTGTCCATATCATCGTCTGCTAGGGTGTTGGTTGACTAAAGTCTAACCGTTTTGGCGGCGTCTGTTAATTTGGCCAAAGCGTGGGGTCGGGGCGCGTTTTTTGTTCCCTTTCGCGGGATGCAGGGTCCGAGTTATTGAGTTTTTTGCGGGTTTAACATATCTTCTCGCGGTGGTTTGGCGATCGATGCCGATGCCCTATTCCCGGAACTTATCAACTAACGACGATGCCCAAAGATTTCCTCAAAGGTGCTGAAGATAAGTATGACGTTGTCGTCATCGGCAGTGGACTTGGCGGTCTCACAGCTGCCAACATTCTCGCGCGTGACGGAATGAAGGTGCTGTTGCTGGAACAGCATTACAAACTGGGTGGTTTAGCGACGTGGTTCAAACGGCCCGGCGGGCACATTTTCGACATCTCTCTGCATGGCTTTCCTTACGGGATGGTCAAAAGCTGTCGCCGCTACTGGTCCAAAGAAATCGCCGACTCCATCGTGCAGCTCGAAGGCGTCCGTTTCGATAACCCCATGTTCTCGCTGACGACGACCTTCGACCGCCAAGACTTTACGCGTTTGCTGACGGATGATTTTGATGTCAGCGAAGAGGCCGTTAAAAGCTTCTTCGACAAAGCCCGCAGCATGAATTTCTACGATGATCAAGAGAAAACAACCGGCGAGCTGTTTGAGGAATTCTTCCCGGGCCGCGAAGACGTGGTCCGGCTGCTGATGGAGCCGATCGTCTACGCCAATGGTTCCACCCTGGAAGATCCCGCGTTGACTTACGGGATCGTCTTTTCGAACTTCATGTCCAAAGGCGTTTTCGTTTTCCAAGGAGGAACTGACAAACTGATCAAGTCCATGGAAAAGGAACTGAAGAACAACGGCTGCGACGTGCGGATCAATTGCGATGTCGAATCCATCAACGTCAAAGGCGATGCGGTTGAGTCGGTGGTCGTCAATGGTCGTACGATTGGCTGCAAAGCGATTGTTTCCAATGCGAATCTTCGTTCCACGATTTTCAATCTGATCGGAGAAGAGCATTTCGACAGCGCGTTTATCGATGACGCCAAAGAAGTTCGCTTAAACAACTCCAGCACTCAGGTCTACATGGCCATGAATCCGGAAGACACGGTGCCGCGGGAGACCGGCGATTTGCTGTTTTCGAGCACGGCAGAGCGATTCCAAACGGACTTGCTGCTGAACCGAGACATTACCAGCCGCACGTTTTCGTTTTACTATCCCGACACCCGTCCGGATGGAAAAGAAAGAACACTGATCGTTTCCAGCACCAACGCCAATTGGGACGATTGGGCGAACATGGAAAAAGATGAGTACGAAGCCAGTAAGCAGGATCTGATTGAAACGACTTTCGACGCACTGGAAAAGTATGTTCCCAATTGTCGGGAACGGATCTCACATGCAGAGGCCGCGACGCCGGTCACGTTCGAGCACTACACGAAGCACTTGCACGGAGCTTCCTTTGGCACCAAATTCGAAGGTCTGGCCGTCAGCCGCAAGTTACCCGAGCAGATCACGGGACTTTACCATGCCGGCAGTTGCGGGATCATCATGTCGGGTTGGCTGGGGACGATCAACTACGGTGTGATCGTGGCCAACGATGTGATCAATCAGCTTTCAAGTGCCTCGGTTTCGACCTAGGGATCGGGGTCAGCTTCCACGCACCAACCGGCAACCCTTCAGACTCCTCGGGCATGCTTGCAGAAGTCAAGTCTTGCGACATCGGCTACCTACAAACGTCATTTCAAACCCAGAACTTTTATGTCACTTGAAGCCATTCATGCGGCCATCCCACATCGCGCCCCGATGCTGTTGGTGGATCAGATCATCGACCAAACCGATGAAACGATCGTTTGCCAAAAGACCTTTGCCGCGGACGAGTTCTTTTTTCAGGGTCACTACCCTGACCAACCCATCGTCCCGGGCGTGATCCTGTGCGAAGCCACCGTCCAAAGCGGAGCGATCTTACTGTCAGGAAAAATGGCGAATGCGAAAGGCGTCCCGGTTTTGACTCGCATGACCGACGTCAAATTTAAAAACATGGTCAAACCGGGTGACACGATCGAAATGTCTGTAAAAATTGACGACGTGGTTTCGACAGCGTTTTACTTGACCGGAACTGCGAAAGTTAACGGCAAAACCGCTGCCCGGCTTTCCTTCACATGCACCGTCGCGGAAACGGAATAACGATATGGACTTCCTTAAGCTTGCCGAAAAATCGGTCGTGGTCTTCGGCGTTGCCAATAAAAAATCCGTCGCATGGCACATCGGCAAGACCCTCGAAGAACACGGCGCGAAAGTCATCTACGTCGTCCGCAGCGAGACGCGGCGGGAATCCACCGCCAAAATGATGGCCGACCGACCGGTTTATGTGTGCGATGTCGAATTCGAAGACCAGATCGAAGCCGTGCGGGATCAGATCGCGGCAGATCACCCGCAACCCATCGCCGGGCTGGTCCACTCGATTGCGTTTGCGGCCTACGACGAAAGCGGCATCAAGCCCTTTCATGAAACCGGAAAACAGCAACTGCTGCGAACCTTTGATATTTCTTGCTACTCACTGATTGCGATCAGTAATGCGTTTAAGGATCTTCTCGAAGACGACGCATCGGTGGTGACGATTTCGATATCAACCACCACCATGGCCAGCGAGAATTACGGCTTCATGGCCCCAGTCAAAGCGGCCCTTGACAGTTCGCTGGCGTTTTTGGCGAAAAGCTTCAGCAAATTCTCGAATGTCCGGTTCAATGCGGTGGCACCCGGATTACTTAAAACCAGTGCCTCGGCTGGAATCCCAGGGTATGTGGACGCCTATCTGTACGCCGAAACGGTCATTCCGAGAGGGAAAGCCATCCAAACGCAAGAAGCCGCAGACGCAGCCTGTTTTCTGCTAAGCCCGCGTTCTTCAGGAATCAACGCCCAACGGATCGTAATCGATGCCGCCATGGCGATCAATTATTTCGACAACGATATCATTAAACAGCAAATGAAAATTGATTAATGCTGGAAAAGCGAATGCTCGTGCCGCTTGCTTTTGCAAAACAGAAAGGCGGTTCGAAACTGCACTTTCGCAGGTCATACGATATAATGAAATGATCGATTCGTTGTTGATTTAGCCCAATGCGTCATGGGAATCCGTTTTCACTGTCAATTTTGCAACCGGCGTCTTAACGTCAAAGCCAAACAGGCGGGAGAATTCTGCCTCTGTCCGGATTGCGAACGTGAAATTCAGGTCCCTCAGCAGACTGAAGAATCAGCCACAAATAAATCTCGCCGGTCTGGAAGGAAGACTTCCAGAAAGGCAGAGTTGGTCAGTTCGCCTACGTCGAAAACAATCAAAATCTCTAAGTCACCGATGTTAAAGTCGGGCTTGGTGGCGGCTCCCGAAGCGAAACCTACAAAGCGCCCCTCGAAAAAGAATACCCGGAAAACTGAAGCCTTCAGAGATTCCGGTCAGTCCAGTGACGGTCAAATCACTCCCCCCGCTCCGTTTCCGATCGTGGATGACGAAGAAAGCGACAGTGGCAATTCGTTTCGGCTTAGCAAACCCAAAATTGACCTCGGCGGCAATCCACTAACAGACTATCCCAACCATGTCTGGTACGCTCGCCATCGCCGACACGGCGAAAAAGGCCCGCTGCGACCCCGTGATGTCGAAGAGATGCTGAATCAACGGAAACTTCGGTCTGACTGGATCGTCTGGCGCCAAGACTGGCACGAGTGGCTGCCTGCCGATGAAGTGTTTCCGCAGCTTCGCCGACCTGCCGAAAACACTGGTAGCATGGGGATTCCTGACGAAGTGAACCCTCATTCGCGGGGCCGTAAACAAGCTCGCAAAAAACAAGCAATTCTGATGTCGTCGATTGGGTTGGCTTTTCTACTGATCTTGGTTTTGGTCTACTTATTGATGCGGTTGTACTAGTGGCTCGACAGAGCTCAGTTTTGCGATTAGCCGCTTTGGCGCTAGCCACGGTTGTCCCACAGTAACCGTGGCTAGCGCCAAAACGGCTAAGGCTGATGAACCACTACGTAACAATCACCATTGGGTGAGCTTCAACCGAAAAAGTAAGCGGCGAGGCACTTGCCGCCGGTTTCGCGCCGCACCGCCGATCGAAACCTTGCCACTCTCCATTCTACAAACCCAGACAATTGAATCCGAAAATTGGCTTTCAAGCTCAGGAAAACTAAGATGACTTTTAAAACTTTCTCTTCTTTCGTTTGTCTTATGTTGGCATTCACATTCGCTGGATGTGAAAAACCCACTCGAACCGCCGGAGCCGATCAGAATTCTGGCAGCGAAACGACAACAGACTCCGATCAGAAAAGTCCCTCTGCAGAGAGTTCAGACACAGAATCCACTAGTGCTTCAGATACAAAAACAGAGGACGCCAAAGAAACGGGCTCCGCCACCAAACCTACGACAGGTTCAGATTCCAAATCGGACGCCGCCTCTGCGATCGAAATCGCCGGTGGAAAGCTGACGTTGAATACGCCCGCAGGCTGGAAATCAGTTGAACCATCTTCGCGGATGCTGTCTTATGAGATGGCGATCGAAAAAGTCGAAGGCGAAGTTGAAGATGTTCCCAACGGACGTTTTACAATCATGTCGGCACTAGGCAGCATGGAGCAAAACATCCAACGCTGGCACGGGCAATTCAAACAACCCGATGGCTCGTCCACAGAAGACCACACTGAGATTACCGACATGAAAGCCGGTGGTTACGATATCAAAATGGTCGATTTGAAAGGGACGTTTCTTGACCGCCCCGCCGGAGCACCGATGTTCGGAGGAGCCAAAATCGAGCGACCGGACTATCGCAAAGTCGTGGCTGTGATTCAGGCCGGTGATCTTGGCCAATACTTTTTTAACTTCTACGGACCCCAGAAAACCGTCGAAGCCAACATGGAAAAGTTCAAAGAAATGATCAACAGCCTCTCCAAAACAGAGTAGGGCAGGGCAAAGCTAGGGCGGGGCAAGGCGCAAGAAAAAAGCCCACTCTTCGGTGGGCTTGGTCTGGGGATAGTTCGGCTCAAACTTTCTTAGTAAGGAAAGCGTCCGCCGCCACGGTAGTAGCTCTTTTTCGGTGAGTAGTACTTCTTGCCATAGGCCTTTTTGCTGTAAGCCTTTTTGTAAGGTACTTTTTTCGGTGAATAGTAGCCCGGCGAATTGAACCCTCGGTTTGAGAACGATGGCCCCGAGTTGAAGGAGCTAAAGCCAAATCCGTTGAATCCGTTTCCGATGCTAATGCTAAATCCGTTGCCGAATCCTCCACCGTGAAATTGTGCGTTGGCCTGCTGAGCGTTGAAACTCAAAGCGACTGCTGCGACTGCGATAAAGAGTGAAGTTTTGATTGCGTTACCCATTTGCGTTCTCCGTAAGGTTCAGATTGATCAGCAGATTTTTGGAAAAGCCAAAGTCCGCTGCGTCTGACAAACATTTATTGCACCCGGTATGCCAAACGCGAAAACCGGGATTTTCATCGATATTCCTCGAAAAACGTGTTATCATATCGATTACACGTGAGACAATATTGACTACACTTTTAGACCGTGAGGCCGTTCCAATCACTTGGCGCAAAGCCGAAACAGGATCCCCGATTGGTATCTAGAGTTCCCTGCACCACAAGGCACGAACCCCCGACACTACAAACAGCCAATCGCGGTGTAAGCTATTAAGTTCAGTCACCGATTTCAGGAGTCAGAAAGTTGAAGCTACCTCATCGCCAACTACGGTTTCTTGTTACGGCGACTCTGCTGGCGATTGGGATCGCCAGTTGCCATTCGGCCAACTGCCCGTCGGCTTGCGGGCAAACGTTGAGCGAAAAACTGATCGCCGAAGACGCCACCCAACTGGCGAAAGAGGCTCGGAAAAAAGGCGATATCGTTCGTGGCGCGATTCTCTTCCATCAAGGCAACATCAACTGTGCCCGCTGCCATCGCCCCGCCGCCGGTGAAAACCGAATCGCTCCCGACCTTGGCAAGATCGATGCCGCGGTGACGGATGAAAAGATCATCGAATCGATCCTGCAACCCTCCAAAGAAATCAAAGACGAATACAAGACGACCATTGTGTTGACTTCAGACGGGCTGGTCATCGTGGGCACCAAAGTCGTCGACAACGATGACAAGATTGTGCTGCGAAGTGCAGCCGACGTGGAAAAGTTGATCACCATCGATCGCGACGACATTGAAGAGATTCAAGCTGGAACAGAATCCAGCATGCCCAAGGATCTCGCCAATGAGATGAAGAATCGCCAGCAGTTTCTAGATTTACTGCGCTACGTTTACGATCTGAAAGAACGCGGCTCTGAAGAACAAGCGACCGTCTCTCAAACCGAAAATCGAAGAACTCTCGATGCCAAACTCGAAGGCCTGCTGCTGATTCAACAGCGGAACTGCGTCGCCTGCCATGACGCGAACACCGATTCATGGCCCATCGCGGCTAAACAGGCTCCGCACCTTCAATGGTCGGCCGCGCGGCTCAATCCTGCCTACATCGAATCGTTCATCGCCAATCCCCATACGGTCAAACCGGGAACCACAATGCCCGCGCTGCTGGAGCGTTTGGAAGGTCCCAATCGAAAGGCAACCGCAGCAGCCATCACCCAATTCCTCTTGAGCACCTCGAAAAGCAAATTCAAAGCCGAACCCATCGATGGCGAGGCCGTGCACCGTGGCTACGCCCTGTTTCACTCCGCCGGTTGTGTGGCCTGCCATTCCCCACGCGACGAATCGGCGCTGGAAAAGAACCTCGCCAATTCCAAACCGCTGGGAGACCTGTCTGGGAAATACAACATCAGCGGCCTTGCGGAACTCCTAGAAGACCCGTTGGCCGTTCGCCCGTCTGGACACATGCCCGATATGCAACTGACTCACCGCGAAGCCGTCGACATCGCCAATTATTTGCTGCAATCGTCACCCGACAAGATCGACGACTACAGGCTCAAACCTGAATCGGCTAGGTTCGGCAAAATCCTCTTTACAAGGCTCAACTGCGCCAACTGCCATGCTGGGATGTCCGATCTCGCAGGAATTAAACCGGGCGGTCCAGCGATTGCAGCCAGCCTAGACAAATTGGATCCGGCCAAGGGTTGCCTTTCAGGCCAACCGGGCAACTGGCCAAATTTCGAGCTTACCGACCAACAGCAAAAGCTCATGCAGGGAACGCTGAAATCATTGCCGACGGAATTCACACCCACCGAGAAAATTGAATCGACTCTGGTGAACTTTAACTGCATCGCCTGCCACAGTCGGGGCGACTTGGGCGGCATCACGGTCGATCGCAATCCTTACTTTAAGACCGAGGATTTGAATCTGGGTGAGCAGGGCCGCATTCCTCCATCGCTGACGGGCGTCGGAGCCAAGCTCAAGCTAAAGTGGATGGAGGATGTGCTGTACAACGGCCGATCCGTTCGACCCTATATGAACACCCGCATGCCCAAATTCGGCGAAGCCAACGTGGATCATTTGCCGAAACTGCTGGCCGCCAGTGATCGACTTGCGGAAACCAAATTCGCCACCTTCGCCGACCAGAAAGCAATGCGACTCAAAGGCCATGTGCTGGCCGGCGGAAAGGGACTCAACTGCGTCGCCTGTCACACGTATCAATTCAAAACCTCCGACACCATGCCGGCGGTCGATCTCACCGAGATGGCCGAGCGTCTGGAAAAGGACTGGTTCTACCAATACATGCTGGCCCCGCAAAAGTTCAGCCCCAATACGGTAATGCCATCGTTCTGGCCCGGTGGCAAAGCCATTCGCGCCGACATCGAAGGCACACCGGCGGACCAAGTCGAAGCGTTGTGGCAGTATCTGATCGATGGCCGCCAAGCCCGAGCACCGGTGGGAGTCGTTCGCGAGCCGCTGCAAATTGTGGTGAGCGACGAAGCCAAGATTTTACGCCGGCGTTATCCCGGCATCGGCAAGCGAGGCATCGGGGTCGGCTATCCCGGTGGCGTAAACATTACTTTTGACGCCGAACAGATGCGATTGGCCCACCTGTGGCGTGGCGAGTTTGTCGAAGCGAGTGGCGTTTGGCGGAGACAGGGTTCCGGAGAGGTCCGCTTTCTGACCAAGCCGATTCCGTTTCCCAAAGGCCCGGATCTAGACGATGCAAAATCGCCTTGGCAAGTCGACGACGGGCGACCGCCCCAACATCAGTTCAAGGGCTACGACTTGGACAAGCAGCGTCGCCCCAAGTTCCGCTACCAATTCGATTCCGTTGACGTTGAAGATTTCTTTTCTCAGACCGATGACGGTGGTGGAAAGACGCTGCTTCGTCGAACAATCACCTTGTCGTCGGAGAAGGCGCGGCAGGGACTGCGGTTCCGCGTTGGCAGCGGCAAGAAGATTCAGCAGGCCGATGGAGTCATCTCGATCGGCGAAAAATTGAAGATCCGAATTCTGTCGGATCACAAGGCTCAGATTGAATCCAGCGATGAAGAACTGCAAACCGCAAAGATTCGCTTGGATGTTGAACCCGGCCAAAAACAGGAACTGCAACTGGAATACATTTGGTGATGAAGCTTTCAACCGGGATTTAGATCTCGACCTGTCAGCATTCGCGTCTCCCGATCAACACAAAGAAACAACATGGCAACTTTGATCCAACAATTCCTGCTAACGCTAATTGCATTGCTACCTCAGCAGGAACCCCTAGGCGAATACTGGGGCACAGCCAAAGAGGAAGAGAAATACTACAAACTGGTCGACGTTCCGCTGCCCGAAGAGCTGGCCGTCGAAGCGGGTAGTTTCGAAGTCATGCCCGACAAAAAACGCCTAGCCATCGCGACTCGTCGCGGCGACATCTTCTTGGTCGATGGCGCCTTCGACGAACACCCCGAGCCCCGCTTCAAGAAGTTCGCCAGCGGCCTCGACGAGGTCTTTGGGATGGCTTACCGCAACGGCTCTTTTCACCTCACCCAGCAAACCGAAGTCACCCGCGTCACGGATTTGGACGGCGACGATCGAGCCGATCGATTCGAAACGCTCAGTGACAAATGGGGATTTCGCGAATATCACGAATTCGCTTTTGGATCCAAACCCGATCCGGAAGGAAACATTTGGGTCGCCCTGTGCTTGTCAAAATCCTATCACTCCACCGCTCCGTTTCGAGGCTGGTGTTTGAAGATCACCCCCGAAGGCAAAACCATTCCCGTTTGCAGCGGCATTCGCAGTCCATGCGGCATCGGCCCCAACGAGGACGGCGTGATGTTCTACGCCGAAAGCCAAGGCCCATGGAACGGCTCATGTTCGTTGAAGGTTCTGGAGCCGGGCGGATTTATGGGACATCCGATTAGCTTCAACTGGTACAAACTGGCTCCAGAATTGGGGCCCGCTCCCGTGGTGCCCAACACCCCGTCGCGATTGGAAATCGAACGAAAACGAGTCAAAGAACTGGTTCCCTACGCGGTCGTGTTTCCTTACAAACGCATGGGCCGTTCTATCTCAGGATTCATGGTCGACCGATCGGGAGGGAAATTTGGACCATTTGAAAACCAGATCTTCATCGGAGATTTTAGTTTGGGCGTGGTGATGCGCGCCACGACCGAAAAGGTCAACGGTGTCTGGCAGGGCGCTTGCTATCCGTTTCGCGAAGGATTCAACACGGGGCTGCTGGCCGTTCAGTTTACCCCCGAAGGCAACTTGATCGCTGGCGGAACGAATCGCGGCTGGCCGGTTCGCGGCCCCAAAGCTTACGCGATTCAGCGATTGGATTGGACGGGACGGGTCCCCTTTGAGATCAAAAAAATCATCGCCAAACCACTCGGTTTTGAGATCGAGTTTACCAAACCAGTCAACCGTGAACTGGCAGCGAAAAACGACACCTACCGGCTCAAGACCTTCACTCACCTGTACCGTCAAGCCTACGGCAGTCCAGAGGTCGATCAGACAGAACCCAAAGTCACCAACGCCACGGTGTCTGAGGATGGAATTCGCGTCAACATCGAGGTCGATGGTTTAGTCCAAGGCCACGTCCATGATTTTTATCTGCCGGATTTACGATCGGGCGCGGATGAGAAACTGCTGCACACTTCGGCTTACTACACGTTGAACGAAATTCCAGCAGGGGAGGGCACTGCAGAACCCGCCAATGGCGTTTCGAAAACGGACAAAGAAGAACCATGGTTGACGATTTCCAGTGACAAGGATTCCAAAAAACCGGGCAGCGGAAAAAAGGTCGTCCTGATCGCTGCCGAACAGGAGTACCGTGGCGAGCAATCGATGCCAATGTTGGCCAAGGTCCTAGCGAAGCACCATGGATTCGATTGTACAGTTTTGTTTTTGACCAACGAGGAAGGCCTAATCGATCCGACAGTGCCGTCGCCGTTGAAGAAGGAACACTCGATGAAATTCCATCGAGTCCCGGGACTGGAGAAGTTGGCGGACGCGGATTGCGTCGTCTTGCTATCCCGATTTTTGCAGCTGCCCGATGACCAACTGAAACACTTTCACGATTACTTTGATTCCGGGAAACCGTTGATTGCCTTGCGGACCGCCAATCACGGATTTTATGGCGATTTGAAGTACAAGAAAAACGGTCAAAAAGTCACGCTGCGTGATTTGCTGGGCGGCAAATTCATGGGGCATCACGGTGGCTGGCACCGCGAGGCCACCAGCGGAATCATCGTCGATCAGCACAAGGAGCACCCCGTGCTGCGAGGCGTCAGTGATATCTGGGGCACGTCAGATGTTTACCGCTGCCACAACGACAAGTTTCCTTTTCCCGACGACGCAACGGGGTTGCTGCTGGGCCAGCCGATGTTGAACTTGGAGCCGGATTCGGGTCCAAACCCGAAGAAGGAAGCGCTTCCGATTGCGTGGACCAAGACATGGGTGGGTAACAAAGATCTAAAAACCCGGATCCTGCATTTCACGATGGGATCCGCGAGGGATTTCCAGAACGAAGGAGTCCGTCGTTTGGTCGTCAACGGTGTGTATTGGGGCTTGGGCATGGACGACCAAATTCGCGCCGATGCCAACGTGGACATTGTGGGGCGCTACGTCCCCAAGAAGTCGGGCTTCAATTATGAAAAGTTCGGCGTCAAACCCCACCGACCCAGCGAGTACCTCGTAGAGTAGAGCGCCAAAGGTGGCATAGTGATCTGCATTGTAGGGCCGGTTCCTACCGGCCGTGTTTACGATCGGCCGGTGTTTACGATCGGCCGGTGGGAACCGGCCCTACAGCTAAAAGTGGTATAGGCTTCGCGATTAGAACGCAGAGATTACACCGTTAACGGCTCGGTTGATTCCTTGGTTAACAACCCCGTTGGAAATTTGAGAGCCAAGGTTTTGACCGAATTGACCGAATGTGGATTGATTCTGCGGGGCATTAGGAAGGTTGCCGCCAGCCTGCTGAAAGATTCCGCCAAGAGACGGCTGCTGTTGTTGCTGAAAGATTCCACCAAGCCCACCGAGGGCGCCTTGCTGTTGTGAGAAGAGTCCGCCGAGGGCGCCTTGCTGTTGTGGGAGAATTCCACCAAGTCCCGATTGTTGGAACCCGGGAATGTTCTGTCCACCAAGCTGTGGAATTCCAAAACCTTGGCCAAACTGCTGCCCACCGGCGCGACATCCGGATGTACTCAGTGCCAAAACAAACAAACCGAGAATTAAAAAGCTACGAATCATGATGGTCTCTAACAGATGGAAGGAAGTAAGGCGGGACAGCGGAAAATAGCGAAAAACACCCTTGGGCATAATAGATGTTCTATTCCGGAATCGTCGCAGACACGACTTAACGCTTAAAAGTTCCCAAGCGTTTGACCGGTTTTGAAATTTTTACAATCGAGCCGATCGGAGGCCAACGAAAAAATGCCACCGATTGATGAATCGATGGCACTGGTGGCAAGTTTCAGAAGTTTGAAAAACGAATCGACCTCGCTCAGTCCCCATGCTTGGCAAGGAACTTGTTCGAAATCGTCTTGAAGGAAATGCGATCGCTCCCACTTCCATGAACCCACACGAGGCCTTCGCGTTCTGTTTGAGAATTCAAAACGCTTTTGCCTTGGGCAAGATCCAAGATTTCATCGATAGTCTCTGGAACTTCACGAGTTTCGATAAACGGAACAACGTCCAAGCCAAGAGATTCACAAACCGAATTCATCTCTTCCTTTTCAAGATATCCATAATTTTCGATATCAAACACGTTGAAGACGAACAGCTGCTGTCGCTTCAACTTGTAGCGGTTCTTTTGAATCCCTGGCCCCAACAATTCGCCTTGGACTGCCAAGCGGCGACCGAGTTGTTCCATGCGATCCTGCAAGCCTAACTCAACGACGGCTTGCCAGTAGCTGTTCTTTGCATCTTCAGCGTACTGCCAGTTGCGACCGCAGACACCGAACTCTTCATCAAGGAAAGCGGTGAACGAAGTCCCGTCCAGTTTCTCGGAAACAAAAAACGGCTTCCCACGGTAGGAGTCGTAGTCGCTGGCCAAATTTTGAATTCGCTCTTCATCGGTTTTGGAAACGCTCGATGGAAAGCCCCCCAAAACGGTCCCGCCAAGACATGCTGGAATCGGAGGTTCGTACTTCACGATGCCCAATTCCTCGGTGACGTCCTCGCCTTGTTCGAACTCTCGATTCAAAACCGAAGGCTGGACCAACAGTCCTTGGGAAATCTGCCCACGCAGTTTAATCGTCCGCAAACGAAAACCCTCGTCGTCGCCCAACTTTTTGTAGGACGAGGATCGCAGAAATTCGAATTCCTCACGGATCGGCAAAAACGAATCGATCTCGCAGTAGATGACGGAATCGCCGACCGCGAAATCGCCTTTTTTGATGACGCACTTCCAACCATCGACAACCGCCAATTCAATCATATCCGCACCTTCGATGGGCCGAATGTCGTCTACTTTCCGAATGGTTGCAAGCTTTCTCATTTCTGACTCTCTGAAAATGAATCGAAGTGTCTCTGGCTGACAATCATTCAACCATAAAGTTCGGTCGTTTCCAAAATGAG
>CAZDZX010000027.1:0-21268 GCA_964510005.1 uncultured Pirellulaceae bacterium
GTCTTCTGCTTTCTCTTTGTCGCCACCTTCACCGTCGTCCGGTTTTACCTTGCGGGGCGTCGGTGGTTCGTCGAGTGCGTCGAGTTCGGCTTGGGCGGCCATCTCAGCTAGTAGTTCTTCGGTGTCTTCTTCGGGCTCCTCTTGTTTGAACTCGCGCAACCCGCGTTCCCAAGCGTCCAGTGAAACTACTTCCCCGGCTTCTACGCCGCTCTTGATCACCATGAACGACGTGTTTGATTCCCCCAGTTCGACCTCACGTGGTTCAAATTCATTCTCAGCATTCTTCACGAACACAAACTTCTTGCGACCAAAGCTTGTGATCGCCTGAATCGGAACCGCTAAAACATCCGGGTAAGTCCCGACAAGGATTTCAACATTGGCAGACATGCCAGGTTTTAGTTTGGCGTCTTCTGGAAAGCTCTTAATCTTGACGATTACGGAATACGAATTGGTCGCGTCGTTTCCACGCGAATCCGAAAGCAGTGCCACCGACTCGACAGAGCCTTTGAGCGCTTGGTTCGAAAAAGCATCGACTCGAACCAGTGCTGGCTGTTTTGGTTTGATTTTGCCAATCAACGACTCGTGAACACCGACTTTGACCTGCATCCGGCCCATGTCAGGCAAAACAAACACCGGCTGATTTCGATATATGGTTGAGCCCTCGTGGACCTTTTCATTGTCGTTGTACCTGTCTTTGGCATACAGCAAGGTTCCTTTTTCCGGCGCATACATTGTGTGTCGCTCCTGATCCAGTTTCTTCTCTTCCAAACGCCGCTTCTCAATCTTCAGGCCCTGTTTTTCATTCTTCAAAAGATCCTCGGCCTGTTTGAGTTTGGCGACCGCTGTCGTTTTGGCGACCGCATGATCGTTTTTCGACGACTCGTATTTGCCCTCCAGCGACGTCCGAGTCTGAACATGCTCAAACGTCTGATACGTGCTTAGCCGCTGGACATTGATTCGGCGTTTCGACTGAGCGCTTTTGAGAATCTGTTCCGCTTCACGGAGACTTCCATAGTCAGTAAAACCACCTTTGACCAATGTGCGTGTGCTTGACAGTGCGCGGCGGGCTTTTTCCACAGCTGTCGTTGACTCCGATATCTCGACTTCCAGCTCGGAAATCTTAACGACATAGTCGCCTTTTAGATACTTTTCGAGGTCCAGTCGGGCAGACTCCTCAGCTTTTTCGGCGGCCAGAATGTTTTTGACATTCTCATCCTTCTGAACTTTTAGCTCTTGTTCGGCTTTATCGACATCGGACTTTTTGTCATTCACCCGCGTCATTCGATCCGAAACCTCTTCCTCAATCTCGGAGCTGTCGAACCTCGCGACAACCTGCCCTTTTTTGACAAGTTCACCTTCGGGAGCCAAAAAAATCAGCTTATTATTCCAGTCGTCGATCTCGCAATTGCCCTTGATCGTTTGTTGGCTTTCCAGCTCGCCATCTTCAATGACTTTGTCGCGCAACGTCATTTGGTTCACCACGGCGGTGGGAACGTCTTTGATTGCGTCAGCACTGCGCGAGTTGACTTTACCGACGCTCCAGTAGACTCCTAAACAAACCGCCGTTATCGCGGCGAGCGTCAGGATCCGGCGCGTCCAGGAGCGGGGTTTCCGACGGGGTCGGTGGCTGCTGGATTGGCTCGGGTTCGATTGACTCGGACTGGGATGGCTCGAATTCGAGTGGCTCTGACTGGGGTGGCTCGAACTCGAGTGGAGCGATAGCTTCTTCGGGTCCGGATTGCTGGGTGAGTTCGTCTTGTTCACTTCGGATTGAGTTGTCGGCGAATTCTTCTTTTTCATTGGTCCATCTCCCGGCCTCGTCCAAGGTTAACGATTCTATATCGACGAAGGTCGCGATGCGAGAAATTTCGTATGCGATCCAACTCGAAACCAAGAGATTCTTGGTGTCGCGTAAAGTCTGAAACGCTTGCAGGAGATCTTGAGTTGAACTCGAATCGCCCTCTCCACGACGGAGGTTAAGCTGCGCAAGCCGTACCTGTCGGGTGGCTGTGATAAGTTGCTGTTGCGAAATTTGGAAGTTGAATCGATTGGTTTGCAATTGTCGAAGGTTAAGCCGGACACTATTGACGATCGCATCTTCGTCGGCCATGTAAGCACGCCGCTGTTGTTGATACGCGATCTGCGAAGCCCGGTAAGCATTGCGTTCGTTGAGGCGGTTGAGCGGCCCATCGAAATTGGCCCCCAGCGTGTAGACATTTTCATCACCATCGAAGCGGAACGCGTTGTCTCGATTAGGATCAGTCAGTAGATTGGCCGAAGCAGTAACGCTAAGGTCGCTCTCCAATTGGTCGGCAGCGATTTCGACTTGGCGATAGGCATCCACAACCGCACCGCGACTGTTCATGAGATCCAGCCGGTTTTCCAAAGCAATTTTGACTGCCCGTTTTTCGTCCAGTTTCAGTGGTTGGATTTCGATCAGGTATAGTCGAATTTGAGTTTGGTAGATCAACAATGTCGAAACTCGGTCGCTCAATCCGCCAGGCAAAGCGAGCATGCCTTGGATCGTTTTCCATTTTTTGACGGCGGGAGTGTCTTTGTCATTATCCTCTTCGCTTTCCGTATACTGCTCGGAGTCCTCGCCGGCTTTGTCTTCGTCGGTGTCTTCAGAGGGCTTATCGTACTCATGGGATCTCCGTTTGGAGGTTTGGCCAGAGTTTGAATCCGAATCTGAATCCGAGTCACCATCGGAATTTCCATCAGCGCCTCCTCCAAATTCTTGATCGTAAAGTTTGTTGGCGACTTTGATTTCTTCGTTCAGGCCATCCATGAACTTTTTGATTCGCTTGGAAAGCAAGACTTGTTGGCTATGAGTAAGCTTAGTGTCTGGCGAGTCCGATTCAGTCGGTTGATTTTGTTCGAGCGCGTCGAGCCACTTTTTCAGATCTGAATCAACTTGAGGTTTAAGCTGCTCAACTCGATCGGACAACGATTTCAATTTCTCAACTGATTCATCTAGGAATTCTTTGGGAGCATCATCGGGAGGTAGATGTTGGTTAAGCGAGATTTTAAATTCGCGAACGTCTTCGTCGAGTTGCTCGACATCAGCGGAGTTGAGCTGAAAGGGATTGAGAAACGATCGGTCGATGCGAATCTCGATTCGCGCAGGTAACCCAAGCTGAAACTTAAATTGGTCCAGCGCTGTTTCTAGGCTTTGCTTTGAGTTAATAAGATCCAGTCGAGCATTCTGAAGGTCCTGAAAGACTTGATCCGCTTGAATCGGCGCTACCAGTTCGTTCTGTAGCCGAACCTCGTGCTCTTCAACACTACGTTCAAGCAACGCAATATTTTCTTCTTCAATTTTTACGGCTTCGGTTTGAATCAACAGCGACAAATATTGACTGACCGTATCGAGATAAAATTGCCGCCGGAACCGAGCGAAATCACGAACCGCGTAGAGGAGGCTACGCTCAGCCTGAGTTAACGACTCAGTCCGAACATGTCGGAACGCGCCACGCAACAGCGGTTGGGTTAGCGAAAAAGCCAAACTACCAGCTGAGAAATTTGACCTGCCGCTACCGTCGAAACTCCAGGTGAATGTGTTCATCAGGTTGGCTAGGAACTGCCCTCCAGCGAGGAGCTCGCGGCTGAATCCCAGTTGATTTGAGTTGGCAACGTCTCGCTGGGCGTCGAATCCGTCTTGGGTCGCATTAAAATCAAGGTCGGAACCGCCGAACCAGTTGAGCATGAACTCAAATCGATTTGAGGAAAGCGCAAGGGTTTGCAGGTAGAGCACTTCGACTTGTATTTGGAAATCACGACTGTGCATCAGCGCCAATTCGACGGTCAGATCTTTGTCGAGTACGACGACGCCCGACTCGTCATAGGGTAGATGCTGAAGCCAGTGTTGACTGTCGACTGCATCAGCCCGGCCAATTTCATCCCAGTAGTCGATGCGCCGTTTCGAGTTGAACGGTCGCCTCATGTAGCATTCGGCCGCTGGATCGTCGGGCGGCACCGGTCCGCAATCAGGATCGTGAACATCCGCCAGCCGGGAACGTGGGTCGGCTTCGACGACACGCTCGGGAATGTCCCAGCGATGATCAAATTGCCGCGACTCCAGCAGACGGTAGGCTTCGCGATCGGCGGCTTTTCTGAAGGCGTGCCGACTGCAACCATTTGCGCATGGAAACACGATTGCTAACGTCAGCAACGTCAGCAACCAGCGCATGGTGGAGCGATGGATTGGCCGAATCAGCATGAGTGAAAGGAAGCTGTGTTGAAAGGAAAGCAGAACTGCTTGCGGGAGTCCTTGCTATTTGGATCGACTTCAGCGGGAACTTGATCCCGAGCAAATTGTAAAAATCTGCGGATTCTACGGATCGTTCTGGCTGGCTGGCCGCAAATTTTAACACGCTTGCCCAAGTTGAGGCTCTGGGGAAGGCGAGAGGCGCCAAAGTGCCCGTACCCAGTAGCTCGCGGTGATAGCGCCGAGTCCTAGTCCGAATCGATGAAAATTCACAACCTCCTAGGCCAACACAACCGCTGCGGGCGTGAGCCACCGGAAAGCTTTCTCGCAAAGCTCAGGCAGTATTGGCTTTAGCTGGAAACGGAATTGCGGACGCTTCTCCCCCGCATTCCGCCTTATGGCGTTTGCAAGCCAATACGGTTTGAACGAGTTGGGCCCAACGTAAGTGCCATTGGGCGAACGATCCCTGTGAAACAATAGTGTGTCTTGCGGTCCTAAGTGAGGTTACAATACGTAACTGCGTTTATCGGCGAATCGACTTTATCGAGTGGGACAGGTCCCCAATGAAAAAAGATTTTGCAACGGAAAACACGGACACGGGGCCGCTTCGAATTGAAGGCCTGCAGTGGGAAACCGCGACAGATATTGTTGCGTCCCGTTGGCTGGGTCAACAGTTGGGTGTCAATGGCGCTCCCATTCGTCAGTTAGCCAAACACGGATTTTGTTTGTGGCCCGACGAAGGAGCGGATTGGATTCATCCTCAGGACTTGGAAACGGCGACGTCGCTGCTGCCGTCGAAGCGCATCTTTCAGAAAACTGATTGTCTCGATCCGGTTTTAGGACAGCTGGGCTATTGCCAATTCCAGTATGGCGAAATCAGCTTTCGCGGACTTCCCACGCTGTGGCGAGAGTTGCGAAGCGATGGCTACGAGGTCGGCGATACGATTGAACTGAAGTCGGACAACGGACGCCTGCGGCCTTTGATTTGTGACATTAGCGGGATGTTCTGGAGCCAGAAACTTCAGCTGATCGAATACTCGCTGGTCCGCAATGGATTTCCGCTACCACGAAAGTATGTTGCTACTGATTTTCAAATGTCCATGAAAATCAGTCAGTCCCCAACCTTTCGGCAGTTTGAACTGCTGGCAAAGCGATAGGCGATTCTCAAATCTGAGTCGTCCCATTTTTTCAACCCGGGCGGGGATATATGATGGAGACCGCGGCCCCAGTTCGCCGCTATCCTCACCATTTTTTGAGAGCTCGTTATGTCAGTCGCAAAAGTCATTGAACTCAAATCCTCTTCTCCCAAAAGTTTTGAAGCCGCAATCGAAAACGGAATCGCCGAAGCCTCTAAAACCATCAAGCACATCAAAGGAGCTTGGGTCGCCGAACAGGAAGTCGTCGTGGAAGACGGCAAAGTCACCGAGTATCGGGTTTTGATCCGAGTGACTTTTGTCATCAAGTAACTGGTTCGCAATCTGGCATTTAAAAAGGCTCGCATTTTTGTGCGAGCCTTTTTTGATTTTTGAGTGGATTGCAACGTCAAACGTTGACTTAGCCGGAGCTTTCTTGGTTCGCTTCAATCGTTTTCATTCCTGAGTCAACGATCCGGTGGAGTCGTTTCTCCATTTTTTCACCACCGAAGGTGTAGGAGTGATTCCCGAACTCCACTCGATCTTCGTGCAGAAACGTAAAAGGTCGGCGTACTTGTTTCAAATCGACTTCCATGAAACTATTTTCGGGAGCGAACTTGCCGACTTCGCCTTCGCGAACGGTGCTTCTCCATTCGACGATCTCATTGGTGGCGCTGTACCCAGAAGCTCCAAAGGTTGCTCGAAAACGATCGTCAACGATATCCAATCGCAACCCCATCTCCACCCGCTCATTACCAGAGCCTTCCAACCCTTGGCCGGATTTGTGAGTGATCATGGTCGTCACATCAAAGTTCACGATGTCGCGACGGTGGGCGTACAGATAACGCACGTTCTGCCACTGCTCCGACGCATACAATGTGGCTTCGTCCTGATTTCCAATCGTGATGAACTGGCGATTCTGTTTCGCAGAATGGGTCGCACGTCGAAAACGCAGAATGCCAGGTTCCTTGTACTGCAGCACGATCTTGTCGGCGGTCAGCATCAAGCGTTCCACTTCCTTCATCCACGTCGGCGTCGCTTCATTAATCGCGGCACTTTTGAGCTCGACTGGAGCTTGGGCCGGATTGACCATAATGCGATCTTTTTGGCTGGCCTTCATGTCTTTGTCGATACGCGAAAACGCCCACGGGTTATCCTCGCGTGAAAAATCCACGCGCCCGGTCTCAAAAGCGTAGCCGATCAGTTTCATGGGTTACCTAAAGGAAAAGAAGTAAGGCATATGGTATCAACAAATGCGGTCCACTGTCAAAATGGCCTGCGCAAATTTGGTTTAAACAGCTAGGGAAAGCATGACAGGCTTGCTCGCTAAGCCGATGCCAAACAGGGCGTGACATCCCAGATCACAACCGAGGACCGCTTAACCTCCGGTTTGGGGCCGACTGACTCTATTCAGCCAGCACGGTTCAGGCTTCGTGAGGTGTCCACGTGAATCAGGAAACCTGCACGGACCCGCGACCACCGCTGCGGAAGCGATCAATCTCGTTCCAGTTCGATTTTTCCGATATTGGCATTTTCAGGAGCACCAGTGCTGACCCGCAATGCATGTTCTACGGTCAGCGGCACGTAACCTCTGGCGGCCACCGCCATGCTGTAGGCGTGTTCCTTGGGGAGCTGTTCGGGGAGGGGAGCACAAATTTCCCATCACGTCCGGTTTCGGTCGAACTTTGCACGTCCGCCTCTTTTCGGGACGACAGAAAGCGACGCATCGACACTTTGGGCTTCAGAGCAATCACGAGAGCACCATTTGCCAGTAGTGTCGTCAGTCGGCAGCATTTCTGCCCCGCCGCGCTGCCAAAACGTTCCTTTAGCTTACGAAGTTTTCCGTGGCTTTCAACGCAAACGCGGATTCATAGACAAATCTCTCGGGCGAACGCGTTCGCATGAAGAAGCAAGCCAGAAGTAACGAGCCACTAATTCAATGATGGGTCGGTAGGTTTCAGCATGCCGATGTGCGGTTTGAGGACTTCGTGACCCACGTGTTCGCAAACTTTTTTCCACATCAGGTCGGCGGCTTCAAAAGCAGAATCGGCAGTTGTCGGGAGTGTTAACCAGCCCCCGTGTTCGACTTCTTGTTCCAGTTGCCCGGGTCCCCAACCTGAATAGTTGGATATGATTCGAAACTGAAAATCGGATTGCATCACCAGAGCGTGCAGCGCGTCTCGTTGCTGGGTGAAGAAAACCCCTTTGGCGACGATTTCGTCGGCATACTCGGGATGGTCGTGAAGAGCCATCAAAGGACCATTCATCGGTCCGCCCCAATTGACAGGATGTTGGCACTCACATTCGGCGTCAGAGATCTCATCCCACACGGCGCTGACCGTTGTCGCGGTTGGACGATTGAGAACAATTCCCATCGCGCCTTCCTCGCTATGCAAGAGCAACAGAACGACCGTCCGATGAAAATTCGGATCGACCAAGTCGGGGGTCGCAATCAGAAGGCTGCCGGAAAGACTATCCATGATGTTTCCTGTTTTGCGAGACCTTACGCACGACCGATTTCCATAATTGTGTTTCAGCGATGTTCGTCACGCACGTTGCTGACGGCTTGGGATCGGCCAATTTTAATTCAACCAGAACGAAATGTTTAAAATTTTATTTCAAATCCTGAATCTCGGCTCCGTCAAATAATTGTTAGTTATCAGTCGAGAATTTGCTTGACTTTAAGCCGCCGTCAGAGGTTGCCAGAAAGTGGCCAAACCGAAGCTAAAAGGTCACCAAAGGACCGACCCGTTAGAGGTTGGCAGTAGATCACTGGCCAACCCCTCAGATGACTGTCTTCAGTCAGGCAAACGCGCGCGTTGTACATTAAACGCACTACGTCGTAGGACGAGCTTTCAAAACGGGGTCTTTTGCCAGCGGCAAGGTGACTGTGTTGCCGGTTTCGGCCGCTTTGTAGATCGCCAAAATGATTTCTACGCTGCGACGTCCTTCCGGGCCATCGACCATCATCGAGTCTCCAGTTTCGATCGCGTTAAGAACGTCCTTGAATTGCTTGGTGTGCGCGTGATGGCCAATCGCAGTTGGATCAGCGGCTCCTCCACCGGTATCGGTCACCGATGCAAATTCTGCGATGATCTTTTTGTCTTCATCGTCCATCTTGAGAAACTCCCAAGACTTGATGTCCTCCTCTTCGATCACGGCTGTCCCTTCGCTACCGTGGATTTCGACTTTCTTCAGCATGCCCGGGAAGGCCGCCGTTGTGGCTTCGATCGTGCCCAAGGCGCCATTGGCAAACCGCAGCGAAGCGGTGGCCACATCTTCGACTTCGATTCGCTCATGAGCCAGCGTCGCTGTCGTAGCCCGAATCTCAGCCACCGGTCCCATGAACCAAGTCAGCAAATCGATGCTGTGAATCGCCTGATTCATTAACGCGCCGCCACCATCAAGAGCCCACGTGCCGCGCCACTGACCGCTGTCGTAGTACTCTTGCGTGCGAAACCATTTGACGTAGGAGTCGCCCAACGTCAACGTTCCAAAACGGCCCTTTTCGATCGCTTGTTTGACCAACTGGCTGGCCTTGTGAAAGCGAGATGGGAAAATGGTCGAAACCAAGACGTTGTTTTCTTCGCAGGCGGCGATGATTTGGTCGCAGCGATCAAGCGTGATCTCCAGAGGCTTTTCAATGATCAGGTGCTTGCCGGCTTTCGCTGCCGCGACGGCGGGTTCCATGTGGGCACCACTGGGCGTGCAAATCGTGACCACGTCGACGTCGGGGTTGGCCAACATTTCGTCGAGGTCTTCGTAGGCGGTTGCCTCCCATTCTCCAGCCAGCTTTTGAGCCGACTCAAGCCGACGGTCCTGGCAAGCAACCAGTTTGGCACCGGGAATATCTTTAATCGCCTTGGCGTGAAAACCCGCGATCATGCCACAGCCAATAATTCCAAATCCAATTGCCATAATAATTCAGTGCTGAGTATAAAACGTTCAAACGAACCATTGTAATTCGTCTCGTTTTTGCTGAAAGCCAGGGCCGGAAATTATTCCATTGGGAAACTCTCGGGAAACCAAATGTGCAGCGTGAGAATCGACATTGACGTCGCGTTGAGCAGGAAATGAATAACGATACAGGGCAAAATAGAACCGGTTTTTCGAAACAGATACCCGACACCCAGCGAGAAAAAAAAGAGTGGGATTGGGGCAGGGCCTTGTCCCGCGTGAGCGGCTGCGAACAGCAGCGACGTCAACACGATCGGCATCCAGAACTTCCAGCCAACAGGCTCAACCCCGTCCGCCATCGCGGGCACTTCACGCGAAACGGACGTTGGAGGTTCATAGGGGTTGGACTCCTGCGGTGCTGACTGAATAACCGAGGGGTGGGCCGAAGGGTTGCCTTCACCGAAAGAATCGGGGCGAGCCAAGTCTGCGGCTGAGTGTGTGAACGAGCCCATCAAAAGATCGACAGATTTGCGATCGCCCAGAATCAGTTCTTGCAGCGAATCGTTCCGATCCATAAAGCGGTGCAACAATCCCTGCAGCATGCCGCGAAAAAAGAACTCTTCGGTCAAAGGGGCAGCAACCACTGCCGTGAACCACGCGCAAAAAATTGCGATCGGCGTCGAAATGTCCTTCATCGCGTCCAAGGTCGGATGCTCGTAAGGAATCAACTGGGTCACCACAATCTGGATCAGATAGACGATCGGGATGATCATCACGAACCCGACGATGCCGCATTTGAAATCCTTCCACAGCGGAGAGCCCATTCCCATCCAGAGAACATTTCGATATCGCAATCCCAACCAGAACGCGACTACAACCATCGCAATTATTTGCGTCACCATGGCCATCGCTGAGAACTTCAACAACGCTTCCGGATCATTGCCGCTCTCCAAATCGGCAACATCGAAGCCTAAGATCGCAAAGCCGACGACAACGGCAACGATCTGTAGCCCAAACCAAACGCAAAATGCTCCAATGAAATCGAGGATTCCTTGGGGAGGCGATTGAATCCCCGGTCGAGCCGACCAGTACGATTCCGAAGTGCTGAATTTTCCTCTAAACCACGCAGTCCATAACACGACGGACAACGCCAGCACCAACAGCTGAATGACTACCGCAGCAACGATCATGCTTTGTCCTGTTCCGTGCCGCCTTGGGCGGGGTCGATCGGATCAAGGACATAATCCTTGGCCGCAACCATGTAGTTCCAGCCAGACTGCAGAGTCGAAATCACAGCGACCCAAGCAGAAATTGCGATCACCACCAGCAGCCACATCGGGACATCGGTACTGCTTCCACTGCCCATCACCAACGCCAACAGGCAAGCCACAACCGCGATGCACTGGAACCACATTTTTAGTTTACCAGCCATCTTTGCCGAAAAGTCACCGCCGCTGCCTTCGATCATGGATCGCAGCACGGTCACCAACAGCTCGCGGGCGACGACAACGACTGCCATCCAGCCTGCGATTTTTCCCCACCAAGGAAAACCGGTGTTCATTTCGACGGCCAGTAGAATAAACGTCCCGCAGATCAGGACTTTGTCGCAAAACGGATCCAACACCCGACCAAGCTTGGTCACCATGTCGTATTTGCGAGCGTACCATCCATCCATCCAGTCCGTTCCCGCTGCGATCAGGAACAGAACGAGGGCAACTTGATACAGCCCCAACGGAATCGCAGCGCAAACGATGATTGACAGTAACAACCGCGCCGCAGAAAGTTGGTTGGGGACATTGAAGATTTTAGAACGATCGTACGCCATTAACGCGGTTTTCCTGTGGCAGCCGCGATCAGGTCATAGCCCTTGGTCGCCACGACCTCGCAGGGCACGATGTTTCCTTTTGCGATCGGATGATCGGTCTGCGTTACGAAAGTAATTCCATCGACATCAGGAGCGTCTCCCGACGTCCGACCAATCCACGCCCCAGGCTGTTCAGGAACGGCTTGGTCGATCAACACATCAACCGTTTTTCCGATCTGAGAATTGTTGTACCGGAACATGATCTCTTGCTGGACCTGCATCAGGTCCGCGCGGCGCTGGTCTTTAACGGCATCATCAAGATGGCCTTCCATGCGAGCCGCCGGTGTGTCGGGTTCGAAGGAGTAAGTGAACACGCCCATTCTTTCGAATTGATGTAGCTGTACGAAATCCACCAAAGACTGAAATTGCTCATCCGTTTCACCGGGGAAGCCCGTGATAAACGTCGTCCGCAACACCAAGTCGGGAATCAGCTCCCGCATCATATGAATTTGCTCATCCATTTGAGCTCGATTCACGCGGCGGGACATTCGCTTGAGCATCACGTCGTCGGCGTGCTGCAGCGGCATGTCGATGTAGGGCACGATCCGGTCACAGGCCGCAATCGTTTTCAACAGCTTCTCATCGATGTACATCGGATAAAAGTACATCAACCGGATCCAATCCAAGCCTTCGACTTCGTTGAGCTGCTCCAGCAACTCAGCCAGCCGAGGCTCGCCGTACATGTCGATTCCGTAATAGGTTGTGTCTTGAGCGACGATGTTCAGCTCTCGCACACCCGCATCGGCTAATTGCTTGGCTTCCGTGATGACGCTTTCCATTGGCTTGGTCGCGTGCTTGCCCCGCATTTTCGGAATCGCACAGAAAGTACACAGCCGATCGCAACCTTCGGAGATCTTCAGATAGGCAAAGTGCTCGGGCGTAATCCGCAAGCGATCCTGATCGGGCAGGGCCCGGATCGGGGCCGGTTGGAAAATGGAGCGCTGTTCGGCAAGGTCGCCGACCAGTCGGTCAGCAATCTTTGTGATCTCTTCGCGGCCGAAAACTCCAACCAGCGAATCGATTTCGGGGCGCTCTTCGAGGAGTTCTTCCTTTTGTCGTTCCGCCAAGCAACCCGATACGATCACGCCCTTGGTTCTGCCGGCCTTTTTGAGTTCCAGCATTTCATCGATGGCGGCGAAGGATTCCGTCCGAGCTCGCTCGATAAATCCGCAAGTGTTCACGATTACGAAATCGCTGCCGTCGGGTTCGGAAACCATCTCGTACCCATCGAGCTTCAACAGGCCCATCATTCGCTCGCTGTCGACGGTGTTTTTAGGGCAACCCAAACTAATAAAGGAATACTTTCCTTTGAAGTCTTTAGATTCAGGAGCGGATTGAAAGTCAGTAGCCAAGTTACGATGTGGGTTAAAGAGAGCGATGGTAAATCGAAGTGTTCATAGACCGCCAACACAAATGGAAGCGGACGCCTCAAAAGAGGCGATATCTGGCGATGTGCACAGGTAAGAACCGGGACGATATCCTAAACCAGCAAATCAGGATCCGGGAGGGTTAATTCTTCGATGTGGGGCGATGTCGGATCAACATTCCCCTACAGAACTCAAGGTCCCACCATTCTTGGGCGAATTGAGGGGATGTTGGATCAAATTTCAGCTTCACCCTGCCCTCGCCCGCGACAACCGCAGCGATGTCATTGGCGGTAAATTCCCCCAATCCAACCCGAGACACTTCGCCTCGGTTTCCGCTGATGGGGCCTTCGTAATGAAGATACTCCTCGCGATGGTGGGCAAGTTTCACAAAAGAAACCGGCGACTCAATTTGGGGCATCGATTCGAAAGCGAAGGTGATCAGGCCCGCGGGGTCGGAGACATCCAACATCAAATCAAAGTGCCGCTGACGGGTTCGGCTCGCAGAACGGTTGTTTCCGTCAGCAGGCCGGTGATCCAGTAGGACAAATCGCATTGCCGATTTTGAAAAACTATCCATCGGTCAAAAAAATATCCATCCGCCGAAAAGAAAACACTCACGTAGTCAGCGTTTGAAAAATGAAAATCTAACGTCTATCGAACAGTCGCGGTGGTTGACTTTAGCTTATCTAGCCAAATTTCAAAGAAACAAGAAAAGGAGTTCGTCAACGCCAGTTTTCCACGAAATTTCGCAGGCATGAACGATAAACAATTCCAATAACGGCCTATATTTGCGAGCGTTTTTTCTTTGCTTTGATCAACCTTGGCACTCGATGATCGTTTTGTTAACTTCCCTCGACGCCGCGGCGGGCAGGAAGGTTCGCAGCGGGAAAACGACCACCACGAAATCTTGATCAGGATTCCTGAGATGGGCAAGGATGCCGAATTTGACATGAACGTTCATATCCGATGGATGATACGTCGCGACATGCCTGAGGTACTCGCGATTGAAAAATCTAGCTTTGAGTTTCCTTGGTCTGAGGAAGACTTCATTCGCTGTCTTCGACAGCGCAATTGCATCGGCATGGTTGCCGAGTACGACGAGCGAGTCGTCGGCTTCATGATCTATGAATTGCACAAGAACCAGCTTCACGTCCTGAACTTCTCAGTGCGCCCGGATGCTCGCCGTCGCCATGTTGGCCGGCAGATGGTAGCCAAGCTTGTTAGCAAGTTGTCGCAACAGCGACGCAACCGAATCTTGCTGGAGATTCGCGAAACCAATTTGGCCGCGCAGTTGTTCTTCCGACATCAAGGCTTTGTCGCGACTTCGGTTTTGCGTGACTACTACGACGACACCGTCGAGGACGCTTACGTGATGCAGTATCGGTATCGTACCGCTGAAGAACAACAGTTCGAGCCTACCAACCGGATCGCCAGACGCATGGCGGGCTGAACAGGCTGAAAATTCAAAGAAAGCACGCGAGCTCTTTTAGGGGTCGCTTTTTTTTTTGGCTTGGTGGTTTGCGTGAGTTCGTTCTTGGCCATTGCCGAAGCCCGTCCTGTGCAATGATCGCCCAAACCTCACGTAGAAACGCAAAGCTCAACGCAGTGTTTCTTTGCGCCTTGACGCCTTTGCGTGAGATCCGATTCTTGGCCATGCGCATGAAAAATGGCACGGTTCCCCGTGCCATAGATCGATTACCGATGGTCGATTCGTTTGCCGTCTAGTTGAACAGTGTGAAGAATCCGCCGAACTGGAATACTGAAAGTACTGAGTTGGTGATCAGTTCTCGCTGACGGTACTCAAGCAGGATCAAGTCGCCTGGTTGAATGATGACTCGCTCCGTCGGATCTGACAGGGCGTAGCGAAGATCCACATCGATCGCAACTTGCTCACAGCCACACCTTCGTAGAATTGTAACTTGCGTCGCTGGAATCAAAGCTCCGATTCCGCGGAAACCACCGTTGCCACCGCCACCGGCAGTCGAGGCACTTCCAGAACCGGCCAGAGCCATGGCTTCAAGCACATCGATTTCGTAATCGCGTGGCAGTGGGTAGCGTCCGCCATCCAACAATCCACCGGTGTAAAAGACGTCTCTTTCGCGACCTTTGATGTAGACGATGTCGCCATCGTTGAGCGTTACGTCTGCATCAGTGAACTGAGGAAATTGTCCTCGCTCGGCTTTGATTGGAATGCGAATTAGATTCGCTTGATCAATCGTGTCGCCTTCGCCTGATCCCCGGTCGCCTTGACCAACTTCTTGGACAATCGAATCAACGCTTTGGAAGTCGGCTTGACCGCCACGCAGAACGACGATTTCGTTCAACGCTCGCTCACCCGGCATTCCGCCTGTTTCGCTCAGTGCGTGGAGCACGTCGTTTTCGTAAGCAGGTAGCTCAATCGAGAAAGACTGGCTTTGAATACTGTCTTCGATAAACGTTTCGTTATCGCGGATCGAGCTGGAAGTAGGGCTACCTCCACCGTCTTCGCGAATCACAAGGATGTTGTATGTCCGACGACGAAGCAGCGTCACAATGATCTTGTCGCTACCTTCGAGCAGGATTTCTCCGTCGGTGTAGGCTTCAACGATCTTCGATTCGGCTTCGGCCAGTGTGTTGCCTTCGATTTCCAGAGCGCGAATCAATGGCAGCGAGATCGTGCCGTCGTCGCGAATCGGAACAGGGTAGCCCAGTGCCGGTTGCTGTGTCGCATCTTCTGGGAAGTGGACCGGAGGAGGAACGTCCTTGTCCCCGGTAATTCCCTGAATGTAAATTCCCAGAGTATCGCCTTTGCCCAAGATGTATTGCTCAGGAGGCGTCTGGCGAAGTTTCAAAAAGTTGATTTGTGTGGTGTTGTCTGGCTCGCAACAAGCTGCGTTCAACACTTCGTTCGCGGGGGTCAGGTCAGTCGGCCCAAAACTCTGGCATCCGACCGAAGTTAAAATGGCTCCTGTTAATAGACCCAAAGCCAAAAAATCTCGTTTTCTAATCACAGGCTTCATCTGCCGGATCTCCAAGTAATGTGTTTAATTCCGCCCATTCGGTAATTAGGGGTCGTACCAGAAATTTCGGATAACCGGTGGTTCCGGTTTTAGGGGACCTGCCGATGTTCCTGATGTTCCTTTCGTTCCTGATGTTCCAGTCAGTTAAGGTATGCTGATTGAGGGATCGATAGGACGGCTGCGAGAGGTGCCCAAAGTGGGCGTGGAGATGCGTTTCGCACTGCAAAAACCATGGTTTTGCGTTCGATAGAGAGGCCGTAAAGTTGGGGGCGAAATTCACATGGAAAGTGCTTTCGATGCCATCAGTCTGGCAAAACGGTCTCAGAAGTTTGCCGGTTCTCACGGCTCTGGCCCCTCCTTGTCGCTAGTTTTTAGCCCACATGCGCTGACAAGTTGGCCGGCGACTGCTCTCTTAGCAGGCGATTGGCGAGCACGAAGGCATAGGAATCGCGGATTTGAGTCAGCATGGCGTCCTGCGAGAACTTCGCGTGGGCGCGAGTTAAGGCATTTTCCACAATCGAATCGCGCAATGCCCTGTTGGTGAGGACTTTGGAAACGTGAGCTGCTAATTCGGAGGCGTTTTCACCTTCAGAGAGCATCCCGGTTTCGCCATGCTGGATGACTTCGGGAATGCCACCAACGGCCGTCGAAACGACTGGCACTTTCATGAACATTGCCTCTAGGGGTAACAGCGGGAGACCTTCCCAGCGCGGAGTCATCAACAAGACATCCAGCTTCGATATGAATTCGAGGGCCGATTTGTGATCGAGGCTTCCCAGCAATTCAACGCGGTCTTCGAGCCCCCGGCGCTTCACTTCGGCTCGAACTTTCTCATCCAGTTCACCGCCACCGGCCATTACGAACTTTTGATCCGGTAGACGCTCGACAACGTCCAAGAACAGCTCGGGATTTTTCTGATATACAAAACGACCGATAAAGCCCACGCCTAATCGCTGGGACGTTGGGTTGGGCTGAAGCGGTGCGATGCCATTGTGAACCACTCGAAAGGATTTGTTTTTTGGAAGCAACTGCTGGCGAACAGCCAGTTGGTGATCGTAGTCCGAAACAAAAAACACATGATCCATCTTTCGCATCGTCCAGGATTCGCCCAGCCAACCAGCCGTCTTCGGCATCAGCGATTTCTGAGCATGGTGGAATCCGTGAACAGTGTAGGCCGTGGGCGTCGATTGGGACAGAAAGCTGCGGAAGAACCCGGCCCTGCCGCCGTGGCAATGAATGAAGTCGGGTTGCTGGTCGGAAATCGCTTTGCGAACCGTCGCCACCGCATTGCGATCCAATCGCCCGCGAAAGAAGTCTCCCCCGATGACTTGGATTCCCTTTGATTTCGCTAACTCAAACAGGTAGCTATCCTGCTGCGTTAACAGCACGTTTTCGTAGTTTGCACCCAGTCCGGTGAGGAGTTGCATGACATGGTTGGTGCCTCCTCCCGGCGCACCGTCGGCAACGAATTGCAGGATTTTCATATTGGCTTCCTAGTGAATTTCTACAAATTTGAGAGCGGGTGGATCGGGTGCTTCTTCTTGAGGTGACACGTTAACCCAGTGGTTGAGGTCGCGGCCAAGCAGCTTAGAGGTGTTTTCCACATCGTCGGCAAAGAACTCGCAGAGCTCGTTTCGGAACTCAGGTCTCAACGCCGCACGCTGGGTTGGCTTGCGAAACCATTGCTTGGCTTGATCGACCCAACCGCCTTTAAATTGCCTTGCCGTGAAACGAAGGGTTTCCACCAAAGGCTTCAGCGGGGCAGGGGGTGCGAGAATTAGCTTTGAGAACAGCGGATACTTGTGATCATGAGAAGCATTCACACGCTCAAATGTATCTTTGTCCAAGGCTGGCAATCCTAGGAACTCCAACGTGCTTTGAAACGCGCCCGCGTTGTCGGCGGCAAAGTCATCAAAAATTAGGACCTTCCGGTTTTCCGCCGGCACGAAATCAAAGAATCGCTCCAATTGCGGAGCGTAACTGGCCACGTCGCAATATTGCAGAAACTGCGGAGCAATGCAGTCTTTGGGCAACGATTGCCCGCACAGGCGAGTGTTTTGTTTGTTCCACGCGGCCTCAAAGTCCGGCTCGTCCTCGATGTAGGAGAAAAGGCATTCCGAATGAAATGCGTGAACAACATCGACAGGGTTCCTGAGCATCACTATGAATTTGGCGTCCGGGTTGAATTTCAAAATCCGCTCTACGGCGACTTGCGAAGCCAAGTAGTTCGTCGATCCTTCACAAATGACGGAGTGCTCTTCTCTGGCGCCAGCAAACAACTTCAAATAGCGTTGCTCGTTGGTAATGTTGTGAAGCTTTTGCAGCATCGGATAGTCAGCGCTCCAAAAGAACGGCTCTTTCGGATTGCAGAGAAACACGCCGGGATGCTGGTTCAGATACGCAGCCATCGCGCTGGTGCCACATTTCGGTGCTCCAATGATGAAGGTGTTGGGCGTTCTAGGTTGCATGCAGAGAACCTTTGCGAATGAGAGTGCGTGTATGTGCGATGACCTGAGAGAGGTAAGTCAAATCAAAGTGCGTTGAAACGCCGACCAGCTTTTTCGCCAACCACCAGTTCGTCAGATTTTGAAACATCATGACCGAGCACATGGCCATGGCCAGTCCGTTGATCCCACCGAAATAGATCCCCAGCGGTCCCAGTGTGAAAATGGCTGCGGCAGCAACCGCATTGACCGCCAGTGTTTTGTTTTGGTGTCCCGCCATGGTCAATACGATTTCACACGGCCCTGTTAACACACAAATCAATTGTCCCGCCACGAGGATTTTCAGAATCACTGCAGCTTGAGCGTAGAAGTCTCCAAATACGATCGAAAGCACGGTCTCTGGAAACAGAAACAAAGTCATTCCGATCAAAAGTCCGGGGATGCCCGACACGAACGTCGCGAGGCCCACCATTTCTTGAAGCTGCTTCGTTTTGTTTTTAGCAATCAACTCGGGCACAAACGAAACGATTGCGGTTCCGGAAATCTGCAGAGGGATGGTCAAGAACCCCAGCATTCGCTGAGCAGCACAGTAGATCGCAATCGAAGCGGGCACGACCATCGCACCGGCCAGCCAAATATCAGCTTGCGATAGGGTTAAGCCAAAGGTTTGGGTCAGCATCAATGGAATGGCCAACAGCCAAATGGACTGGGCCGAAAATTTGGGGCGAGCCGACTCAGGTGTTTGATTCGCTGCTGGCGAATTTGATTCGGTCTCGGGATCTAACTCCATCTTCAATGAATAGAGCTTGCGAGAAAGCAACGGCAACGTCACCACGAAACTGGCGAGGTAGATCGACAACACGATCGTCAGCGTTGTGGTTTCAAGCACTAACCATGCTCCGATCAACGAAACCAAAAACAACAAGTGTGGAATCGGTCCGCCTGCGGGGCCACCGAAAAGGTTGGACCAGTTCGTTTCGTGAAAACCGCGAGTCGTTTCGGCCAACACAAAATGGATGTTTCGAACCAACACAATACCGCCGAACAAAGCAGCGATCGTCCAATGCTCGCCCGTGCTTGCTGGAACGAATTGCCAGCAAATCAAAAACGCAAGACCACCCACCAGCAAACCGGCGGCGATCGAAGTCGTCACCCCAAGGTTTACGATCCGCCGAACGGTGTCAGGATCGTGAGACGAATCCTCGGCCAAGACTTTGACCAAGGCCCGGTTCATTCCGCAGCTCGCCAACAAGGAAGTTAGCGTCGCCAACGAAAACAACAACGCGAACAGACCAAAGTCAGTCGGTGCGAGGCTTCTGGCCAACACGGCGTTGAATCCGAAAATTGAGATGAATGCGAGGATCCGCGAAACCAGCACACAAGCTGCGCTGGATGAAAATCTCGCAAGGATGGACGATTTGTTTGACATTCAGACCAGCGACTAAAACGCGCCCTCTCTGAACAGAACGGTTTTCACCGTGCGGCCAAGGATGTAGAAATCAAACCACAGCGACCAGTTGCGAACGTAGTAGTCGTCCAGTTCCACACGTTTTTCATAGGTGGTTAAGTTTCGGCCTGAGACTTGCCAAAATCCGGTGATGCCCGGAGTGACACGCAGATAGGTTGCAAACTTGTCATCGTATTTTTCGACTTCGTTCGCCACGATCGGCCGAGGACCGACCAGCGACATCTCGCCGACCAACACGTTCCACAACTGAGGAAGTTCATCGAGGCTGGTTTTGCGAAGGAATCGCCCCGAAGACGACACGCGCGGATCGTTCTGAAGCTTTTGAGTGGCCTCCCACTCGGCTCGCATCTCTGGATTCTCAGCCAGTGTCTTTTCCAAGACCTTATCCGCGTCGACACACATCGACCGAAACTTCCATGCTTTGAATCGACGCCCGTTTCGCCCAATACGCTCGTGACCAAAAAACAATGGCCCCGGCGATGTAAGTTTGACCCACGCAGCAATGAACAGCAAAACGGGCATGCCCAACGTTAACGCCGTCGCTGAGATTACGATGTCTGCGATCCGTTTTGTGATTTGAGCTCCGGGCTGAAGGAGTTTGTCCTCGATCATGATGCCGCTGTTTTGGCCCATGGACCATAGCGATGGAAGCCGTTCATCGTCAGGCACAATGATGACTCGAGAGAATGCCGCCATATGCTTGTTCACAAAGTCAGCGATTTCATTTTCAGGTCTGCCACGACGATGAACCATGGCCACGAAAGAATCTTGTTCGTTGAGGAACCTGGCGGAAGCATCGGTGTGTCCGACCGGGCCAAGGTAGTACTGGCGGAGTTCGTCATTGATTGAATCTGGCAGATCGTCTTGCACAAATCCAACGGGCTTTAGGCCGCTGGTTGAGTTTTTGAGGTGATTGGCAAACAAACGATTGACGCGCCGGTCACATGCGAACACAACGCATCGGACTCCCCACCAATTGCATTTCGAAAGAAACCCTCGAGCAAGCGATCGAGAAACAGGGACTAGGAACAGCATGATTGGAAAGGTGAACAGAATCGCGAATCCGTTGCCATTGGAAATTAGATTCGCGGCAATGAATACGAAAACCAAACAGATCCCCATCATGCATTGACGAAACTCGTAGATGGGATTCATTCCCATGCCCGAGTACAAACCCAGAATCATAAACAATGCCGTCAGACCAACCGCCAATGTGCTCAGCACGAACGGTGTCGCGGCAGCGGTCTCAGAAAAACCCAGACTGGCTCCCAGCACCCATCCACATACCGCACTTACTAGGATCGAAAGTATGTCGACTAAAACCAGCGGCCCCGATGTTTTCACCATCTGCAGAAAGTACTTGAAGTGATCCGCGTCGTCGTGAACGCTGGAGGGCTTGGGCTGTTGTTTCAGACCCTTTTCGGTGACGGTCAGGTTGGGGTTCATCGTGTGACCTCTTGAATTGTGAAAGGCAGGATGGCTTGCGGGAGTGAGTCGTCGTGTGGATGTGACGAAACAGAAAGAGCCATCGAAAATCTATGTCACGTACGTGCGAAGTCAAAAACTGAAACAGCACTACGAAACATCGCTGCTAGAAATCCACCGGCGCGCTAACGGATGTCACGGTGGTGAGGGAATTCAGTGATGCAATTTCGAAACACCACGAGGGAACCGATTTCCCGCTAGCGTTTCTCCAGATGTTCGGACGCGAAGGGGTTCGAACCACAACCGGTGGGCTGATGCCGAAGGCTGCATATGCCCAGTTTGAATCTTCCCGTCAGGGTTGGTGTTCGATCGAGGCAACGGATCAACATGGTCACGCAAGCGTGAACCATGCACCCAAGGAACCTGATTCAATCGCGCCAGTCACATCGTGCATCAACCGGGTG
>CAZDZX010000028.1:0-4778 GCA_964510005.1 uncultured Pirellulaceae bacterium
GCGTGACTCCGTCAAGATGATGTTTTGCGAGAAGTAATTTTGAGGCCGACAGCTTTCATAACAAGTCTGCCACCCGAACAGATCAACAAGCTAAATCGTTGCGCGTTCGCAATCAATCAAATGCGAGAGAAAATCTAATTTTTTTCTCGACTCTTTCTTAGTCATCGCTCACAACTTCTGCGACGAAAAAAAACCAGTTCCACCGAATCTGAGCGCGGCCCATTTCCAACCAGAAAAACCGATACAAACCACTTTCGTACTGAAGCCTGAGTCAGCCCTTTGAGGATTTGAACGAAAAAACGCCTGCCGAAAGTTAACTCTCGATTCAGTAATATTTCGAACACAACTGATCAGACACGATCCCCAACATGCAATCGCGGCACGTTCGCGAGCCCCAACCTCAGAACTAAGACATCAATTTTTTATACTTAAATCTAGGGGCTTCATCTTCGCCCAAGCCCAACCGTTCGCGGCGTTGCTTTTCGTAGGCCTGGTAATTGCCTTCACACCAGTGCACGTAACCATCCCCTTCGAACGCCAGAATGTGCGTCGCCAAACGGTCAAGGAACCAACGGTCGTGACTGGTCACAACCACACAGCCCGCGTAATTGGCAATCGCTTCCTCAAGGGCCCGAAGCGTATCGACATCCAAATCGTTGGTCGGTTCGTCCAACAACAGAACATTCGACCCCTTTCTCAGCAGTTTCGCCAAATGCACTCGGTTCCGCTCTCCGCCGGATAGCACGCCAACTTTCTTCTCTTGGTCGGGACCGCGGAAGTTAAACGTGTTCACATAAGCTCGAGCATTGATCTTGCGCTTGCCCAACTCAAGGATATCGTTGCCTTCGGAAATCTCTTGGTACACAGAGGCGTTCGGATCCAACGAGTCGCGAGACTGATCCACGTAACCCAACTGGACAGTTTCGCCGACTTTGAACTCGCCCGAATCGGCGGTGTCCTGACCGGTGATCATCCGAAACAGCGTCGTCTTACCGGCTCCGTTAGGACCGATGACACCCACGATGCCCCCGGGAGGCAAACGGAAGGACAGATCATCCATCAAGATTTTATCACCGAAACCCTTTTTGACGCCCTTGGCTTCGATCACCAAATCACCCAGATGTGGCCCCGCTGGAATCTGGATTTCCAATTCCTCGATCTTGTCCTTGTCCGATTCGGCCAACATTTGCTCGTAGGCGTTGATGCGGGCTTTGCTTTTGGACTGACGGGCCTTGGGAGCCATGCGAATCCATTCCAACTCCTTGGCCAGTGCCTTCTTTCGATTCTGGCTCTGTTTCTCTTCGACTTTTAATCGTGACTCTTTCTGCTCCAACCATGACGTGTAGTTTCCTTCGAAGGGATGGCCTTCACCGCGATCCACTTCAAGGATCCAACCAGCCACGTTGTCGAGGAAGTATCGATCGTGCGTCACGGCCACGATGGTGCCGTGATAGTCCTTCAAAGTCCGCTCCAACCATTGAACCGAATCCGCATCCAAGTGGTTGGTGGGCTCGTCCAACAGCAACAGGTCGGGTTTCTCCAGCAGCAATTTACAAATCGCGACGCGGCGTTTTTCACCACCGGATAACGTGTCAACCGAAGCTTCTTTGGGAGGCAGATTCATGACCTCAAAGGCGACTTCGATTTCATGGTCTAGATTCCATGTGTTGCTGGCTTCGATTTTGTCCTGAACCCGCGCCATTTCGTCGTAGACTTTTTGCATCGCGTCGGGGTCGAGATCTTCACTGCACTTGGCAGCCAGTTCGTTGTAGCGGTCCAGCATCTCCCGCCGCGGGGCGACGGCTTCGAGCACATTTTCCCAAACGTTCTTTTCAGGATTTAGTGGCGGCTCTTGATGGAGGTATCCCACAGTGAAGCCATCGGTCAATCGCGCTTCGCCGTCATACTCCTTGTCCAGCCCGGCCATGATCTTCAGCAGGGTACTTTTTCCGGACCCGTTGCGTCCCAGAACTCCAATTTTGGCACCGGGGTAAAACGACAACCAGATATCATTCAGGATGGCTTTGCCGTTGTACTTTTTGGTCATATTGACCATTTGGTAGATGTATTGCTTGCTCATCGTGGCCGCGTTTGTTGTTGAAAGAAAGTTTGATGAATGGGTCTGTCTGTATTCTCCAAAACCCATCCCATTTCGCAAGTCACAACTCGCAAGTCACAACTCGCGACAGGGAATAAATCCGCCATCCCCCAGAAGCCGTGAATTCTTCATAGCTGGACTGGCCACCCTTCAGAAATCTATCGCTCAGCCTGTCCGATGCCGGTCAATGCTGAAGTCTTGCGACATCAGCTACCTCCACCGGCTGGACCGCTCAGGAAAATTTTAAGGCCTCGCCGTCCACTCCCGCCGCCCTATCGACCAGCGGGAGCGATCAAGATTCCCACCTAGCTCCAGATATCGTCCGCTTTGTAGGGACTGCCAGCCAGCTCGAAAAACTTCGCGTGCACATAGCGATGAGCAACACCGATGTCATCGATCGCCTGCAAGTCTTCACTCGGCAACTCAAAATCGCCCGCGGCGAGGTTATCCGTCAGACGCTGGCGGTTGGTGGATTTTGGAATCGCAACCGTTCCCCGAGTCGCTGCCCAAGAAAGCAAAATCTGGCCTTTGGACATGGAGTGCTTTTCCGCAATCTGGCCAATCAAATCCTGCTCAAACAGTACCGGGTCGGCTTCGCCCCGCATGCGCTCCGGTCGATCGCCTGACCCCAACGGAGAATACGCCACCATTTGAATACCGTTTTTGTCGCAGAACTCTTTCAATTCCAGCTGCGGCAAAAACGGATGACATTCAACCTGATTGGCAGAAACAGGCACGCTGCCATTTTCAACCAAATCCTCCAAACGTCGGATGCTGAAATTGGAAACACCCAAATGCTTCACCAATCCGGCTTTGTGACATTCTTCCATTGCCTGCCAAGTCTCGATGACGGGAACTTGGTCGATCGGCACAAAATCTTCACCGCCTTCAGGAAACCAAATGCCATGACGAATCGCGACGGGCCAGTGAATCAAATACAGATCCAACTGCTCCAACCCCAGCAACTGCAGTGAACGCTCAAGGGCAGGGCGGACGTGTTCAGGTTTGTGGCTATCGTTCCACAGCTTCGAGGTGATGAAAACGTCGTCCCGGGAAAGACTTCCGGAAAACGCCTGCGTAAATGCTTTGCCGACATCTTCTTCGTTCTGATAGATCGCCGCACAGTCAATATGCCGGTAACCCACCTCCAAAGCCGTGGCGACAGCGTCGGTGGCCGATCCGTCTTCCATCTTCCAAGTCCCCAAGCCAATCGCTGGAATCGTATCGCCGTTGTGTAATTTGAAAGTCTTCACAGAGTCCTCGTCGCAATTTTGGGAATTGGGTTTAAGATCATCAGGTGACAAAATACAACTGTTTAATTTATTGACAAGTTTCCGTGGTGGAATTTTTCGATGGAATCTCAAGACACGACTCAATATATGCGGAAACTTGGCTCGCAGGCGCGGGCCGCCGCGACCCAATTGGCCATTGCCGACACTTCGGCGAAAAACAAAGCGATTCGAGCCACTGCGAAAGCCGTGTTGGATCAGTCCGAAAAAATCATCCAAGCCAATGCCATCGACATGGACAACGCCACCAAAAATGGCCTCTCCAAAGCCATGATCGATCGGTTGAAACTAGACCAAGGCCGAATTGAATCGATCGCTAATGGATTGAACGCGATCGCCGAACTGGACGACCCCGTCGGCACCATGATCGCCGACTGGGATCGCCCCAATGGACTTCGCATCCAGCGAGTCCGAACGCCGCTGGGCGTGATCGGTGTCATCTACGAGAGCCGACCCAACGTTACCGCCGACGCGGGCGCACTCTGCCTCAAAGCCGGCAACGCCGTGATCCTGCGCGGCGGCAGCGACTCGATCGAAAGTTCAACGGCGATCCATCGTTGCCTCGTCGCGGGCTTGCAGGCCGCCGGTCTGCCCGGGGAAGCCGTTCAGGTCGTTGCGACGACCGACCGTGCCGCCGTTGGTGAAATGCTGACCGGCCTCGACGGCAACGTCGACGTCATCGTGCCCCGCGGCGGCAAAAGCCTTGTGGGCCGCGTCCAATCGGAATGTCGCGTTCCCGTATTCGCTCATCTGGAAGGCATTTGTCATACCTATGTCGATGCGACGGCCGATGTGGCCATGGCGGTCGAGATTGTCGACAACGCCAAAATGCGTCGAACCGGTATCTGTGGCGCCACCGAAACTTTGCTGATCGAAAAATCAGCTTTGGATACGCACTTGGTTCCGATTTTAGAGCGATTGCGCGAATCGGGTTGCGAGATCCGCGGCGATGAAGAAGTCTGCAGCAGATTCCAATGCAACGCCGCGACGGAGGAAGATTGGTCGACCGAGTATTTAGATTCGATCATTTCAGTTCGAACCGTCGCCGATGTGAGCGAAGCCATCCAACACGTGCAGTCGTGGTCGTCGGGTCACACCGAGGCGATCGTTTCTGAAAACGCCGCCGCTGTGGAACGGTTTTTGAACGAAATCGATTCTGCGATTTTGATGCACAATGCATCCACCCAGTTCGCCGATGGTGGCGAGTTTGGCATGGGCGCTGAAATCGGAATCGCCACCGGAAAGATGCACGCCCGCGGACCGGTCGGCGTCGAACAGTTGACCAGTTTCAATTATCGAGTACGCGGGGCAGGGCAGGTCAGGCCGCGATAACAACAGGCGGCATAGACTTCCAGCCTGCCATCGCGCGCATGTTTGCAGTACCGGCTTCA
>CAZDZX010000028.1:4878-8066 GCA_964510005.1 uncultured Pirellulaceae bacterium
TTGGAGTGCGGAGCTCCTAGCGCTTCTATCAGAACACTTATCCACCCTGATATGACCGGGGGTTCGGGGGCCATGCCTCACGCTTGCGTCTTGCGTGAGCATGCTTACGCAAGCGTAAACATGGCACCCGTCAATTCTGCTTTGACGAACCACTGACTCGTTTACGGCAAGCCGCACGCGACTGTGCCATCCCCCTTCCTCGCAACCTTAATTAGCATCTAGGTTTGCAGCGCGCTCGCACACAGGCTGGAAGCCTATGCCACCTCAATGCTGATAGCCAGCGGGATCGATGGGCGTTCCGTCCGATGAAACGATGCGCCCTTGTGGATCGCGGATGATCTCGCCGATGACGAGCAACTCATTGCCTGCAATCTCTGTGGCTCGTGGATCCTCAACCAGTCGCCGCGCCTGTTCGGAATCCATCGTCAACAACAATTCAAAATCCTCGCCATCATGCAAGGCATGGGTCAAACCGGATTTGCCAGACTGCTGACTCAACTCCTGAGCTGCAGCACTTATTGGAACGCTTGCCATTTCCAATCTCGCAGAAACCTTGCTGGCCGAAAGAACGTTGGCCAAATCGATCGTCAGCGAATCACTAATATCCGTGGCCGCATGGATCTCATAGTTGGTCGCAATATAAGCCGCCAACTCCACCCGAGGCTCGAACGCCAAATGCTTGCCCAGAATGCTGCCTCCCAATGCTCCGGTGACCACAATCGAATCTCCCGCCAGCGCTCCGCTATTAAACCAACTGGAATCTGGCAGTGAGTACCGCTTGCCTTGAATGGCAACGCCCACCATCAATGGTCCCTCGTGTCGATTGGTATCGCCACCCACGACGCTGACACCGTATCGTTTGGCAATCGCAATCATGCCGTCAGCCAGTTGCTCGACCTGCGGCCATTTCATTTGGGTCGGCAGAACCAAAGTAATCAAAGCAGTTTCGGGTTTGGCTCCCATCGCCGCGATGTCGCTTAAGTTAACGGCGAAGGCCTTGTGTCCCACGGAAGCCAGCGCGCAAGTCGCCAAATCAAAATGGACTTGGTCGACGATCGTATCGGTGACCCAAACCGTATCGCAGCCCGATGGAAACAGAATAGCACCATCATCGCAAATCCCGCGCTTGACCAACGACGGATCGTCCAGCGCGGCTGCCGCTTTGGCAATCAGAGAAATGATGTCCTGTTCCATGCAATCTTGCCTCGCAAATGCGACCGGCTTACAAAATCGAACCCGGTTTATATTCGGCGGCGTTGGGGAAACGCTTTTCTACCGCCCCTACCTGCGTGAGGAAATGATCGACTTGCGCGGTGGCCATTCCCGTCTTTGAATCCGATGTCGCCATAATGCTTTGCAACTGCTCCATCGACAGGGGCAGTTCCGAATCATTGGCCAGCCTCTCCATCAGATTGTTCTGTTGAATCGTACCGGCTCGCAGCTCCTCGACGGTTGCCACAGCATGTTTCTTGATCGCGCGATGTGCCGTTTCGCGACCGGCCCCCGCTTTCACGGCCTCCATCATGATTGTGGTGGTCATCAGGAACGGCATGTAGTGCGCGTTTTCACTGGCAATGACCTGTTCGTAAACGTCCATCTGACCAAGGATCGTGAGGAAGGTTTCGTAGAGCCCATCGATCGCAAAAAAGGCATCGGGCAACATGACGCGTCGCACAACTGAGCAAGAAACGTCGCCTTCGTTCCACTGGTCGCCGGCCAATGAACTGGCCATCGTCAGGTATCCACCCAAAATCACACGAAAGCCGTTGACCCGTTCGCAGGATCGTGAGTTCATTTTATGGGGCATCGCGCTGGAGCCCGTTTGGCCTTTGGCAAATCCTTCGCTGGCCGTTTCGTGGCCCGCCATCAACCGCAACGTCTTGCAAAACGAAGACGGCGATGCAGCCAGCTGGTTCAAACAACCGATGACTTCCATATCAAGGCTGCGGGGATAGACCTGCCCAACATTTCGCAGCGTTGCCGGTAACCCCAGATGCTGGGACACAAGCGATTCCAGTTTCGCGACCGCACTGTCGTCGTCGGCCAACAGTGACAACGTATCCATCTGCGTACCGACGGCGCCTTTGAGGCCACGGACAGGATAGCGCTCGATCATCTGATCCAATCGATTGAACGCCAGCAACAACTCCTCGCCGAACATGGACAGTCGCTTTCCAAACGTCGTCGGCTGAGCGGCGACATTGTGCGTCCGAGCCGTCACCACCAAATTTCGCCACTGTTGGCAGCGGCGGCCGACGCGAATCAGGATCGTGGCGGTTTTCTCTCGAATCGCCTGCAGCGAACGAAAAACCTGAAGCTGTTCCACATTTTCGGTCAGGTCGCGGGATGTCAGGCCTTTGTGGATGTGCTCGTGTCCAGCCAGCTTATTGAATTCTTCGATGCGGGCTTTCACATCGTGGCGGGTAACACGCTCTCGTTCCGCGATCGCTTCGAGGTTAATCTGCGTTTTGACCGATTCATACGATTTGATGGCACTGTCATCGATCTGTAGCCCCAGCGACTGCTGGGCTTTGAGGACCGCGATCCAGAAGTCTCTTTCGAGGACAATTCGGCCTTCGGGAGACCAAATGTCGTTGACGGAATCAGAAGCGTATCGCTGGGAGAGAATGTTTGGGATCATAGTCTGTTCGGGATCATAAATTAGGCTTTGGCCGAAGACGAAACTTTGGCCAGCCCCCAGTTTCCGACACCCTCGTTTTTTTGCAACAGGCAGTTCAGATCCGGGAGATTTGAAATTTTTTGACGAACAGGGAATTGACGCACATTAGGGCTGTCATTTGGAACGTCTGAAAAAAAACGGTACATTGCGCCAATGACAGCCTGTTTCGGGGTGGCAGGTAAATTTTAAAGGGTTTTAACCACCTGTCCTATCGAGTCAGGCTTTCCGCCTTTGGGGAAAATCCGATACGATTGGAAGAGTGGGCCTGACCCGAGGGCAAAGATTCAAATCCGGGGCTTGGTTCCCTTTTCAGTTTTTTTGAGTTTATGGGTCGACCGATAAATCTAACCGATTGGGTATGCTTTCATCTCTGTTTCAGGAGGAAACAGGAAAGTTGCCTCTGCAAGGAGACGTCAGTGAAATTGGGAAAATTGGTGGATGGGCGGAAGAGCCACATGGTTCTTTGCGCGGCATTGGTTTGGCTGTGTGGGTTGCAAGGGTTAGCCGG
>CAZDZX010000028.1:8166-18550 GCA_964510005.1 uncultured Pirellulaceae bacterium
GCGCCGAAGGCTGGCGTTGTTGCGCCGAAGGCTGGCGTTGTGGTGCCACAGTCTGGCGTTGGTGGTGTGCTGAAGCCTAAGGTCGTTGCGCCCGAACCAGCTGCCGCAAAACAACGGGCCTCTTCAGCCAGCCTATTGCCAACATCAACACGATTTTGGGTTTCCGCAGACGACCTCAGTCGACTGCAAGCCAATCTGGCGAAAACGGAGCTGGGAAAACTGGCCGCCAAAAAGACGCTCACTCCTTTCTTTGATAGCTTTCGAAAGCAAGTCCGTGACGGTCTTAACCGCAACGGCGTCAAATTTGGCTTGGACCTCGACAGCGTCGAAAAACTCAAAGCTGGCGAAATTGCAATTGCCGGCGTTCTGCCTGAAATCCCCCCAGGCGGGAAAGCGGTACGCGGCTCTCACGGAATCGTCGTGCTCATCGATGTCACTGCCGATCTGACCAACGCCACGGAGCTGTTTGAAAGAGCTTCCAAGAAAATGATCAAGCGAGGCGGCAAGCAAGAGAAACTGCAAATCAACGGCACCGATGTCACCAAGTGGAGCTTCGAGGTCGTCAACGCCAAACTAAAACGCACCCAGAATTCATGGATCGCCATTTGTGAGGACTGGATCCTTGCTTCGGACAACGAGACTATTTTTCGCGACGTCCTCTCACGGGTAAAAGCGAAAAAAGAAAAGCCTTCGAATTTGGCGGCTTCTGTCCCGTACCAGGAAATCAAAAAGCAAACAGCTGTTTCAGGCGTTGCACCAGATTTGGAATGGTTCGTCGATCCGATCGGCTATTCCCGTCTTGCCGACGCGTTGGCTCGGGAAAGCATGGATGTCCCTGAGCTTCAGAAACGTCCTTTGGAAACACTGTCTCGAGAAGGCTTGGACGCGCTCAAAGCCGTTGGTGGCTTTGTCAGTTTCGCAACCACGGAACACGATGTGCTGCATCGAACCATGGTCTACGTGGAACGCAAAAAGTCACTGGATGCTGCTCAACGTCGCCTCCTCAACATGCTGGACTTCTCTCCCGCCGGAAGAAACGCGGAAGACGTCCCGAACTGGGTCCCCGAAAACATCGGTTCTTATTTCGCGGCCACTTGGAACGTCCAAAAGGCTTGGAAGGAACTGGGACACTTTGTCGACCTGTTTCAGGGCGAAGGCACCATGGCTGGCCTAAAGAAAGAGATGAAGGTGAACCCCCGTTTCAAAGTCGATCTGGACGGCATGTTCAGCATGATTGGCAAACGAGCCACCGTGATCACGGCCGCCACCGAACCAATCACCGAATCTAGCGAAAAAATGCTGATCGGCATCGAGCTCAATGAGGGCATCGACGGCAAACTGCTGATCGATCAGATCAAGCGGATGGTCGAAGGGAAAATGAAAAAACTGGCTGGCTTCGACTATGTCATCGATGACCGCGTCGAGGAAGCTGAAAAGGATCCCTACAAAATCGAAATCGAAGACGAATTTCCGGACGAAGAATTCCCCGACGAGGGTGACGATGAGTTTCCTGAAGACGACGATACGGCCAAGGAATTCCAACCTCGCGTGACACTGTTCAACCGACGGTTCTTTGTGATTCGCGACAACACCCTGTTCGTTTGCAACGACAAGGAATACCTGAAGAAAATCCTGCTGTCCAAACCCTCAACCGATTTCGCCAAAAGCTCTGACGTGAAACGTCTCAAAGACGCTCTCGCCAAATTGACGGATTCCAAGCGGGTTCGATTCCGAATGCACTCGCGATTGGACAAAATATTGAAAACCAATTACGAAATGATGCGGACCGGAAAGATGGCCGAATCGGAAACGTTCATCGCTCGCATTTTGAATCAGGTCTATGGCAAGAAAGCCAAACCTGACGAAAAACGTGAACAGCAGATCGACGGCAGCAAATTGCCGGCCAATTTCGAAACTGAAATCGCCCCGTACTTGGGGCTTTCCGGATGGGCGATGGAAGTTGCTGAATCCGGCTGGAAGTTCTCCGGATGTGTCGTTTCCCGCGAGCCGGCCCAATCGGCCAGCAAAGTTGGTAGCAGCAGTACCGATTCGCCCAAACTGAAGTAATCGCGGTCAGTTCGACTGCCGCTCGCGGAGTTTTCGATTCTTTTACACCGTCGAATCGGGCTCCAACTGACCCAAGCAGGTGGCTCCCAAGGGGATTTCTGCGCCAGTTCGCCGCCCAAGCGGCGGGAAAAGGGGCAAGGTAATTCCGCTTCAATTCCCTTAAATTGAATTATCCCCTTCCAATATTTGAGTCGTGCCACAGAATTACCGCTCTTGTGGCCTTTTTAATTTCACTTATCCCGTACAAAACACGTGAAAAATCGCTCGTCGTCATTCCTGTTTGCAGTCGGCATGGCCATGCTGATGATGCTTTTGCTTCAGTACTTTTTTCCCGCCAAGAAAAAGCCCGCTGAACCGAACGCCGACAATCCGGTGGTGCAAAATGATGCAGACCAAGATCCGGCCGACGATGAAGAGGATCCCGGCGAAGAGCAACCCGCGATCCAGCGCACAGGAATTGATCCCTCCATCGCATTTCTGACCAACACCGAAATCAAGGATCTAGGAACGCAGGTCGGCGAAACCGCCGCTTTGAACGCCTACTACAATCAACGCAGCTTGACGTCGGTGCGCCAGCAAGGCGACCTGATCACCATTGGATCACTTAATCAATCGGGTTCCGACCGCTATCTGATTACGCTCAACCCCTATGGCGGAACCATTCGCCGCATCGAGTTGAATCTGCGAGATCCAAAAACTGGCGACTTCAAGTATCGCGACCTTGAATGGAAGGGCGGCTACATCGGGGCGCTCGAATGCTATGACACGAAATCCAATCAAGTCATCGTCGGTGTCGTGGGTCCCGGCACACCTGCCGAAATGGCGACCGCTCAAGGAGTTACTGGCGGAATCCAAAAAGGCGATGTTCTGGAAAGCTTCGATGGAGAGAAAATCACCTCCGCCGAAGACTTCATGAAAATCATGGCCTCCACTCATCCAGGCGATGAGGCAACCCTGGTCGTGGACCGCGCGGGTCAATCGCTTTCGTTCAGCACGACGTTGACCACCAAACCCATCGAACTGATCCGCCCGGAACCCGGCGTGCTGTCACCGACGGCTCAATTCGACGAATCGTTTTTGTTGCGGCTTTACAAACCCGATGCCAACCTGAACCCCCAAGTCGAATGGGTGGAGATCGACAAAGACATTGCTCAGTCTCAATGGGAAGTCGTTTCTGCGGATGCCCATTCCGCTCAATTGAAATTCGAAGTCTCGCCCCAGCGACTGAAAGAATTGGACCTCGCGGGTCCGATTTCGGTCACCAAATCCTTTTCAGTCCCCGAATTGGCCGAAGACGAAATTCAGAGTCGCGACGCCAAGAGCTTCGATTGGGATTTTGATCTGAAGATCGAAAACGGTTCGGCGAAGAATCAAAAAATCGGCTACGAACTGAAAGGGCCTACCGGAACGCCATCGGAGACATGGTGGTATTCGCAAAAGACTCACGGTGACGCCTACGCCATTTCCAAAATTGGCGGAGCACGGGACGTATTGGCCTCAACCACTTACGACGACTTCATCTTTTATGGATGCATGGAAATCGTCAAAGAGACTCTCAAGGACGAACCGGTCACCAAATTCGTCACCAACCCTTTTGAAACCACTGCGGAACCGACCCGGGCAGAGATCAATTGGCTAGGCGTGGACACGCTGTACTTCAACACCACGCTATTTCCAAAAACAGACCAAGGGCAAAAGTTCACGGCCTACAGCGTGTTCGCTGACGTCAATGATGCCACCTCGATTCCAGAAAACGCACGAACGCAAAAGCTTGTCGATTGCACTTTTCGCGTCTTTCGAGCCGTCGATGCACCCGCAAATGGCTCCGTCACCGAACCCTTCGAAGTCTTCAGTGGCCCCAAGGAAACGGCGCTCCTCGCAACCTATGGCCTAGAAGACACTCGCGTTTTCGGTTGGTTCTGGTGGTGCTCTAAACCACTGCTTTCTCTGCTGCATCTGTTTTACTTTTTGACTTTCAAAATCAGTTACATCATTCCGATCATCCTGCTGACCGTGCTGGTCCGGTGTTTGATGATTCCGTTTTCCCGAAAAGCGGCGCTCAACGCGCAGATGATGCAGTACCTACAGCCTCAGATCAAAGAAATCGCTGACAAACATGTCGACGACATGGAGGGACGAGCCAAAGCCCAGCAGGACCTTTTCAAGAAGTACAACTACAGCCCCTTGAGTGGTTGCTTTATTGGTTTGATCCAACTGCCGGTATTCATCGGTTTGTATCGCGGCCTGTCGGTGGATATCTCGCTGCGGGACCAACCGATCGTGCGGGGCATGTCGTGGGCATCGAACCTCTCTGGCCCCGACCAACTCTACTACTGGAAACACCTCTGGCCATCATGGCTGGCCGAAGACTGGTGGTTCGGGCCGTTTCTGAACATCTTGCCCTTGGTCACGATGGTGCTGTTTTTGGTTCAGCAAAAACTGTTCACCCCGCCAGCCATGGACGAACAGCAGCAGATGATGCAAAAGATGATGTCGTTCATGATGCTGTTCATGGCACTCATGTTCTTCAAAGTGCCGGCCGGATTGTGCGTCTATTTCGTGACGTCCAGTATCTGGGGCATTCTTGAGCGGAAGTTGTTGCCGAAACCGGTTTTGGATACCGATGGGCTAGATGACCAAAAAAAACCTAAGACTTCCTTAGCTGAACGAGGGATGGCGCTCCTCCAGAGCCGAAAATCGGATGCCGTGGACCAAGCTCGTTCCGACCTCGAACAACGCAAGAAGCGGAACCGCGATCGAAAAAAGAAGCTGAAGAAGAAGTAATCACTTCCGCTCCAGCTTATTTTAAACGTAGACGAACTAGCTTGATGGGCTGATCGCTATTAAGCCTTCACTGGTTCTCCAGTGAATTCGACTTTGATGCGTCGTGACAAATTCAGCACGTCTTGAGCTCGCTCGATGCAAGTATCATGGTCCTTTGCTTTGGCGGCTTTTTCGAGTTCGATTCCGGTGTCTCCCAGTGGGGCAAACCCAGCAGAACCACCCGCTCCCTTCAGCCAATGGCCGAATTGAGCAAGCTCTTTGAAGTTTTCATTGGAGCAAGCATCGACCATCTCGTGCAGCTTGCTATTAAGACTGTCGGTGAAAATCTGGGCAACTTCCACGAAGTCAATGTCGTCCATGGGCAACGTTGATATGATCCAACTTGTGTCGGCTTCGACAGGGGCAAGTTGCGGCGGTTGCGGTTGCGGTGGTTGCGGTTGCTCAAGAGTGGCTCCCGCTGAAACTGCTCCACGAGCGACCGCTTCCCAAGTTGAAGGATCAGAAACTGATTCTTGCAGCTGAGGTGCGACAGGCTGTGTTTGCGCAGGTGCGGCAGGCTGAGGCATTTCGATAGGTGCGACAGGCTGTGTTTGCACAGGTGCGACAGGCTGAGGCATTTCGACAGGCTGAGGCGCCTGGGCAACAGGCTGCTGAACAGGGACTGCTGGCTGCAGGTTCTGTACAGGCCGATCGGGAACCAAAGACAGAATTTCGTGATACAGGTCTTCCCGAAGAACAGGCTTGGAAAGAAAACCAGAGAATCCCGTTTTCAAGCACTCGCCTGGGGAGATCTCGTCGACATTCGCCGTCCATGCCACGATCGGAACCCGATTTCCTGACTCTCTGATCTCGCGGGTTGCGTTCAAACCGTCGGTGACGGGCATCTGAATGTCCATCAACACTACATCATATGCATTGCTGGCCGTTTTCGTGACAGCTTCCTGGCCGTTCTCCGCGAAATCCAACTGGCAGCCAACCTTTCTCAGGTAGACGCTGGCCAGTTCTCGGTTGGTCGGACTATCGTCGACGACCAAGATACTGAGGTTCGATAGCTGTCCGATTCGAGACGCAAGTTCGATGGGTTGGGGAGAAGGAGCTCTCTGCTCAAGACTTTTTCCGTCGCACAAATCTAACAAATCTCGGCAACAGTCTTGAATCGTACGGAAGTATCGCTTGCGGTCGGCCGTATCCAAGCGCTGATCGTTACACAAAACGTCCGAATAGCCCAAAATCGCATTCAAAGGAGTCCGGAATTCGTGACTCATTCCCTTGAACTTTCCGCTGCTTGGAGCCTCGCCAGATGATTCTGATTCTGTTGTTTCATCCTCAGTCGACTCATCTGACTTTTTCTCTGACTTGCTGGTCCGGTAGCGGGCACCCAGATCTTCTTCAGCTTCCTCAGCCTCTGTACCGTCGGTTTTAGCCTTAGCTTCCGAATTCTTCGGACCTCCCAACAACAAAAACGCGAGCAAACTCAAGCAAGAACCGATGCTGGCTAGCAGAGACCAAACCCAAGGGTTTGGAAAGACTTGGTTAACGTATCCGAAGACTTGATCTTTTTGATCCGAACCTGCAATCGACTGATAGCAAACCTTCAGAGTCCCCTGCGATGCATCTTTTCCAACAGCGAACTCTTGTCGGCGAGCGATGTTGTTGCTTTCTTCGCTAGATTTCCACAGGTCCTTAAACGGGCCCAATGTGACATTTCTTTTTCCAGGTTGCGAAAACGCAACCGCTTCGATGCCGTGCTTGTTTTGCGTGTGGAACTTGAGTGCGGTTCTGATCTGCTTTGAGCGATCCGTTTGGATCAATTCCTCAATATGCTTGGACAGTTCTTCGCCGAAGGCCTTTCGTTGTTGGACCGTACTGTTGAATTCGCCGTAAGCGAACGCAACCCATGCAATCACAGCAATAGAAGCCCACAACAGGACCATTCCAAGTAATTTGGATATCAGTTGTTTGAAAAAATTCATCGTTCTAAAAACCTGAACAAAAGGGGTAGTCCAAAAGGGGACGCCGCCTAGGAGCGACGGGACACTGCATGGAATCTAGGTCACGCTTAGGAAAAGCAAGGCAAAACAAAGGAAATAGTCAAAACAGGGGCCTTAGAGAGGCGATTTCCTCCCCACGATGGAAGGGCTGTTGTCGATTCTGCTGGCATTTAGGTCCGATTAGGAAATGTTTGCGGATTAGCCAAAGTTTTCCAATCACGTCGCCGATACCAGCTGTAACGGTTTTTCTGTGCCCGCGCTTGCGTGGTGTTTCAGAGATTCCAGGAACTGGGGGGTTCCTTGGCAAGGGCTAATTGCCACTCCGTTTTGCGGCTCCTTTGGAGTCGCAAAACGATTTTTTAAAACAGGCATCATCGGATATGGAAATCCTATGAGACTTATCCCCACAATCAACTTGTTCCTTGGCTTCGCAATCGTTGCGGTCATCACAGGGTGCACTCCGTCAAAACCCATCTATCTCAACGATACTGGGGCCCTCAACCACTTCGTGGACAAGGCTACCTCCGTTGAGTATCCGGACGTCGAAACCCAAAGTCTGCAGGAAGTGATTCAATCCCGTCCACCGATTACGGTGATCGACCCGGATTTTGACAGCTTCCTCGATCTGACCTTGGAAGACTCGATTTCCTACGCATTGCAGAATGGAAAGCTGTTTCGCGGGTACGGCACACCCAACCTCCAGGGCACCAATGTCCTGCCCGGCCAAGACACCATCGTCAACGCACCCAACGCCGTGGGGACGGTTTACAACGTGGCGATCCGTCAAAGCGAGCCGGGTTCGATCCGCACGCCGGGTGCACTCCCCGGACTGGGAAGCGTTCTCAGCAACACACAGCTGGACGTCAACCAAGGCGAAGAAGCTGCCTTGTCTGCTTTCGACGCTCAGTTGACCAGCAGTCTGAACTTCACCAAAACGGACGAACCTAGAAACACGGTCACCGACAACCCTTTCGATCCGCTGGTTTTCCAACAAGACCAAGTCAACTGGCAGACAGAAATCGCCAAACAGACTGCCAACGGTACTCAGCTGTTCTTCAGAAACGTCAACACTTACACCGAAAACTCGAATCCACTCGACGATCCCTCGACACTTGGCGTCACGGAAGGTTTCCAAGTTTTGGATAGCTTCTACCGAGCATCGTTCGAAGCCGAAATTCGCCAGCCTCTGTTGCGAGGCCGCGGTGCCTTCATCAATCGAGCTCCTGTTGTCATCTCGCGGATCGGCACCGACCAAGAGATTGCCAACCTTGACGCTCAATTGCAGAACTTTGTCACCAACGTTGAAATTCGTTACTGGGATCTGTACGCCGCTTACCGAGCTCTGGAAGCAGCCAAAGAAGGACGCAACGCCGCTCTGGAAACTTACCGAATCGTCAAAGACCAATTCGACCAAGCTTCTGACGTTAACAAACAACAAGTCGCTCAAGCCAGCGAACAGTATCACTTTTTCGACGCCCAAGTGGTGGAAGCCTACAACACGTTGCTTAACGCTGAAGGTCAGCTTCGCTTCTTGTTGGGCTGGGCCGCGAATGACGGACGCATGATCCGCCCCATCGACGATCCAATTTTTGCCCCTGTTGAATTCGATTACTGCACAACGCTCGCCGAAGCCCTTTCGTATCGCCCAGAACTGAGAAACATTCGCTGGGAGATTCGCAAGCGTGAACTTTCACTGGCGTATTCGAAAAACAGCTTGCTGCCAGAATTGAACGCCACGGCACTCTATCGATTCCTTGGATTGGGTAACCAGTTCTCGTCGTCGACTGGAACCCTGCCGTTTCCCAATGCTGACAGTGCTGCCATCAACGAGCTTTATGACGGAGACTTCCAAGAGCTCTCCTTCGGATTGACCTTCGGAGCTCCCGTTGGATTCCGTGCCGAACTGGCCAACGTCAGAAACGCACAACTGAAACTGGCTCGTGAAGTCGCCCGTCTGGAAGAAGCCGAATTGGACGTGAACAAGGAAATTCACGAAAACATGCGACTCCTTTCGACAAACCTTCGCACCGCAACCTCGCACTTCAACCGCTGGAGAGCCTCACGAATCGAAAAGAACGTGTTTGACGATCTGCAAGAAGAAGGACTCGAGACGCTCAACGTGACTCTCGATGCCCAGCGACGATTGGCTCAAGCAGAAATCGCGTTCTACCAGTCTATCACGGAATACAACAAAGGCCTCTCGCTCTTGCATCGCCGCAAAGGCACCACCTTGGCCTACTGTGGCATCCAATTCGAAGAAGGTCCTTGGCCCGGCAAAGCTTACCTCGACGCTCATGAGTATTCGCGTCGACGATCGGCCAGCCGCGAACTTGTCTACGGTTGGACTCGCCCTGAAGTCATCAGTCGCGGAGAAGATCGTCCTAGCAATCACAACAGTGGTTACAAAGTCGGAAACAGTATCACCGAAGGCGTCCCGACTTATTCGCAAGACACACCTATCTACTCTGAAGGCCTACCGGTATACGGCGACGAATTCAATGGAAGTCCCATTCCAGTAGAAGTTCAATCGCCGTCAGGCGTTCCCAGCCTTGCCCCATCTTTCGGGGGATCTGCCTCACGCAACCCTGCTGAACCCAACGTAAGACAGGTGAGCTACGAAGAGGAAGTCAGTCAGCCCGTTCAACGGTCGTCGGCCCCACGTTCCGCCCAGCAGGAACGAACGCCGGCTAAACAACCGACCGCTCAGCGAGCAAGACGACTTCGAGCGACCCCACAATCCAATAGCCGAACTCGCCAACAAACGCTCAGAACAAACAGCCAACCGCAGAGCCAACTGACGGTTCGCAGGAAGCCCGCGGTTTCGAATCGAAACACCGCAAGGCTGCAGATCTCAGGTAAAGAAAGTTCGCGCGAGGACAATTCAGCTGAAGGGAACTCTCCCAATCGCTCGGAGCGTTCAACAGGTCGAATCATCATCAGAAACTAGTTTTAAAAGCCGCTATTGTTCAGCAGGCATTTTGAACAGGAAATCGAATGTACAAACTAACTATCTTTGTTGGACTACTGGTTGCTTTGGGAGCCAGCGTGGCCCTCACCGGGTGCAGCATCTGCTGCAGTCCTTTCGACTATGACTATCCTACCTTTGGTGGAAAGCACACTCGCGCGACCCGAAACTTTGGTCGCGTTGGATCTGTGTTCTCGGATCCGTTTCTCTCCACCGGAGGACCTGGAGCCGATTCGAACTTGACACCCCACGAAGGCCCACCACCACTCAGGCCCACGGAAGCCGATGAAGATCTAGAGGATGATCTGGATTCCGATCCCGACAAAGACCTTGATCTCCATACCGATCTGGACCTAGAAAACATCGAACCCGAGTCGGTTGATCCGGATATCCTCGATGCTGACCAGTTTCCAAAAAATCCAACTTTGCCACGGCCAGACGACGCAAATTCTTCCTCCGCATCCAACTACTGGAAACCTAGGCCCTTACGGCGGAGATAGTGGCGTGAAAATAACACTTAACCGAAACGAACTACCTCCGATTGCAAAACTCGAATCAAATTCAAATCACAAAAAGT